>CALUGY010000001.1 GCA_944320295.1 uncultured Bacteroides sp.
ACATGAACATGGTGAGCAACCGCGCCCAGCAGCTGTACGAACGCCTGTGGCGCTCCTGCACCGGCACGCTGGAAGAGCGCATCGCCGCCTTCATGCTGCTGCACGCCGAACGCCCGTGCGGCCCGAAGCTGCTCAAAATCCACATGAAGGAGCTGGCCGGCATAGTGGGCTGCAACCGCACGTCCGTGTCCACGGTGCTGAAAGCCATGCAGGAGAAAGGCTGGCTGTCCATGCGGCGGGGAGAAGTGGAAATTCCGCAACTGGAGAAGATAGCCGCCGCATTCCCCCCGAAAGGATAGCACGCCGCGCACAAACCCTTACAAACCATATTACATGAATACGAAAGCCAAAGGTTACGCCCTGGCCGTGATAGCCGCGGCCACATACGGCATGAATCCCCTGTTTGCCCTGCCCCTGTACAAGGCGGGCATGAACCCCGACTCAGTATTGTTTTTCCGCTACCTGCTGGCCATACCGCTGCTGGCCGCCATGATAAAGGGACGCGGCCGCAACTTCCGCATCACGCGCAGGGACGTGCTTCCGCTTGCCGTGCTGGGCATCTTGGTGGCCCTGTCCTCGCTCACGCTGTTCCAAAGCTACAACTACATGGACGCGGGCATAGCCTCCACGCTGCTCTTCGTCTACCCCATCATGGTGGCCCTGCTCATGGCCGGCATCTACCACGAAAAGGTCAGCATACAAACCTCCGTCTGCATCCTGCTGGCTTTGGGAGGCATCGGGCTGCTCTACCAGAACGGCGAGGGAGCCACGCTCAGCACAAGGGGAACCCTGCTGGTGTTCGTCTCCGCCCTGTCCTACGCCATCTACATCGTGGGAGTCAACCGGCCGGGACTGCGGGAGATAGCCACGCTGAAGGTGACGTTCTACGTGTTGGTGTTCGGCGTGGCCTTGTTCGTCGCACGGCTGTGCTTCGGCAGCGAACTGACTTTGCCCGACAAGTGGTACCTTTGGGGCAATCTCATAGCCCTGGCCGTATTCCCTACCGCCATCTCCTTCCTCTGCACCACCAGCGCCATCCAGTACATCGGCTCCACCCCCACGGCCATCCTGGGCGCGCTGGAACCGGTGACGGCCATCATCTTCGGCGTCACCGTGTTCGGTGAAGTCCTTACCGGAAGGGAATGCCTCGGCCTGGCCATGATTATCGTGGCCGTCACGCTGGTCATAGCGGGAGGCAACATCACAACCTACCTGGTGCGTTTCCGAAAGATGTTCCCACGGCTGGCACGGAAGCGGTGAGCCGCCCGGAGGGAGGAACGGACGAAATACCGCCCCGCCACCCTTGGCCAAGCGGAAAGAAAGCCATACCTTTGCGAAGAGTCATGGCAAAGGTGCCACCTTTGGTGACCAAGAGTGGCATTGATGATAGGCAAAGGCGCCACCTTTGCCATGACAAGACAGAAGGCCGGCGGGGAGAAGCCAGCGCGGAAGCTGCGGCAAGCCGCCGGGAAAACATCATAAAGAAGGAGGAAAGACATGGCATTTTTCAAGAAGAAGAAACTGAGCGACGGCAAATGGCACCCCCTGGCCGTGAGCATGCTGCCCCCCGCCACGATAGACGACGTGGCCGACGAACTGTCCGCACGCTCCACCGTGAGCCGCTCAGACACCTACGCCGTGCTGGTGGAGCTGGGCGACGTGCTGGGCCGGCTGATGGCCGCAGGGCGCACGGTGAAGCTGAAAGGCATAGGTACCTTTTACCTCACCTGCCAGACGCGGGGCAAAGGCACGGACACGCCCGAGGAGCTGACGGCGGACATGATAACGCCGAAGGTGCGCTTCATCCCCGAATACAGCCGGGGCCAGCGCAACCAGGTCACGAAGCGCCCCATGCTGTACAAGCGGCTGGAGTGGGTGGAGCTGAAGGACCAAAAGGCCGAGGATACATCCCAGGGCTGAAACAAAACAAGCGCCGCAGGCCCGGACATCCGGAGCTTGCGGCGCTTGCGTCATGCCATGGGCGGGGGGTTACTCCCACTCGATGGTCGAAGGCGGCTTGGACGAAATGTCGTAGCAGACGCGGTTCACGCCCTTCACCTTATTAATAATATCGTTCGACACCTTGGCCAGGAACTCGTAGGGCAAGTGTGCCCAGTCGGCGGTCATGGCGTCGGTGCTGGTCACGGCACGCAGGGCCACGGCACGCTCGTAGGTGCGTTCGTCGCCCATCACGCCCACGCTCTGCACGGGCAGCAGGATGACGCCTGCCTGCCACACCTGGTGGTAGAGGCACGTCTCACGGCCATCGGCATCCTTCACCTTCCAGTCCCACAGGCCGCGGATGAAAATGTCGTCGGCGTCTTGCAATATGCGCACCTTCTCCCGGGTGATGTCGCCCAGGATGCGTACCGCCAAGCCCGGCCCGGGGAACGGGTGCCGGCCGATGAGGTGTTCCGGTATGCCCAGCTCGCGGCCCACGCGGCGCACCTCGTCCTTGAAGAGCCACTTCAGCGGCTCGCACAGCTTGAGGTTCATCTCCTCCGGAAGCCCGCCCACGTTGTGGTGGCTCTTGATGACTTTACCGGTGATGTTGAGGCTCTCGATGCGGTCGGGGTAGATGGTGCCCTGCGCCAGCCAGCGGGCGTCGGTTATCTTGTGTGCCTCGGCATTGAACACCTCCACGAAGTCGCGGCCTATGATTTTGCGTTTCTTCTCCGGGTCGGTCACGCCCTCCAAGTCCTTGAAGAACTTTTCCGAAGCGTCCACGCCGATGACGTTCAGGCCCAGGCACTCGTAGTCGTGCAGCACGTTCTTGAACTCGTCCTTGCGCAGCAGGCCGTGGTCTACGAAGATGCATGTCAGGTTCTTGCCTATGGCGCGGTTCAGCAATACGGCGGCCACGGACGAATCCACGCCCCCGCTCAGGCCCAGGATGACGCGGTCGTTGCCTATCTGTTCCTTCAGTTCGGCCACCGTGGTGTCCACGAACGATGCCGGGCTCCACGTCTGGTGGCATCCGCAGGCCTCCACCACGAAGTTCTTCAGCATCTGCGTGCCGTCTTCGCTGTGGAACACTTCCGGATGGAACTGCACGCCCCACAGCGGTTCGCCTTCAGCCTGGTAGGCGGCAATGCGCACCTTGTCGGTGGAGGCTATGATCTTGAAGCCCTCGGGCACGGCGGTGATGGTGTCGCCATGGCTCATCCACACCTGCGTGTTGGGACGCACGCCATGGAACAGGAGGTTGCCGCGGTCGAACTCGCTCAAGTGGGCACGGCCGTACTCACGGCTTCCGGCAGGCTCCACGCGCCCCCCGTTGCTGTAGGAAATGAACTGTGCGCCATAGCAGATGCCCAGGATAGGATAACGGCCACGGATGCCGCTCAAGTCCACCTTGAACGCGCTCTCATCGTACACAGAGAAAGGACTGCCCGAAAGGATGACTCCCTTCACGCTTTCATCACCGTGCGGGAACTTGTTATAAGGCACAATCTCGCAATAGACATTCAGCTCGCGCAAACGGCGGCCGATGAGTTGCGTAGTCTGCGACCCGAAGTCAAGAATAATGATTTTCTCTTGCATAAGAATCTCTTTGTAAGTGAATGTTTGAAGGTGCAAATATAAGAAGAAACAAAAACATGTCCGGCATATGGGCAGGAAAAATAATCGCCCCCGGCGCGACATGTTCCGGACACGGACGCGACATGTTCCGAGTACGGACGCAACGCGTTCCGGGCACAAGCGCAACACGTTGCGTCCGCAAGCACAAAACGTCCCATGGAACAAGCACACGGACAGCCTTCCCCGTCCCGCGAACTTACGCGGCACGGGGACAACGGCATTTCAACGGCAAGCAAACGAAATGGCAGCTTACTTCTTCTCTTTCAGCAGGTCGCGAATCTCCGTCAGCAACACCTCTTCCTTGCTGGGGGCGGGAGGTGCGGCGGGAGCAGCAGGCTCGGCTTTCTTGCGGCTCAGCTTGGAGAGCAGGCGTACAAACAGGAAAACGGAAAAGGCAATGATGAGGAAGTCGAACGTAACTTGCAGGAAGTTCCCGTAGTTAAGCGTCACGGCGGCAACTTCCTGCCCGTCCACCACCTGTGCAGGCTTCAGCACCAGCTTCAGGTCTGTAAAGTTCACTCCGCCCACCAGCAAGCCGATAGGAGGCATAATGACATCCGCCACGATGGACGATACGATTTTTCCGAACGCGCCGCCGATAATCACACCGACAGCCATGTCAATCACGTTCCCTTTCATGGCAAACGCCTTAAAGTCTTGCAAGAATGAAGTCTTTCCCATAATTTTAACTAATTTAATTGAGGCTTTGAGTACAAATATAAAAACAAATTCTTACTTTTGCAGCGCATTTCGAAAAGAAAGTCGACAATACATACGCAAGCAACTGATTTTTAAACACTATAAATCTTTAAAGTTATGATCAAAGTAGGTATTAATGGATTCGGACGTATCGGACGTTTCGTTTTCCGCGCAGCTCAAACAAGAAACGATATCCAAATCGTTGGTATTAACGACCTTTGCCCGGTAGACTACTTGGCTTACATGCTGAAGTATGACACAATGCACGGCCAATTCGACGGCACCATCGAAGCTGACGTTGAAAACAGCAAGCTGATCGTAAACGGCAAGGCAATCCGCGTAACTGCAGAAAAGAACCCCGCCGACCTGAAATGGAACGAAGTAGAAGCCGAATACGTAGTAGAATCTACCGGTTTGTTCCTGACCCAAGAGAAGGCTCAGGCTCACATCCAAGCCGGCGCAAAATA
>CALUGY010000002.1 GCA_944320295.1 uncultured Bacteroides sp.
GGCCCGCCATTGAGAAGCGAAGCTTGTCTCGGTATTTCATATAAATTGATGAGTTTCCCGATCCAATCAATGCGGCTGTTTTTCTCTCAACAAAAATAATACATTCATATGTGAAAAACAAGAAAAACCGCTATATCTTTCAAAGAAATTTAGCGCGCAACCTTCTAGTACCGTACGAGCAAAATAAAAAGGTGCTAATCCATAGCAGATTAGCACCTTCATGTATACTAAGCTTAAAATGACGCTTAAGCAGCCTTCACCTTCGCCACAATAGCCTTGAATGCCTCAGGATGGTTCATTGCCAAATCGGCCAACACCTTACGGTTGATTTCGATACCGGCCTTGTGCAAAGCACCCATCAGCTGGGAATAAGACATGCCTTCCAAACGTGCGGCAGCGTTAATACGTTGAATCCACAATGCACGGAAGTTACGCTTCTTATTCTTACGGTCGCGATAGGCATATGTCAGACCCTTTTCCCAAGTATTCTTGGCAACGGTCCAAACGTTCTTCCTTGCACCGAAATAACCTCTTGTTAATTTCAGGATTTTCTTTCTTCTTGCTCTTGAAGCAACATGATTTACTGATCTTGGCATAGTTTTACTTATTTGTGAATGTTAGCGCCGCTCCCGATATCAGGTAGTGGACTTCAAGCTAAATCATTCGGTTAATAATAACTTTGAATACTTTCAGACGCGCTTTTATCTCAATACTAAGAGCTCTTTCACTTGACGTACGTTTGCAGCATCTACCAACGTCGCATGACACAAGTTTCTTTTTTGCTTCTTAGTCTTTTTCGTCAGAATGTGACTGTGAAAAGCGTGCTTTCTCTTGATTTTACCTGTTCCGGTAAGAACGAATCTTTTTTTGGCACCGGAGTTAGTCTTGATCTTTGGCATCTTATTTGTTTTTAAATTATTAATTATATGGTAACGCACTATACCAAAAGGCGCTACACATTTCTTATTCTGTTAGTCTGTTAGTGTATCTTCTTTCGCTTCCGACGGTTGTTCAGACTTAGGGGCTGGAGCTGGTTTAGAAGATACCGTTGCATTCTTCTTCGAACCTGTAGACTTCTTAGGCGAAAGCTGTATAGTCATCCGTTTTCCCTCTAAGACAGGCATCTGATCTACCTTGGCATAATCTTCCAAGTCATTGGCAAAGCGAAGCAACAAAACCTCGCCCTGTTCCTTAAACAAGATGGAACGTCCCTTGAAAAACACATAAGCTTTTACCTTATCACCATCTTCCAGAAAACCTTTTGCGTGCTTCAGCTTGAAGTTATAGTCGTGGTCATCCGTCTGGGGACCGAAACGGATTTCCTTTACATTTACCTTGACTTGCTTTGCTTTTTGCTCCTTCTGTCGTTTCTTCAACTGATAAAGGAACTTTGAATAATCTATAATGCGGCACACAGGAGGCTGCGCATTCGGGGAGATTTCCACGAGATCTGCGTCACGTTCTTCAGCTAGCCTCAAAGCTTGAGCTATCGGATAGACTTTAGATTCCATTTCATCGCCCACAATACGGACTTCTTTGGCACGGATCTGTTCGTTAATCCGATGTTGCCCTTTCAAACTATCGTTTTTCATCAAATACGTTTACTTCCTGTTTTCCTTATTCTTATTATACAAGTCTTACTTTATAAGTTGCGCCATTAGAGATATAACATCGCAATTGGGCGCAAAGTTACCACTTATTTATCATACTTTGGACTTCCTCGCTCACTTTTTTGGCGAAATCTTCAAATTTCATCGAGCCTTGATCGCCTTCGCCTTGCTTACGCACCGAAACTTCTTTGTTTTCCGCTTCTTTCTCTCCCACAATAAGCATATAAGGAATACGCTTCATTTCATTATCGCGAATCTTACGGCCTATCTTCTCATTACGCTCGTCTACAATAGCACGAATATCATACTTCTTCAAAGCATCCTTCACCTCGTTTGCATAGTCATTGAACTTCTCGCTAATAGGCAGGATAGCCACTTGATCCGGAGTGAGCCACAATGGGAACTTCCCAGCCGTATGTTCGATGAGCACGGCAACAAAACGCTCCATAGAACCGAAAGGAGCACGGTGAATCATAACCGGACGGTGCTTCTGGTTGTCGGCACCCGTATATTCCAACTGGAAGCGCTCTGGCAAATTGTAGTCCACTTGAATCGTACCCAACTGCCAACGACGACCGATGGCATCCTTCACCATGAAGTCGAGTTTGGGGCCATAGAATGCGGCTTCTCCATATTCTATCTTAGCTTTCAGACCTTTCTCTGCACAAGCCTCTACGATAGCCTGTTCAGCCTTTTCCCAATTCTCATCACTTCCTATGTATTTTTCCCTATCTACTTTGTCGCGCAAAGATATTTGAGCTTCAAAATTCTCGAAGTCCATTGACTGGAAAACGATAGAAATGATATCCATCACACGCAAGAACTCGTCTTTCACCTGATCCGGGCGACAAAATATATGTGCATCGTCCTGAGTAAAGCTACGCACACGAGTCAAGCCATGCAACTCCCCACTCTGCTCATAACGGCATACCGTACCGAACTCGGCAATACGCAACGGCAGATCTTTGTACGAACGAGGAGAATTCTTGTAAATCATGCAATGATGGGGGCAATTCATCGGCTTCAAGAAGTATTCCTCACCCTCTTCCGGCGTATGAATGGGCTGGAAGGAATCTTTCCCATACTTGGCATAATGACCGGAGGTAATATAAAGCAACTTATTGCCTATAGGGGGACACATTACTTCCTGATAGTCATAACGCGCCTGAATACGGCGTAGGAACTCCTGCAGGCGAATGCGCAAAGCCGCACCTTTCGGCAACCACATGGGTAATCCTTTACCTACCGTGTCGGAAAACATGAACAAATCCATTTCCTTGCCTATCTTACGATGGTCGCGCTTTTTGGCCTCTTCCAACAGGGCGAGGTATTCGTCCAGCATTTTCTTCTTCGGGAACGTAATACCATAAATACGCGTCATCATCTTGCGGTCTTCACGACCACGCCAATAAGCACCAGCTACCGATGTCAACTTGATAGCTTTGATGGGAGCCGTCGTCAACAAGTGCGGACCACGGCACAAATCAGTAAAAGCACCTTGCGTGTAAGTCGTGATATGCCCGTCCTCCAGTTCTGAAATCAGTTCGCACTTATACGTTTCACCACGGTCGCCAAACATTTTCAAAGCATCGGCCTTGGCTATATCTTGTCTTACTACTGCCTCTTTCTTGGCAGCCAGCTCCATCATTTTCTTTTCAATGGCGGGAAGGTCGGCTTCTTTAATAGTCGTTTCACCCGGATCCACATCATAATAAAAGCCATTCTCAATAGCCGGCCCTATACCGAACTGAATGCCCGGATAAAGTTCCTGCAAAGCTTCTGCCAACAGGTGGGCACTTGTATGCCAGAAAGTATGCTTGCCTTGCTCATCCTCCCATTTATAAAGTATGACTTCCGCATCCTCCATAATGGGACGCCCCAAATCATAGGTTTCGCCATTTACCCCACAAGCCAATACATCCTGTGCCAATCGGGAACTGATGCTTTCCGCTATCTGTAATCCCGTTACTCCTTCGTTATATTCGCGAACTGAGCCGTCTGGAAACGTAATCTTTATCATAATAATATAATGTGTATTTCGTTTATTCGAGCCGCAAAATTAGCGATTTATTCATTGATATTCTACTTTTAGCAGGGAAATTATCACTCAGGCTGAGCCGTAAAGCGTTTTATGACATTGTATGCAGAAACAACCCCCAATTCTCCCGCCTTGCTCAAGTCTAATATGCCCTGCTTGTTGTTACCCAAGAAAATGTGGGTCAAGCCGCGGTTGAAGTAAGCCTCTGCAAATTCAGGATTCAATTCGATGGCTTTGTCATAATCCACCAATGCCGCACGATAATCTTTCAAAAGCGACATCACATTACCCCGGTTGTAGTAAGCATAGACAAAGTCCGGGGCCAATTGGATCACCTTGTCCAAATCGTTCTTTACCATCTCATAATCCATAGAAGTCACCCCGTCTTTCTTTTGCTTATCCGAAACGGCCACAGGCACGTCCGAGCCATCCAACGCGGCTTGCGACTTTTTGTACTCCAAGTCCTTATAACGGACCAAAGCCCGCATGAAATAAGCCGGGAAGAAGGACGAATCCAGCAAAATACTCTGTGTGAAGTCGTCTATGGAACTGGCAAAGTCCTGCACCAGATAGAAATCCAGCCCACGGATGAAACGCTTCCGGGCATTCGTCTCGTCCTGCACGATGTCCGATGTGTGTACATTAATCAAGTCGAAGTGAGTACGTACCTGTTCTTCTGTCAGCGGAGCCTCCATATTGGTAATGCGTAACGGACTGGGAAAGGCTTTGGACTGGTTAAGTTCGTCTATGAACTTATGATAGTGCACGGCATGTTTTATTTCGCTGTACTTCTCATAATAACTCAACGCAAACATCGGCTCAAGCTTGATTACCACATTCTTGTTCTGTACCCGCCCACGGTAGTCGCTCTCATATTGCTGCCCCATCTCCGAATCGTCCGCAATCACAATCTTGCGATAGTTCTCCACATTCTTGTCCGACTTCTTGCGCGTCTTTCCTTTGTCCGCGGAGGCATCGCTATTGTCCGCCATGTCGTTGGCGTTAGAGCTTGCAGAGGATGCGTTGTTCCGCTGGTCGAGCTGCATCTGCATTATCTTGAATTCGTCCTCTTCCGCCCCCTTCATATCGCCCACCTTCTTACGGGCTTCCGCACGGCAATAGTAGCCGGTAGTAAAATTGGGATACTCTTCTATCACCTTGGAATAGTCGTCAATGGCACCAAAATAATCGCCGGTCTGAGCACGCAACAGGCCACGGTTGAACGCAGCCATCATGTTGTCCGGCTCTATTTGCAGCACGAAGTCGAAGTCTTCAATGGCGCGGTTGTCGTCGCCCACCTGCCCACGAAGCAAGCCACGGTTGTAGTGCCCCAAGAAGTTGTTCGGGTCAATGTCGAGCGCCACGTCATAGTCCCGCATGGCGCCACGCAGGTTATTCTGGTGGAAACGGGCCAAGGCGCGGTTTATATAATAGCCGGCATTCCGGGCACTCAAGCGTATGGCACGGTCCAGATTGTCTTCCGCGTCTTTGAACTTCTCCTGTTGCAGGAGCACGATGGCCTTTGCCCCCCAGCCGTCCGGCTCGTAAGGTTCAATCTCTATGGCTTTGTCGAAGTCGCGCAGGGCTTGTATCGTGTCGTTCTGCTTCAGCGACACTTCCCCGCGCATCAGATAGGCTGGCATGTAGCGGGGCGATATCTTCAGCAGGGAGTTCAAGTCGTCCTTGGCCGCCTCATAGTCCTCTTTCTGCATGTGGCACAGCGAAAGGTTGTGCCAGAGCACGAGGTTCTCCGGGTCATACTTCAGCGCGGTGCGGTAGTCTTCTATCGCGCCATCGAACTTATGCTGGCGGATGCGGGCCAAGCCCCGCACCTGATAGGCACCCACCACAAACGGGTTCCGCTGGATGGTGGCATCGCAGTCCGCCTCCGCACCCGGATAGTCCTCAAGGTTTATCTTGGCCAAGGCGCGGAAGAAATAAGGCTCGAACAAGTAGGGCTTCGCATTGATTACCTGATTGAAGTATTGGATGGAAAGCACATAGTCTTCAAAGTATAACGCATTGCGGGCGATGGTCATGACTCGCTCCGTATTGATTTGGGCGAACGCCCATGCAGGCCACACGAAAAGCGCCAGCAGCATTATTCTTTTCATCGTCGTCACTCTCATATTAATAATGATAACCTGGAAGACATACGGACGGCCTTTGCCCGCCTTATGCCACAAGCGGAACAAAAGTAATGCTTTTTGGGCAGTATGAAAGGCTAGCGGGACACTTTTTATATTTTTTGTGCCTTTTACACGCTCTGCCGCACGCAGTTACTTACGCACGGTCTTCACCTTGTAGTTGCAATGCGCCTTTCCTTTCAGCAGGGCGTTCAGCTTGCCCTTTATCATCTGCTTGCGCAGGGGGGAGATGTGGTCTACGAAGACTTTCCCGTCCAGGTGGTCGAACTCATGCTGCATCACGCGGGCCAGATAGCCTTCCACCACCTCTTCGTGCGCCTCCAGGTTCTCGTCCAGGTATTTCACGCGGATTTTGTTGCCGCGCTTCACCGTTTCGTGGATGCCGGGCAGGCTCAGGCAGCCTTCTTCCATGGACTCCAGCTCGCCGCCCACTTCCAATATGTGGGCGTTGATGTAGGCCTTGAGGAAGCCCTTTTACTCCGGCAGGTCGTCGGAAAGCACGTCGAGGTTTATCACCACCACGCGGATGGGCAGGCCCACCTGCGGGGCGGCCAGGCCCACGCCTTCGACATGGTCCATGGTCTCGAACATGTTGCTGATGAGTTCCTTCAGGTTGGGGTAGTCCGCCGGGATGTCTTCGGCCACCTCGCGCAGCACGGGCTGGCCGTATACATAAATAGGTAGTATCATAATCGACTGTATTTATTACTGATAACGTCTGTTTTCCAGATACGTCTGCAGGATGATGGTGGCGCTCATCTCGTCCACCAGGGCCTTGTTCTGCCGCTCCTTCTTCTTCAGCCCGGCTTCGAGCATGGCACGGTGGGCCAGTACGGAGGTGAAGCGTTCGTCCACGTACTCCACCGGCACGGCGGGCAGGCGACGGCGCAGGGAGCGCACGAAGGGTTCGATGTACTTCATGCTTTCCGACGGCTCGTTGTTCATCTGCTTGGGCAGGCCCACCACGATGCGCTCCAGCGGTTCGCGGGCCGCATAGTCCATGACGAACTGCAGCAGCTGGCCCGTAGGCACGGTGGTCAGCCCGTTGGCTATCAGTTGCAGGGGGTCGCTCACGGCGATACCCGTCCGTTTGCGCCCGTAGTCTATGGCCATTATCCTACTCATATCCGGCGCAAAAGTACGACTTTTCGCCGGAATAATCCAACAAAATAGCGGATAGAAAGCGGTGAATTGCATATCGCTTCATGATGTTTGGTGTTTGGGGTTATTGTTTCGTCAGCGTAGGCAGCTTTCCGGTGAGTTCGTAACGCCACTCTGAACCTGCACTCTGCAAGGCGGTGTTCATGGCATCAACGGCGTTCTGCCAGGTAATGGTTGTGCCATCTACCTTCGTGGCTCCACCGTTGTCATTTTCGGGGAGGCCGCTCCAGTAGCAGGCGGTCACGTTGGCATAGTTTACTCCCACCGCGCCGCCTACAATGTTACCGCTGACGTTGCCCGCGGCATAACAGGCAATGAGAGTGCCAGTTCCGTTCATTCCCACTATACCGCCGGCCCAGGCGTTGCTTGTACCGTCATTTTCAACGGTCACGT
>CALUGY010000003.1 GCA_944320295.1 uncultured Bacteroides sp.
CTCCCATACGTGTGACGGCACGGGGCAGGGCAAACTGTTCCCACAGCGGATAAGTGGGACAAGGCAGCTCAACGACCTGCATGTTGGATGTGGACGAGAGGCAACGGTCAGGACCGGGAGCCACGAATACAAAGTATTGGTTCGCGGTGTCCAGGCGTTGCAACTCGCGCAGTACTTCCAGAATGACGAAATCCATACCGTGCTTGTCACCCCGGAATATCCGCTGGGCTTCAATGGCTATCTTCATTGTTTCTCTTTCTTCCCCCCACTGAACACCGATTTGAGGAGTGCGCCGGGGATGGACCAGAACGATTTCCAGAACCGTCTACTGATTTCACCGTCCGGCATGGCCATGAGGAAAGCGAGCAACAGGACAGCGTCCAGGATATACCATTTGAGGGATAGCGTCCAGTCGAGATAGGTAAAGGCGATGGTGCAGAGTATGACATATACCGCTAACATGATGCGTGAAGGCATCAGCCATTGCAGCAGCTTCTCGCACAAGTCCCACTTGCCTTGCAGGAACGCCAAAGGGAATTGCCAAAAGGCCTTCCACGTGTTCCGTATCTGAAGGCTGATCCACCGTTGGCGTCGGCGGGAGTACTGGCTGGGGTCTTCCGTCTTCTTGCAATAGCAGACGATTTCCTCCATGTATTCGGTATAAGTGTTCTCGCGCAACAGCTCGATTTCGATGGCGGAGGCGAGATCGTCTCCCTTTAAGCGGGGAGCGATGCGGTGGAACATCTCGAAGTCGAACATCATGCCGGAACCTATCAGGGCGGAGGAGAAGCCTAACTTGGTATGTGCCTTACGGAACAACCGGTTGTTGAATTCTTCCATGGTGGCGCTGAGTACAGCCAGGGGGTTGTCCAAATTCTCGGTCATACGGTGTCCCTGTATGGCGTCACATCCGGTGTAATAGGCATTGTTGAGCAACTGTAAGGCGTTGGGCGTCACCCGGTTGTCGGAGTTGAACAACACGACGGCATCATATTCCTTAGGCGAATAGCGTTCCATGACTTGCTGGATAGCATACGTCTTGGTACAGTTGTCCTTGTCAGGCACCACGATGGTGACCGGCATCTGCAGCAAGGTCGTCAGGTCCTCTTCATCCAATTGGGTAGCGGCGACCGCGATGTCGTACTTGTCGCGCGGATACTCCTGAGTGTCCAAGAGATAATTGATAGACTCGATGACCTGCTTGCCGTTGCGCAACACCGAGAACAGGACCAAGAAGCGGTTTTGCCTCTTGGTGGGCGGGTAGGGGTTACGGTAACGCGCCAAGGAAGCGATGGCATAAACCAACACATAAATGACCGCTATGAGCAATAGCAGGAAAAGGATGGCATCGGCGATCTCCAGCGCACTGTTGTTTCCACTGAGCCACCAGTCGGGGTCGAATATTGCAAAAAACTTGTCCATATCACTGAATATAATTGGTTATCAAATAAGTATTTCGTCTTTCCGGAGCTGCTTGTCCATATAAGGCCCGTTGAGGACAAAGGCTAAAAACATGGCGATAAGGAACTGGTTGGGTTGCGTACCCATGCCACGTCCTACATAGCCGCTCAACCACATCCCAAACACACCGCAAAGAAGCGCGGCAAGGATTAGGCGAAGCTGGTCATTCTTGATGCGGAACATCAAGAGGTAGCAAGAATGTATCAGGATAAAAGCTAAAATACTGATATAGAGGCAAAGACCAATAATGCCATTTTGAATCCAAATATTGACATAGTAAGAATCTCCGGGAAGTAGCCGTTGATTGTTACTGACTAAGTTCTGTTCATCAAGTAACCATCCGCCAACGCCAACCCCTAATGGCTTATCACGTAAATAATAAGCCATGGCACTCTGATTAATCAAACGCACGTTGAAAGAAGCATCTTCCATCGGGCGGAAAGCGGTACGCATACGGCTGATATAAGAGTTCCCTTCGCCAAAATCTGTAAAATAGAAAAAAACGAATACTAAACTCCCCACAAAAACGGATGCCAACATCAATCTGAGATTTCGGCTGATGAGTGTATAAAGCAATAAGCCTCCGAAAGGAACGACTATAGCTCCACGGGTTCCGGATAGAAACATGCCAAAACATGCCAAAGCAGCTATAAGCAGGCAGAAGATTCTTATTGGGAATCGTTTCGCGATGAAGGCAAGTAAACCAAAAATGAGGGTAAACATCGCCATGCCCGGACCAAAACTGCCGGCATCGCTATATAATGAAAAATAACGGACTCCAGTAGGTAACAAGTGGGTAGTCCATGAGTTGGTTTCCACAAGGTAACGTGTTTCGGCCGCATCAAACCAACGATATTTCTGGATAGCCGCTTTTATGGCAATCGTAATAATGAACAAGCCTAATAAAAACAATGTCATTCGCAAACGTTTGGTCGTGCACATAAAAATAGAAGACAGCACGTATGTTAATGGAACTGCAACAAAGACTTCCCGGTGGGTTAATGGATTATGTAGTTCTGTATAGGGACTTATCAAGCTGAATATGCAGTACAGCATCCAAATGACATAAGTGATGGTCAGCGCGTTCACCGCATTCATCCAAGGGACGGCAGAGTGGTCGTAAGCGGTATTGACCAACAGGATAAGAAGACATAGAAATAATACGATATCAAGGATGCCGCTCAGTCCCGGCACATTGGCGTATCGGTAAATGGCATGGAAATAGCAAAAGATAATCGCCGCCAAAACATAACTCCAAATAGGGTTCCTGACAATTCCGATGAGAAGTAGAAAAAGCAGGGGGAGAAAGGCTGCAA
>CALUGY010000004.1 GCA_944320295.1 uncultured Bacteroides sp.
CTCCTCCTTCACGCCGAACGATGGTTCGTGCAGCCAGGTGGTCACTAAGCAATCCGGGAACAAGGCTTTCAGGCCGCCCAATGTCGCCGCGTCCGGCTGCGCGGCGGAGCACAGGGCCGCGAGGGCGTTTTCCCCGACCTCCGCCTTGACCGCCTCATACGTCGCGCCCATGATGCGTGCCACGGGCTGCGAGTAGTCATACCCCCACAGCACGGTGACGGGCAGGCCGTCCGGGCCGAGTTCCTCCACGGGATTACAACGGTCATCGTACTTGTAACTGAACGTCCGGAGCATAGGGTGGAACGTGTCATCTTCCGTGCTCGACAACAGGACGAAGTTCCGGGACGCTCCGGCATACTCGTTTTTTAGGCAATAAGTGCAGTTATCCTCTGTCCTCTTATATTGATACAGGGCATCCAATAAGTTATTGTTTTTAAAATCTGACGGATATGATGATGCCTCAGCGGCATACTGGTATTGCTCGGTCACTATCTCCCCACGGCTGGTGGAAGAGGTGCGGCCGGCCAGCTTGTTCCACTTGTTGTACGTGTAGCTTTTTACCGTCTGCAACGGCGTTCCGTCCCGGTAGTCCGTCTCGGTGGAGGACAGCAACTGCACGTCGTAGGCGCAATTGGGATACAGCGCGATTTCGAAACGGCCGTGGTAGGCAAGCGAGTTGGCTATTGTGTACCATTTTCCGTTGATATTCACATTTACTGCCGGTATTGTATATGCATTTGTAGGGCCTATGTAGTTGTCTTTGACGCGGATGTTTACCAGTTCTTTCCATATATTGCATGCTTCATAATTGTATACGCCTTCCCACAGCAGGTTCTCATCCTTGTCATAAATGCTATGCTTCAGGACTTTTCCGTTGCAGTTCGGCGGAAAGGTCTCGAGCGTGATGTCGAAAACCTCGGCGGACGTGTTGCCGAACTCGAACACTTCCTTGCCTGTTTCTTCCGATGTGCGCAGCTTGGTTACCTTGCCATAACCAACGGTATGCCCGAAGGGAGAGGATGCCGGGATTGGCTGTGTCTGTGTGTAATAGCGGCGGAAGTCTCGGTTCTCCCAATGTCCCCTCTGCAGCCCGCTTTCCGGGTCGGATTCTTCCAGCCATCCTCGACGGATCTGGAAGTCTTCGTGATATACGACGGGGTGCATCAAACAGCCTTCTTCATATGAATAAGCCGTACTTTCCAGCAATGTCCCGTCCTTGTCGCGCAAGGTGATTTCCTTGATGCGTACTCCGCAGCCTATACTCTGTAGTCCCTCCAGGTTACCTTCCGTGTGGTAGGTCAAGCTCGCGCTGCTGGCGTTTCGTGCCGAATATCTTTGGTCCGTGACATTACGGTTGAGCGTGCTCGCCAGCCGGTATTCGCCCGGCTCCAGCGTGAACGATTCCACCACATGGTAACGGTGATTTTCCGTGTTCTGTGCTGTTACTTTGAACTCTTTTATAAGCACGTTTCCCGGCCCGTTCCGGTGTATGGAAGCTCCCGAACCGATTATATCGCCCACTTCATAGTCTGGGAAGTTGACCGTCGCCTCCAAAGTTACCGTTTGCTTGTAGGCGATAGTAAATATCTTGACCGGTTCCATCAGTTCGGCATTGTTGTTTACCGTATTAGCCGCGATAGTTTGCGGACCGTGGGCTTTCAAGTCTTCCGTGGAAACGAGACTTCCACCTGTGCCTAAGGTATGTGGTTCGAACTCGAACTCCGCTGTGCCGCCCGTGGGGTAGGTTATCTTTTTCAGTATGCAGGCGGTAATGTTTTCCCGGCTGCTGTTGCGTATGGCTGTGACAAACTGTGGGTCGCCGTCTTCCTCCGAACCCTTAAGAGGCGGTATCAACGTATGCATGTAGCCCGTCAATGTGGAATAGTTTTCCTCGCCGTTATAATACCCCCAATAGTCTTGGGCAAAGGAAGTTTTGTAGGGCAGTTGCTTTTCCTCGTTGTACGCGAATGAATGTTTGTCCCCTGCGTTCGTACCGTTCATGCGGGTCACGGAGAGCAGCTTCAAGCGCTTGCGCAGCACCTCTTCCGGGATGTCGTTAGGCAGTTTGCATTCTGTGGCAGACAAGTAGTTCCCACCTGGTGCATTCTGCGGGGCTTCGAAATAACCGTGGTCGAAACGGTATTGGCAGACAGTCTTCCCGTCCAACTTGGAAGTTACTTTCATATTGGTCAGGCGGCCGGTAGTGCCGGGATATAAGTCCTCCCGGCTCCCCAAGGTGAAAGTTACTTCCTCCGTCTGAGTTCCTATCGTGTTCAAGTAACATGATGTGTTGACACCGTAAGTAAAGTCGCGGCTAAGGTATTCTCCCGGTGGCGGGTTGCCTGTGGAATAATATTCGTTCATTGCAGGGATGGCATACGTGTTTACCTTGGTATAAGTAAAGGTGATGGAATGCCCGGACACATCTGACATTCCCGTCAGCAGGTATGTCTTCGGAATGTTGCTTATGTACGCGAACGGTTCGAAGACGAATGTCGTACCCGAATCGTCCACTACCGTCACCTTGTCCTGCCTGTGCGCGATTTGGAAATAACACCGCTCACCTATGATGGTGGGAGATTGGTTCCGGGGATGAAGAAAATACTTGAACGAACGCCCGTTGGGTAACGTCACCTCGTATACGTCACGTTCTCCACGCCCTATGAGTCCTTCGTTGATGATGCGGTTGGGAGTATTGCAATTGTCCGGGTCGAAGAGCTCATATCCCCACAAGTTCATAATCTCTTCTGTACCCACGCGAATAGCCGCAGTATCTGCGCCATGATTATTCCAATTGTGTTTCAGGTTCTCCCAGTCCTCCCACGTGGCATATGTCCCGCTCAGGTCGTCCACGTTTCCTGCCGGAATCAGGTCGATGCTGCCGCCTGCCAGCAGGTTCCAGCCCAGGCCGGCCCAACTGGCTTCTTGCGACACTTTCAACCCGCCCGCATGGTAGCTCAGGGTGATGGGCAGCTCGATGCTGCCTGTTTTCAAGGTATAAAGAGGTATGGAGATGTCCGGCGTGCCTGTGTATTCGCTTACCGGGATGTCGCCATAAAGTTGCATTCCCGCCACTTCCGGAAAGGTGGGGACGTACTCGCTCAATCGTGTACGGAGATGGTTGTTCATATCCTCCCCGTTTTGCCCGTATGCTCCTTGCGATGCGGCAAGGCATAGCACCAGGGTCGCTATGATTTTGTACATGGTTTTCATATTGATAACGGTTTTACGGTTAATAAATGCTTTGTATGATTTCTGTTGATAAGGGAGGGGGAGGGCGCCCGGGAACCCCGGCTCCCGTCCCTCCCCTCTTGCTTAGTTCATGGCGTTCATGCCCAGCGCGCCGGCAACGGCCGACAGCACGGCGATGGCCACCTTCAGGATGGTGTCCCACAGGGACTTCTTCTTTGCTTCCATGGTGATTGTGTGTTTTTAAGAGCCCCACCCCTCCCTCCCCCGAAGGGGAGGGGGAAGGCCTCTCCCCCGGCCCCTCCCCCAAAGGGAGGGGGGGCAGGGCGAAAGGGTGCTTTGGGGCCATGTAGGGGGGCTGAGGCTCCCTTTGGTTAATACTAAAGTTATTGATTCTCAGTCCGGGGACGCTCCCTGCTCGCCATTCCCTCCCCTCGGGGGAGGGCCGGGGTGGGGCTTCCCCTCGCTTGCTTCTCCCCTCCCTACGGGGGAGGGGCAGGGGGAGAGGCCAGGAGAGGCTTTGCTTACCCCAGCGTCCCCTCTCCGCCGCCCTGGCCGCCCTGGCCCGTGCCGCCCTCATTTCCCGGCTCGGCGGGCACCTCCTCCATGTGGTCGAAGCGCACGCAGCGTGCTCCGGTCACCAGGGAGCGGGTGGCCATGCTGCCGTCCGGGTTGCGGCTGGAGGCGGGGACGAAGCGCACCATCAGCTGTGACTGCGAGGCACTTACGTCCTCGGCGGCCTCCACGCCGCCCTTCACCGTCTTCATGGTGTAGCGGAAGCTGCCGAAGCCGTCGAGCGTCACGCTCTCGGAGCCTTGCAGGTGGCGGCGCACCACAATTACCAGGTTGTCAATCACGTTCTTCGTGTCGCCCTTGGAGAGGGACGAGAGTTCGGCTATCTCCTCGGCGATGCGTTCGGTGTCCACGTTGCCCGTCAGCACTACGGCGGGATGGTACAGTTTCTTGCCCGACTTGTTTGCTATGGTCGAGCGCTTGGGTTTGTAAATTACTGGCATAATCGTTGTGTTTTAAAGGTTAATAATAATGTTACGTTTTATCTCTCGTGTTAAGCTTAATCACGCTGCAAAGATAGGGTGTGTTTCTATAGTGTGCAAACCGGCGTGCCCGTTTTGTACCATAGTGGGCGATTTTTTTGCGTGGAAAATATTTTTCGGGCATTTCTTGCACGTTTGGTGAAAATATCCCTATATTTGCCCCGACAAAAAGAAGCGTTTGATTTAAATATAGAAAATATACACCCCCGCGCGAGGCAAGCGCGACGCGCCCCGCAGCCTGTCCTTCCCGCCGCACGCCGCGTCCGGGAAGCAGACCTGTACGGCCCGCGGACGCGACATGTTCCGGGCGCAAGCGCAACGCGTACGGAGCACGCCCGCAACGTGTCGGGAAGAATAACGACTTAAAAACCATGAAACGTATGGAGACACACAACGAACATCCATTGCGGCGCTGCGGCTGTTGCCACAGGTTGCTGCCGAGAGAGGAATTCAGCGTGACAAATCGCGTAAAAGGCTGGTTAGACAGTTATTGTAAGGAGTGCAGGCGGGCTTCGCGCACCCTGCGCTACATGAACCGGAGCCTCGGGACGCGGGCCGCCGCCGCGCGCCCGCTCATTACCAACGAGGCCGACCCCGAACGCCGCATGGCCCTCATCCGCCACGCGTGCCTCGTGGTGCGCGAAAGCGTGCTGCGCAAACGCCGCCGGCTGGCCCAGGAGGAGGCCTTGGCCGACGGTTGCACGCCCGACGCCCTGCCACCGGGAGCCAGGGCGGGAAGTATTCAATTTGAAAACCAATTAAAAGACACGGACTTATGGCACGGATAAAGAAACAGGGGCTGGACTACTTCCCCCTGGACACGGACTTCATGCAAAACCGCCTGGTGCGTCGCCTCATGAAGCAGGAGGGCGACACGGCCTTTTGCGTGCTCATGGCCGCGCTGTCGTGCATATACGGCGGCGAGGGGTATTATGTAAGGGCCGATGAATTTTTCTACGAAGACCTGGCCGCCTTGCTATATGGCCACGCGGCGGACGACGTGCGCCGCATACTGGGCGTGGCGGCGGACTACGGCCTGTTTGACGCCGCGCTGCTCAGGGAGCACGGCATCCTCACGTCGGCCGAGATACAGCGGCAGTACCTGTTCTGCGCCAAGCGGCGCAAGACGGCGGCCATAGACCCGCGTTTCCGCCTGCTACCGGACGGGGAGGCGGAGCAGGAGCCCGCCGCGCCCGATGGTATGCATGATGTAGACAATAATGCACGCAGAGCGGGGCAAAATGTTGCATCCGCCCCACAAAGCACAGCACAGCATAGCACAGCAAACCCCCTCTTCTGTGGTTCCCCCGGAAGCGGTGGAACCGGAGGGGCGGCCACGGAGGCCGCCGGGGAGGGTGTTTCGGGGGATGGGGCCGGAGGCGTGGCCCGTGCGGCACCATCGTCCGCCGCCGTGGCGCAGGGGAAACCCGCCAAACCGCCGCGCCACGAGTGGAGCGAGGACGACATACGCCGACTGGTGCCGCCCGACGACGGCGTGCCGCGCAACTACGACGGCCTGCTCTGCAACCTGCGGCAGCACCGCATCCCGGCACAGGAGCAGTATGCCATCATCCTGAAGTCGGGCTTCGGCGTCATAGGCCACCCCGTGTGGAGGGGGTTCTACACGCTGCGCGACAGCCGGGGCAAGATACGCCAGCCGGGCCGCTACCTGCTGAGCCTGTGCACGTAGCGGGGCGGGGCAGGGGAAGCCTTGTCCTCCAAGGGGTCAATGTGCGGTGCCGCGTTCGCGTATCACGCAGTCGGCCGGGGCCTTGATGTGCTCGTCCAGCGTGACGGAACCGATGTGGTCGGCCACGATGCTGCCGGACAGGGGGTTCTTGATGTGGGTGATGCTGCCGCGGATGTCGGCCTGCACGGTGGAGTACTCGAAGGCGCGGTCGCAGGCCGCGTCGAAGGTGCAGTTCTCCAGCACCAGGCCGTGCGCGTAGCACAGCGGTTGTTCGCCGGAGATGTGGCAGTTCACCAACCGGAGGTTCCTGGAGTGCCAGCCCAGGTACTCGCCGTCCAGCTCGGAGTCGTAGATGGTGACGTTTTCCACCTCCCAGAAGGCGTCTTTGGTGGTGATGCGGGCGTGGTGTATCTCCACGTCCTTCGCATACTGGAACACATACTTGCTGTCGCTCTGCAGCCCGTCGACGTGGATGTCGCGGCTGAACATGAAGGGGTAGGTGCCCTGGTGCAGCGTCAGGTTCTTGACGCGGATGCGGTTGCAGCGCCAGAACACCTCGTCGGCATCGTTCATGCGGACGTTTTCGATGTCGATGTCGTCCATTTCGCGGAACATCTTGGGCGCGTCTATCACCGTGTCCTTCATCACGAGGTGGTCGCTGTAACACAGGGCCGAGCGTCCGCCCACGTCGAAGTGGCAGTTCTCGATGCGGAAGCCGTGCACGTGCCAGAAGGGGTAGTTGCCCTCGAAGCGGCAGTTGGTGGCGATGATGTTGCTGCACTCCTTGATGGCCGATTCGCCGGCGCGTATGGTCACGTGGTCCAGGTGGAGGTCGTGCGAGCCGAACAGCGGCCGTTCGCCTCCGAATTCTTGGTTGCTGATGAGTTGCATGGTGCTTGTTGATGTTTTGGGTCGTAACTTGCCGGACGCGGCCGGCGGGAAGCCCGCGGACGCTTGCGTTGCCGTTGCGGCATCCGCCGTGGACCGACGCTGCAAAAGTAGCGGGATATTCCCGAAGGGCGTGTACCCGTATTTCGGGAGGATGTACCCCGATTACGGATTTGCCCCGCGACGCGTTGCGCCCCCGCTCCGGACATGTCGCGCCCCCGCTCCCGACGCATTGCGGGCGGCCTCCGTGTGCGTGCCGCTTGCCCGTGCGTAAAATTTCCTGCGAAACCGCTACGCCGTATGGCAAAAATGCGTAACTTTAGCCACCGGGAAACGGGAAGTCCCGGCCTCATGTCGGATTAAAACGGAAAAGCCATGAAATCGACCATCAAAGAACTCGCGAGGCTGTTCAAGGCCATGGTGAAGAACTACAACACCTTCGGCGCGATGTGGAAAAACATCCCCCTGGGAAAGCAGGCGTTCGCCCTGATGCAGTCCCTGCCCCCCACCGTGGAGGGCGAGTTCGACACCCCGGCCGACAAGGCCGCCCTGCTGGGGCAGATGCTCGACCAGATGGTCGAGACCTCCACGCCCCGCTTCTGCATGGAGGTGCGCGCGTACATGCAGGCCCTCGACCCGGACAACGGGGACAACAACCGCAAGCTGCAGCAGCTGCGCGACTTCACGGACTTTTCCCTGCCCATGGAGGAATATTGCCGGAAGTATGGCTGCCACCTGAAGTTCGACCCCGTGGAGCGCACGCCGGAGTGGGAGAATGCCGTTTACGACGTGGAGCGGGAGTGCAGCCTCCGCCTGAGGTGGGTGCCCCGGCGCATGGGCTTCTGCTTTGAATACTGGAGCGTGAAGGCCGATGTGCTGAGGCGGCGCGGCATCGACTGGATGTGCCCCGCCCAGATGAACCCCGGTGTGATGTTCGACTAAACAACCCTGTGTGCCATGACCCTTGCAGACCATATCCCCGCAGGCAAATATTGCTGCGACATAGACGGGCAGTCCGTCAGTACCGCCGACGAACACCTGGCGCACATCTACGACTACATCCGTCGCATGGCCGGAAACCCGGACAATGCCGCGACGCCGTGGTTCTTCATCCTCGAATGCCTCCCGACCGAGCTGCGCGGTTTCGCGGAACGGAGGGACATTGCGGACGACCCGCTGCTGCTCGACGTCGGGAAACGCTTCAACCTGGCGCAGGAGATATACGAGATGGACGAGACGGATGCCGATACCGTGCGCGGCATACTGACGGGTTGCGTGGCCGACCTGCAATACCTGGACAGCCATGCGCGCCCTGCCGAAACCGCCACCCCTCCGGATGACGACGCGGACGACACCCCGCCCATCGAGCTGAAGCTGGTGGCCGTGCACCGCACGCGCGACATGTCCGTGGCCGGGGGCTACGAGGAGAAGCTCCTGGTGCCTTACAAAGACTTGCGCACGGGCCGGACGGTAGACTGCCGGGAGCTGGGATGCGGACGGATGAAGGTGCTGGACGTGTCCGAAACGCACATCCGCCTGCGCTGGGGAGACGAGGAACTTGCCTTGGACATCGGCGGGAAGACGACCGTGGGGCCTTTCCTGGTGGACAACCCCATGCTGAGCGTGGACGAGGTGACGCTCACCCTGGAATACTGGGTGATACCGCTATACTACCAGGCGCTCGACGTGGTGCTCCGCGTGAGCCGCGAGCACGAAAAGGAGTTCCGTTCCGTCTACCCGGCCACCACCCGGCTGGAAGAACGGGCGTTGCGCCTGCTCGACCGGGCGATAGCCGGGGGCATGATAGAGGCTTACCCGCTCAAGGCCCTGCTGGAGGCGTCGAACAACTGGGCCACCTGCGTCATTGTCCGTCCGGGGCTGTTCCGCCTGGTGCTGCTCGAAGGTATAGGGCTGGGTTGCCTGGCTCCCGACAAGACGCTGGCCTGGGAGTGGATGGAGACCGCCGCCGTGAACAACGACCCCGCCACGTTCATGGACGACATGGACCGCTACTACGACCTGCTGGCCGACGCCGCTGAAAATGGTGTGGCCGAGGCCCGCCGCCTGATGGACCGCATCTGGGAACCGGAACAGATTATTGAAGAAGATTAACACGAAACGATATGACACCCATCCACCTGACCCTTTCCGTGCCGTCCGGCAAGCTCGGCACCTGCGCCTCCCGCTTCTGGGGGAATCCCGCCCTGCCCAAGGGCTTCGGCTATCCCATGTACACGGACGACGGGGGCGACGAATATCCCTATCTTTTTGTCTGCCAAATCAATCTGGCGGACGCGGCCCCTTTCGACACGGACGGCCTGTTGCCGCACCGGGGGCTGCTGTCCTTCTTCGCCAAGATAGACTGTTACCTGGGTTATTACGACACGGACGATTGCATAGGCGGCAGCGTCAGCCCGGAGGACGCGGTGCGGGTGCTCTACTTCCCCGTGACGGACGACATGGACGAGGTGGTGCTGCTCGATGACGACGACGAGCCTTGGAATCCCGCCGAAATGCGGGTGGACTTTGCCCACAGCGTGCCGCCCCTGTCCGAGGAACACATGCTACTGGCCCCGCCCACACACCGCCCGTGGGAGACGTGGGACCCGCCGTTCGAGGACCGGCTCATCCTGCTCCAGGTGGATTCGTTCGCCGGGCCGGACTTCAACCTGAACTTCATGGACTTCGGCGTGCTCGACTTCCTCATCCCGCCCGACGACCTGCGCCGTTGCCGCTTCGACCGCGTGCGGGCCATCGTGCTCTCCACGTGAGGCGCAGCGTGTTGCGCGTGTGGCCGGCGGGGCAGGGTGGCGAAAGGCCTCAGCCCTTCTTCTCCTTCATGTCGCTGCTGGCTTCCACCACGTTCACCACGTAGTCGCCCAGCTTTTCGCACTCGGCCACGATGTCCATGTAGAACACGCCCATCTGGTAGTCGTAGAGCTTGTTGTTCACGTCGGTGATGTTCTGGTTCTTCAGCTGGTTGCGGTAGTTGTTTATCTCGTTCTCCAGGTTGAACGACTTGTTGGCGTCGTCCTCTTGGCGGTCGCTGTGCTCGATGACGACAATCATCTGCGCCAGCGCCTCGTCCACGAGCCGCATCATGGTGTGTATGTGCTCGTACTGCTCCTGCGTGAAGTCTTCGTTGACCTGCCGCTTGCGGTTGATGGTGCGGGCCAGGTTGTAGCAGCTGTCGCCTATGCTCTCTATTTCGCTCACCTCGCGCAGCATGACGCGTATCTGCAGCTTGCTCTCCGAGCTGAGGCGGCCTTCGGACACCTGGTTCAGGTAGTTGGCTATCTCAAGCTCCATCCTGTCGCTGATGTTCTCGTACTTCTCTATCCGGCTGAACAGCTTGTTGAAGTCGTCATCCTTCTCCGTATGCAGCAGTTCGCGCACCAGGCCGAACATGCGGTGTGTGCGCTCGGCATAGAGGTGCATCTCCTTGCTGGCCTGCACGATGGACAGCTCGGCCGTGGAGAGCATGCCGCCCGTGATGAAGCGCAGGCGGTACTCCTCGTCTTGCTCACGCTGCGGGATGAGGGCGCACACCGTGCGTTCTATGAACTTGACGAACCATATGAGCACCAGCACGTTGCACACGTTAAACGCCGTGTGGAAGGCCGACAACTTGAAGGGTACGGCCACGGACATCTCCGTGATGCCCATCACGTTTTCCACGAACCACGACACCGCGCCGGTGAAGAAGGGGAACAAGCACAGCACCCACATGACGCCGAACACGTTGAACACCAAGTGGGCCAAGGCCGCGCGCCGGGCCTGCGTGTTGCCCGTCAGGGCCGCCAGGTTGGCCGTGATGGTGGTACCAATATTCTCGCCCAGCACCAGGGCCGCGCCCAGCTCGAAGCTTATCCAGCCGTTGGCGCACATGATGAGGGTGATGGCCATGGTGGCCGCCGATGCCTGCACAATCATGGTGAGTATGGTACCGATGAGCACGAACAGCAGCACGGAGGCGAAGCCCATGTCGGTATAGTTCTGCACGAAGGCCAGCATGTCGGGGTTGGCTTCAAGGTCGGGCGCGTTGCTTTGCAGCATGGACAGGCCCATGAACAGGAACGAGAAGCCGAAGATGAACTCGCCAATGGACTTGCGCTGGCTCTTTTGCGAGAACAGCAGGGGGATGCCGAAGGCCAGCAACGGCAGCGCGAAGGCGGCGATGTCCACTTGGAAACCCAGGGCCGAGATGATCCATGCCGTCACCGTGGTACCGATGTTCGCCCCCATGATGACGCCTATGGACTGCGACAGCGTGAGCAGCCCCGCGTTGACAAAGCTTACCACCATGACCGTGGTGGCGGAGGATGACTGGATGAGCGCCGTGATGAGCATGCCCGTCAGTACGCCCGTCACGCGGTTGGTGGTCATTACGGTCAGAATCTTGCGCAGCCGGTCGCCCGCGAACTTCTGAAGCCCCTCGCTCATGATTTTCATGCCGTACAGAAACAGGGCCAACGAGCCGAGCAGCTTTAACAAATCATAAAAAGAATAGTCCATCTTTAATTAATAAATAGGTTACTTGCCTGCGTGCCGCATTAAGCCTACCTTTAAGGGCTACGAACCGTAAACGAGGAGACCTTATGAAACACATGTTACAAATCTGTTGCAAAAATAATAATAAATGCAAAGATTTCCCCATCGGGAGCAGTCTTTTGGAGATTTATTCGGGATTTGGGCTCGATATGCCCTATCCGGTGGTGAGCGCCAAGGTGAATAACCGCTCCGAGGGGCTGAACTTCCGCGTGTATAACAACAAGGACGTGGAGTTCCTCGACGTGCGCGACCCTTCGGGCATGCGTACCTACGTGCGCTCCCTGTGTTTCATCCTGTTCAAGGCCGTGACGGAGCTGTTCCCGCAGGGAAAACTCTACGTGGAGCATCCCGTGTCGAAGGGATACTTCTGCAAGCTGGACCTGGGACGGCCCTTGGAACTGGCCGATGTCACCGCGCTGAAGCAACGCATGCAGGAAATCATTGCCGAGGATATCCCCTTCCACCGCACCGAGTGCCACACCACGGAGGCCGTGCGCGTGTTCAGCGAGCGGGGCATGGAGGACAAGGTGCGCCTGCTCGAAACCTCCGGCTCGCTCTACACCTATTATTATACGCTGGGCGGCACGGTGGACTACTATTACGGCAACCTGCTGCCAAGCACGGGCTTCATCCGCCTGTTCGATGTCATCAAGTATTACGATGGGCTGCTGTTGCGCATCCCCAACAAGGAGAATCCCGACGTGCTGGAGGAGGTGGTGAAGCAGGAAAAGATGCTCGACGTGTTCAAGGAATACCTGCGCTGGAGCTACATCATGGGCCTGAGCAACGTGGGCGACTTCAACCTGGCCTGCGAGAAGGGGCACGCCACCGACCTCATCAACGTGGCCGAGGCCTTGCAGGAGAAGAAGATAGCCCAGATAGCCGACGACATCTACCGCCGGGGCGAGGAAGAAGGCGGGCGCGTGAAGCTGGTGCTCATCTCCGGCCCGTCGTCGTCGGGGAAGACCACCTTCAGCAAGCGCCTCTCCATACAGCTCATGACCAACGGGCTGAAGCCATACCCCATATCGCTGGACAACTACTTCGTGGACCGCGAACAGACGCCCCGCGATGCCAACGGCGACTACGACTACGAGTCGCTCTACGCCCTCGACCTGAAGCTCTTCAACGACCAGCTGCAGGCCCTGCTGCGCGGCGAGGAGGTGGAGTTGCCCCGCTACAACTTCAATACCGGCCGCAAGGAGTACAAGGGCGACCGCCTGCGCATAGACGACCACACTATCCTCATCTTGGAAGGCATACACGCCCTCAATCCGGAGTTGACGCCGCAGATTCCCAAGGAGAACAAGTACAAGATATACGTCTCCGCCCTGACTACCATCTCGCTGGACGACCACAACTGGATTCCCACCACCGACAACCGCCTGCTGCGGCGCATCATACGCGACTACAACTACCGTGGTTACTCGGCGCAGGACACCATATCGCGCTGGCCCAGCGTGCGTGCGGGCGAGGACAAGTGGATATTCCCCTACCAGGAGAACGCCGACGTGATGTTCAACTCGGCCCTGCTGTTCGAGTTCGCCGTGCTGCGCTACCACGCCGAGCCCATACTGAACAGCGTGCCGCGTAACTGTCCCGAATATGCCGAGGCCTATCGCCTGCTGAAGTTC
>CALUGY010000005.1 GCA_944320295.1 uncultured Bacteroides sp.
CAAGACCAGAGCCACCAACCTGAACCTTAGTCTCTAAAAATTCATTTCAAGCACGAGACGAACCTGAAACTATTCCCGATTTTGCTGCACCGCTTTATCAAACGCTTCGGAACAAGGGCTTTTGATCGATATCTCGTTTCCACCACTCTGACGGAAATAAAGTCAATCTACTGTACTTCGATTAAGCAGCGAGAGCATAGTTTTCGTTGCCAGATAATCTTCTGAAGACTGGGATTATAGTGCCAATCCACCACGCACTGCATGCTTACCTACCATTTCTGCCCGCTGTCAAATCCAGTCAACCCCAAAGATGATAACCGTCAGAAACATCGGCCTGCGCAGACCCGCGTCCGGCTTGTCAAGGGAATCCCCCGTGCAAGCGGCACGCATACCTGCGCGCGACATCCGTCATGATTCAATTGGCAAAGGTACGCAAATCTTTCATAACTGCAAGACCCGCTGCATGAAATAAGCGTTTTTTCACAGCCTTTGCCCGCAACACGTTGCGCGTTTGCTCCGTACATGTTGCGCCCGTGCTCGGAACGTGTTGCGCTTGCGCTCCGAACATGTCGCGTCCAAAAGCGCGGCATAACTGCCCCAGAAGCCTGTCAAACAGGGAGAAAGGAGGTTGCATGTTTTATAACATAGTTTAGTAACACATAATCAAGCATTGCTTTTCTTTCGATTAATTCCTATTTTGCGCGGCGCAAAACAAAGCGGCTGTCAGCCGCGGCTTAACAAGAGTATTCACTTAAAACCTTGCTCTATCATGAAAGTATATCAGACAAGCGAAATTAAAAACATTGCCCTGCTCGGCAATGACGGTTCAGGAAAAACCACTCTCACGGAAGCCCTGCTCTATGAGAGTGGTATTATAAAACGCCGTGGCAGGATTACTGCCAAAAACACAGTTAGTGACTATTTCCCAGTAGAACAGGAGTATGGCTACTCGGTGTTCTCGACCGTATTCCACGTGGAATGGAACGGCAAGAAGCTGAACATCATCGACTGCCCGGGCAGCGACGACTTCGTCGGGGCCGCCATCACGGCACTCAACGTGACGGACACCGCCATACTGCTGCTCAACGGCCAGTATGGCGTGGAGGTGGGCACGCAAAACCACTTCCGCTACACCGAAAAGCTGGGAAAACCGGTCATCTTCCTCATCAACCAGCTCGACAACGAGAAGTGCGACTACGACATGGTGCTTGAGCAGCTGAAGAGCATCTATGGCTCGAAAGTCGTGCCCGTACAATACCCCTTGGCCACAGGCCCGAACTTCAACTCGTTGATAGACGTGCTCCTTATGAAGAAGTACTCATGGGCACCCGAAGGCGGAGCACCGACCATAGAAGAAGTGCCTGCCGAGGAGATGGAAAAGGCCACCGCCCTGCACAAGGCATTGGTGGAGGCTGCCGCCGAACACGACGAGGGACTGATGGAGAAGTTCTTCGAACAAGACTCGCTGACGGAAGACGAGATGCGCGAAGGCATCCGCAAAGGCTTGGCCTCGCGCGGCATGTTCCCCGTGTTCTGCGTCTGCGCCGGAAAAGACATGGGTGTGCGCCGCTTGATGGAGTTCCTGGGCAACGTGGTACCTTTCGTGGATGAAATGCCGCCCGTGCACAACACACGCGGCGAAGTGGTAAAACCCGATGCCAACGGCCCCACATCGCTCTACTTCTTCAAGACTGCCGTGGAACCGCACATAGGCGACGTGCAATATTTCAAAGTGATGAGTGGCAAAGTACACGAGGGTGACGACTTCACCAACGCCGACCGTGGTTCGAAAGAACGCATAGCACAAATCTACGCCTGCGCAGGCGCCAACCGCATCAAAGTGGAAGAAATGGTGGCCGGCGACATAGGCTGCACGGTGAAGCTGAAGGACGTACATACCGGCAACACGTTGAACGGCAAGGGAGCGGAGAACCGCTTCAATTTCATCAAATACCCCAACTCCAAGTATTCCCGTGCAATCAAGCCGGCCAACGAAGCCGATACGGAAAAAATGATGGCCATACTGAACCGCATGCACGAAGAAGACCCCACATGGGTGATAGACCAGTCGAAAGAACTGCGGCAAACCATTGTGCACGGACAGGGCGAATTACACCTGCGCACGTTGAAGTGGCGCTTGGAGAACAACGAAAAACTGCAAATCAAGTTCGAAGAGCCGCGCATCCCCTACCGTGAGACCATCACCAAGGCCGCCCGTGCCGACTACCGCCATAAGAAACAGTCCGGCGGTGCTGGCCAGTTCGGTGAAGTACACCTCATCGTAGAGCCTTACTACGAAGGCATGCCCGCCCCCGACACGTACAGGTTCAACGGGCAAGAGTTCAAGATGAACGTCAAAGGCACGGAAGAAGTATCCTTGGAATGGGGCGGCAAGCTCGTCTTCGTCAACTGCGTAGTGGGTGGAGCCATCGATGCACGTTTCATGCCCGCCATCCTGAAAGGCATCATGTCGCGCATGGAACAAGGCCCGCTGACCGGCTCATATGCACGCGACGTGCGCGTCATAGTTTACGACGGCAAGATGCACCCGGTAGACTCCAATGAAATATCGTTCATGTTGGCTGGCCGGAATGCCTTCAGCGAAGCGTTCAAAAACGCAGGCCCGAAGATTCTGGAGCCTATATACGATGTGGAAGTATTCGTTCCATCAGACAAGATGGGCGACGTGATGAGCGACCTGCAAGGACGCCGTGCCATGATAATGGGCATGAACAGCGAAGCCGGCTACGAAAAGCTACAAGCCAAAGTGCCCTTGAAAGAAATGTCGTCATACTCCACGGCACTCAGTTCGCTCACCGGAGGACGCGCCTCGTTCATCATGAAGTTTGCCAGCTACGAACTCGTGCCGGGCGACGTGCAAGAGAAACTCATCAAGGACTTCGAATCAAAGCAGGCTGAAGAATAATGCTTTTCTTCATTCAGCTATGATTCAACCATAGCAAAAGGCCGTTACCTGTTTCGTGAGAATTCGGTAACGGCCTTTTTCATGCCCAATGTCATCAAGACTGGGCAAAAGTGCCACGCAGCTCCTCCCACCCGTCACACAAAGCTTGCATGGAAGGGAAAAGCAAATCCGCTCCGGCATCGAGCAACACTTGCCCGTCCAGCGGACCGGTATTGACAGCCACGGTAAAAATTCCAGCCGCCTTGCCTGCTTGCACACCAATGGGGGCGTTTTCCACCACAATGGCCTCGTTCGGGGCGACACCGGCCTTCTCAAGTCCCATAAGATATGGTTCAGGATGGGGCTTACCATACTTTACATCAAAAGCAGTCACCATACGCTCCTTATCGAACATGCCGGGAAAACAATGTGCCAAACGGTCGAACAAGGAGTGCTGCCCGGAACCTGTAACCAACACAGGAACAATACCGTCGGCACGAAGCTTCTGCAACAACTCCCATGCACCGAGCATACGTTCCGGCTCAGGGTGCGTGCTGAACTCGGCACTCTTCTCGGCGTAAATCTTCTCCACCAAAGCAGGATCGGCATCACGCCCGAACTGGCGCTGATAAACGATATTGATGGTGGACGAACCAGTACGTCCCTCGTGCAAGTAGGCTTCCTCACGGCTCAGGTGCAGGCCGTGGCGTTCCATCACCTTATGCCAGGCATCGGCATGGTAAGGCATGGAGTTGAACAACACACCATCCATGTCGAAAAGGACGGCACGCAAGCGGATTCTTTCCCAGCCATGTGCCTCCAAGAAGCGGGCAATGGAAGAACGATACATGTCGACATTACTCATAACATTCATACAAACTACATTCTTTGTTCCAACAAACAACACCCTGTAAATAAGGGCTCCAAACATTTATTGCAATAAGATAAGCGATAAAAAAACGAGGCGCAGAGTTTATGAGCCACGCCTCGTTTGTCATATCACTTGATACTGTGCATCACAATCTTGCACGAATAGCCTTGCTTTCCTCCTCATAACCCGGCTTATCAAGCAGGGCAAACATGTTTTTCTTGTAGGCTTCCACACCAGGCTGGTTGAAAGGGTTCACACCCAACAAGTAGCCGCTAATACCACACGCCTTCTCGAAGAAGTAAAGCAACGCACCGATACTTTCCTCATTAAGGGCGGGGATAACGATACGCATGTTGGGTACCCCACCATCCACATGGGCCAGTTGCGTACCCAGTTCAGCCATTTTGTTTACCTCGTCCACGTGCTTGCCAGCCAAGAAATTCAGGCCATCCAGATTTTCTCCGTCGGAGGGCACTTGCAGGCTGTAGTTAGCATGCGCCACGGAAATGACCGTTTCGTATATGGTACGTTCGCCTTCCTGAATCCATTGCCCCATGGAGTGCAAATCGGTAGTAAAGTCCACCGAAGCAGGAAATATTCCTTTGTGCTCCTTGCCTTCGGATTCACCGTAAAGTTGCTTCCACCACTCGCTGACATAATGCAATTTGGGATTGAAGTTCACGAGTATCTCTATCTTCTTTCCGTTCTTGTACAACTCGTTTCGTGTAGCTGCGTAAATGGCAGCCGGGTTTTCTGCAAAAGGCACATCCTTGCCACACGCCTTTTCCATGCTTACTGCGCCGGATATTAACTTCTCTATATCGAAACCTGCAACAGCAATAGGTAACAAACCTACTGGCGTCAACACAGAAAAACGTCCTCCCACATTATCGGGAATAATAAACGACTTATACCCCTCCTTGTCCGCCGTGATACGGGCCGCGCCTTTCTTGGCATCGGTGATGGCCACAATGACTTTGCGAGCCACGTCTTTACCACGTTGGTCTTCACATTGTTTCTTCAGGAGGCGGAAGGCCAAGGCAGTCTCAGTAGTCGTACCGGACTTGGAAATGTTGATGACACCGAACTTCTTCCCCTTCAGGTATTCAGTCAGTTCATAAAGATAGTCCTCACCGATGTTATGCCCGGCATACAGGATGACAGGAGAGTCCTTTTTCTCTTGCAGCCAAGCGAAACTGTTAGACAGAGCCTCTATCACAGCACGCGCACCCAAATAACTTCCTCCGATTCCGGCTACTACCACTACGTCGCAATTCTCACGCAACGTCTGTGCGGCAGCCTTCAATTCGGCAATATGTTCCGCCGTAATGGATGAGGGCAGATGCAACCAGCCCAAGAAGTCGTTCCCCTTCCCGGTACCGTTTTCCAATGCATCCATTGCGTCTTTAACTCGGTTCTCGTAAGCCTGAACGTTTTCCTTGGAAATGAATCCTAAGGTCTTTTCAATGTTCAAAGTAATCATGGCACTTAATGTTTAAAAGCCTCTCGCCCATCTCCTTCCACTAAAGGAAGGAAGGTTTGAAACTATGTTGGTTATACTTATTATATATTACTATCCTTTTTCCTACATTCTCTGCTACTGCTTCCATTGCCACGCTATCCGCACCTTCTACACGAAAAGGAGAGTCCTAACGAAACGAGTCCGTCAGCAGCTTTATCTCGATGGAAGGAGAGATGCGTTCGTACAAGATGTTATACACAGCATCCACGATGGGCATGTTCACGTGGTAGTGTTTGTTTATCTCTTTGATGCATTTTGTCCCGTAATATCCCTCCGCTATCATCTCCATCTCCATCTGAGCGCTTTTTACTGAGTAGCCTTTGCCTATCATGGAGCCGAACGTACGATTACGGCTGAAGTTGGAGTATCCCGTCACCAACAGGTCGCCCAAGTAAGCAGAATCGCTCACGTTGCGGTTCAGCGGATGCACCGTCTCCAGAAAGCGGTTCATCTCCTGCACGGCATTGGACATCAGCACGGCCTGGAAGTTGTCGCCATACTTCATGCCGTTGCAGATGCCGGCGGCAATGGCATATACGTTTTTGAGCACCGAGCCATACTCGATGCCCGCCACGTCGTTGCTCACCGAAGTCTTAATGAACGAGTTGGCAAAGCGGCCTGCCAACAAAGTAGCCTTGTTTATGTCAGGACAGGCTATGGTGAGATAGGACAGGCGTTCAAGAGCCACTTCCTCTGCATGGCACGGGCCTGCAATGACGGCTATGTTCTCGGGAGGCACGTTGTACTCTTTCGTCAGGTATTCGGACACAATGAGGTTGTCATCCGGCACGATGCCCTTGATGGCCGTCACGATGAACTTGTCCTTTATCTTCGTCTTCAACTTCTTCAAGTGACTCTTCAGATACGGGGAGGGCGTGACGAATATGAGCGTATCCGATTCACGTACCACATCGTTGATGTTGGAACTGAAGTTGATGCGCTTCGTGTCGAACTTGACACCGGTCAGGTATGCGGGGTTATGGCCAAGGCGTTTGAAGTCGGCAATACGGTCATCGCGCCGCATGTACCAATTCAGCGTGTCGGCTTTCATCATCACCATTTTGGCAATGGCGGTCGCCCAGCTTCCCCCGCCCATGATGGCTATCTTTCCCGGTAGTTTCATTTCCCTATCTTCTCAATCCAAGCCTGCACGTCGGCTACGCTCGGACTCGTCAGTTCCAGCTTGTATTTCTTATTGATGCCGCAGATGTCCATGTGCAGCTTCTGCGGGTTGACCTCCTTCATGCTGTCCACCGTATTATACCCGGCTTTTTGGATTACAGGCACCCAGTCTTGCGGAATGCCCAGCTCCATATAGCGAGCAGGCGCGTCTTTCGGGGCTGCCTTTTCAGGGCGCATCTGCGGGAAGAAGAGCACTTCCTGTATGAAAGGCTTGCCGGTCATGAGCATTGTAAGACGGTCGATGCCGATACCTATGCCCGATGTGGGCGGCATACCATATTGCAAGGCTTTGAGGAAGTCCTGGTCGATGAACATGGCCTCGTCGTCACCCTTTTCGCTCAGGCGGAGTTGTTCCTTGAAACGTTCTTCTTGGTCGATGGGATCATTCAGTTCGCTATAGGCATTGGCCAGTTCCTTGCCGTTCACCATCAGCTCGAAGCGTTCGGTCAGGCCGGGCTTGCTGCGGTGCATCTTGGTGAGGGGCGACATCTCGACAGGATAGTCGGTGATGAACGTGGGCTGGATGAATGTCCCCTCGCAGAACTCGCCGAAGATTTCGTCAATCAGCTTGCCTTTACCCATGGTATCGTCAATCTCCATGTTGAGGGCCTTGCAGATGGCGCGAATCTCGTCCTCGCTCTTTCCGTCGAGGTCATAGCCAGTCTTTTCCTTGATGGCGTCCAGAATGGGCAAGCGGCGGTAAGGAGCCTTGAAGCTGATGGTCTTGCCGTCTATTTCCACTTCGGTGCCACCGTTCACAGCTATGCAGATGCGCTCCAGCAGCTTCTCGGTGAAGCCCATCATCCAGTTATAGTCTTTATATTGCACGTAAAGCTCCATGCAGGTGAACTCGGGATTATGGTTCTTGTCCATTCCCTCGTTGCGGAAGTTCTTCCCGATTTCGTACACGCCCTCGAAGCCGCCCACGATGAGCCGCTTCAGGTAAAGTTCCGTGGCAATGCGCAAGTAGAGGTCAATGTCCAGCGAATTGTGGTGTGTGATGAAGGGACGTGCGCTGGCACCTCCGGGAATGGATTGCAGAATGGGCGTCTCCACCTCGGTATAGCCGGCCTCATCGAGCACGGCACGCATGGTGCTGATTATTTTAGAGCGTTTCAGGAAAGTCTCCTTCACGCCATCGTTCACAATGAGGTCCACATAGCGCTGGCGGTAACGCAGTTCGGGATCTTCGAACGAGTCGTAGGCCACCCCGTCCTTATATTTCACCACGGGCAGCGGCTTCAAACTCTTGGCCAGCACGGTCAGTTTCTTGGCATGGACGCTGATTTCACCCATCTGGGTGCGGAACACGAAGCCCTCGACCCCGATGAAGTCGCCCAAATCGAGCAAACGCTTGAACACGGTATTGTACATCTCCTTGTCCTCGCCGGGGCATATGTCGTCGCGGGTGATGTATACTTGTATACGCCCCTTCGAGTCTTGTAGCTCTACGAAAGAGGCTTTGCCCATGACACGGCGGCTCATCATGCGCCCGGCAATGGATACCTGGCGCGGCTCGTCCTCGTCTTTGAAGCGGGCTTTTATGTCGGTGGAGAAAGCGTTGGTTACATACTCTGCTGCGGGATATGGCTCTATGCCCATGGCACGGAGCTCATTCATGCTGTTGCGGCGGATGATTTCCTGCTCGGTCAGTTCTAACACATTCAAATTCATGTTCGCAATAATTCACTCAATTTGGGGACAAAAGTACGAAAGTTTTTCGAGATAAGTGACATTTCCACAGGAATATTGTATGCGGGGCCGGGCGGATGCGTCTCCCGTGACCGGACACGAAAGAAAGAAGAAGTCCTTATCAATCAACGGATTAAAGCACAGCATACTGAGTACAAGCTCGCAACGTGTACGGAGCATGGCCGCAACATGTTGCGAGCGCAAGCGCAACGCGTTCCGAGTACGGACGCGACACGTTGCGGCCAAACCCGCCATATATACCGCCCAGAAGCCTCTAAAACAAAAGTTTTACGGGCTACAGGAAACAGGAACCGGCAGATTGTGTTATCTTTGTCCATCGGGCGGCCGACGGCAAGACCCAGGACGCCTTTCCTCAAACTACTGAACAATGAAACTACCTGTATTCCTTATGATTGCACTTGGACTGTCCGCCCACGGATGCCGCCCTGCGACAGAAGGCATGGAATCTCCACTCACCATGGCGGTAGGCACCTACACCGGCGGCACGAGCCGGGGCATCTACACCTTCCGCTTCGACCAGGAGAGCGGCGAATGCCTGGCACTCGACTCGGTAGAGACGCCGAACCCCTCGTTCCTCATCTTCTCGGCCGACGGCCGCAGGGTGTATTCCGTAAACGAGATGAACGACTCCACCGCCGCGCTCAGCACCTTCCTGTTCTACAAATCGAGCGGAAAGCTGAAGCCCGAAAACACCGTACTTACGCACGGGGCCGCCCCTTGCCACGTATCGACCAACGGACGCATCGTCATCACGTCCAACTACATAGGCGGAAGCCTGTCGGCCCTCCCCCTGCATGGCGACGGGGAGGTAAAAGGCCACGGCCTGGCGCAATACTTCGGCGAGGCGCATGGGGTGGACAGCGTGAGGCAAATCACCCCGCACGTGCATTGCACAGCCTTCTCGCCCGACGGGCGTTACCTGCTTGCCAGCGACTTCAGCGCCGACCGCATCCTCCGCTTCCGTCTGACGGAGGGGCGCGACAGCCTGCTGGCCGACGGCACGGCAGCGGAAGTGGAACCCGGTTCGGGCCCGCGCCACCTGACCTTTGCGCCCGACGGGCGGCACGTCTACCTCATCAACGAACTTTCGGGCATGGTAACGGCATTCCGCTACGCCGACGGGCAGTTGGAGCAGACACAGTCCATCGTCGCCGACAGCCTTCATGCACGCGGTAGTGCGGACATCCACCTCAGCCCTGACGGCCGTTTCCTTTATGCCAGCAACCGCTTGAAAGGTGACGGGATAGCCATATTCACCGTCGACAAAAAAGACGGTACGCTGGCCCCGGCGGGCTACCAGCCCACCGCCGCGCACCCGCGCAACTTCGCCATCACGCCCAACGGGAAATTCCTGCTCGCAGCCTGCCGCGACGGCAACGTCATCCAGGTGTTCCGCCGCGGCCCGCAAACCGGCCTACTGACAAACACGCAGCGCGACATCCGCTTGAGCATGCCTGTGTGCATACAGTTCGCACCATAACGGGCGAAGCGGGCGGAAGGCGTTAATAATCTATAAATAAGACAGCCGCAACAGATAACTTGCTACCTTTGTTCTTGACAAAGTTTGCAAAAACGCATTCATCATATGAAAAAGAAGAACCTATTGGCATTTTCGGCCATGCTGCTCGGCACCGCCGCATTCGCACAGACGGAAGTCACGGTGGGGGTCATGCAAGGCAAGGAATACGGCGTGACCTACATGCTGCCCAAGACAGAAATCGCTATCGTGCTGCATGCCACGAAACACCAGTACACGCCGGGTGAATATTGCAAATATGCGGGACGCTACCTGCGCATGAACGGCATCTCGCCCGACGCCGCCGAGTACTGGACGCTGGACAAGCTGGAGGTACGCAGCGTGGGCGTGCCCGACATGGAAAACGTTTACTTCGTGAAACTGAAAGACAAGAGTACCGCCCCGCTCATGGAGCTGACCGAAGATGGCATAGTGCGCTCCATCAACATGCCGTTCAGCGGAAAGAAAAAAGATGCACAAGCAGAGAAAAGTCGTCCGGCCAAACGGGAAGTAGATCCGCGACAATTTCTGACCGAAGAAATCTTATTGTCGAACTCCACAGCGAAAATGGCTGAACTGGTAGCCAAGGAGATATACGACATCCGCGAAAGCAAAAATGCCCTGTTGCGTGGCGAAGCCGACAACACCCCGCAAGACGGCGAGCAGCTGAAGCTGATGCTCGACAACCTGAATGTGCAGGAAGAGGCATTGACAGCCATGTTCACCGGACGGACCGTTAAGACGGAACAGACATTCACCGTGCGCATCGTCCCGGAAGAGATGACGGACGAGGTGGCTTTCCGCTTCTCACGCAAACTGGGAGTAGTGGACAACGACGACCTTGCCGGAGAACCGTATTACATCAGCATCAGCGACCTTCGCGCCCCGACATTAAGCGAAGAAGCACAAAAGGGCGGGAAGAAAAAAGAAGAAGGCGTGGTGTACAACGTGCCTGGCCAGGCGAAAGTGACATTGACCACAGGTGACAACCGCATGTTGTTCGAAGGCGAACTGCCCGTCACCCAGTTCGGGTCGAAAGAGTATTTGGCACCAGTATTGTTCAACAAGAACTCAACCATCAAAGTTTTGTTCGACACCACAACCGGCGGTCTGCTCAAGATAGAACGGGAATAGGATAAACCCAGGCGGTAACACGGGGAACGTTTCTCCTCCCCCGCCTCACGATACAAAGACGCCCGTGCGTTCCTCCAGAAAAAGGAACGCACGGGCGTTGTTCTTTCATTCCGTCAAACAGGTTCAGGTGGTCGGATGACCCACGGTCAGGCGTATGAAACCGTCTTTCCGCAATTGCAAGAGGTATGAGGCAATGCGCGATTCATACCCCTCCTCGCCTTGGAAATGCCCGGCCAGCAGTTCCACAATATCACGCACGGTGCGCTGCCCGTCGATGCTCTGCCACACGGCGGTGCCGTGCTCCTCAAGCGGCACATGGATGTCGGGCGACATGCCTTTTGGAAGAAAGAGGCGACGCGTCCACGCCCGTTTGAAGCGTGGGAAAGCGAGCACTACGCACTCGCCCTCCCATTCGGTTTTCACGTGCCCGGCACGCACAGGCACCGCATCAAACAGGTTCACCTTCCCTGCCATGCCTGCGCCTTAGTCTTTAATGTTAGGTTCTTCCAAGCCAAGGCCCTTTTTCCGGTCTACCACTTTCAGCACGAAGCCCAGCACCAAAGCGGCTACACCAAGGCAGGCCAGCATGACGAGCGGGGCCGTGTAGTCGTACGACACCGCAGCCTGTTCAGGCGTAATCAGCCCATTCTCCAAGTCGGCCACCAATTGCGGGTTTGTCTTGTCAAGCACCTTGCCAATCAGCAGCGGGAAGAGCCACAAACCGATGTTCTGTATCCAGAAAATAAGCGCATAGGCACTACCGATTATTTTGGCATCGACCAGCTTGGGCACGCTCGGCCACAAAGAGGCAGGCACAAGCGAGAAGCTGGCTCCCAGCACCAGTATGGTAAGATAAGCCACAAGGATTCCCCAGACGGGGCTACCCTCCAAGCCGGGCAATACGAATGCAAACGTCAGATGGCAGAATACCAAAAGCACCGAGCCCAGCACCAACATGGAAGCGGCCTTACCTTTATGGTCTACATAGTTTCCAAGTATCGGCGTGATGCCCACGGCCAGCAAGGGGAACACGGCAAACACCGTCTCCGCGCTTTGGCGCATATAGCCCATGTAGCAGAAAACAACCAGGGCCACACCGGCCAGCACAAGCAAGCCGTACTTCAGGTTTGCCCGCTTCATGAAGTTACTGGTAAAGGCTGCTGCTGCCACTACCAGCATGATGACGTATTGTATTACCGTCACCGTGTTTGTAGCCCAAAAAGAATCTTCGGGCACTTCGGTAAACACAAGGTTGCATTGCAACATGTTTACGGCATACTTCTGGAAGGGGAAAATGGCCGAATAATAAAGTACACACAGCAAAGCCACCAGCCAGAACCCGCTGCTCGACAGGATTTGTCCAAGGTCTCTCAACTTGAATGGGTCGTCTTTCTCCTCGGCTTCCCCGGTCTGTGCATCCAGTTTCTTGTCCATGAAGAAATAAACAATGAACATGATGAGTGCTATCAGCAACAGCAACACGCCGAATGCCACAGAGCGGGACACGTCGATCACCCCTCCCCACTTGGCAAACATCGGCGAGAATATCATGCAAGTAGCCACTCCCAAACGCGCCAAGGCCATCTCCGACCCCATGGCGAGAGCCATCTCACGCCCTTTGAACCACTTCACGATGCCTCGTGACACGGTAATGCCCGCCATCTCCACTCCACAGCCGAATATCATAAAGCCTACCGCCGCAAACTTGGCAGAAGCCGGCATCCCTTCATAAAAAGGAGAAATGCCCAACTCATCGAAACCGGGAATGTAATTCAGGTTGTTGGTGAACCATGCCTCCAGGCTGCTTCCTTGAAAAGCCTCCGTTACTGCATACCAATTGATCGTTGCGCCTACCAGCATCACCGCACCCGATAGCACCGCCGTAAAGCGCACCCCCATCTTGTCCAAAATGATTCCGGCAAAGATCAGGAAAAACACAAACACATTCAAAAACGTCTCCGAACCTTGCATAGTCCCGAACGCGGTGGAATCCCAACCACGTGTGGACTGCATCAAATCTTTTATGGGAGAGAGTATATCCATGAAGATATACGAACAGAACATGGCAAAAGCCAAGAACAATAAAACCATCCAACGTATCCCGGCCGAATCGCGCAAGGTATGCTGGATTCTTTCTTTTGTATCCATTAGTAGACTATGTTTAAAAGGTTTCTATATTCGAATAAAGAAGAAGCGGAATTGTGCAACGTCGCTTTTGCAACAATTCCGCTTCCCGTAATCGTTTGAATTATCTTACTGCCATTATTGAGCTGCTTCAGAATTAGCATCCGCAGCCCCTGCGGCTGGAACGTCCGCCTCCGGAGCTGTCGTACCTACAGGCAAGTTATAAGGATTCGTAGCTTCTTCCTGCTGGGCCTGTTCCATGATGACACTATCCTCGTGCGATGCAGAAGGAAGCACATAAGCCGTGGCAACGCTCATTATCACCATAAAAGCGGCCAGTCCCCATGTGGTTTTCTCAAGAAAGTCGGTTGTCTTGCGGACACCCATTATTTGATTGGATGACGAAAAGCCCGAAGCCAGTCCTCCACCTTTGGAATTCTGAATCAACACGATGAAGCACATCAACACCGAGGCTATCAACATTAAGATAACTAATAATACGTAGAACATTTTATTTTGATTTAGCGTTAGTAATCAATTCTTCCAATGCCTTAATTTGGCCTGCAAAGTAAGCATTTTTTTTTGGATAATTCAAGCTTAATTTTCTAATTATTTCGAGAGCTTTCTCATAACGTTGCTGTTTGATGTAGATTTTGGCCAAGGTTTCCGTAAAACAGCTATCGTCCAAATCCACCGTAGAAACGTCCGTACTGCTCGTTCCTTTAACTTCATCAACATCATTTGGAGCAAAGGCAAATGGTTGCCCACTCTCTTCTTGCTCTTTAATAAAACCGTCTATCAGTTCATGCCCGCGCAACTTCGGAGCAGAAGGCGAGGAATCTTCATCCATTAGCGTTTGCCCTTCATCAGGAACCTGCATCAGATAACCTGTATAATCCATGGTATAATCAAGCGGAATACTACGGGAATGTTCCTGTGGTGCTGTAGCCAAAAAAGCATTTATCAACGAAAGGGTACGATCTATGGTCGGTTCTTCAACCATAGGAGCTTTAACGCCACAGCAGGAAAGAAGTTCATAGTGTTCTCCTTCAATGAGATAGAACAACATACGTCTATCCGCCACATATGGCACCGTCTTCCGTAACTCCGAAGCGAAACCGGGATCGTGAAGCACATGCAAATTCTTAAGGTATAGCAAACGTAGCAACTGGAAATAAGGATAACGCTCCAGTAACCCTCGAAGTTCATGCAAGGTGTTCACATTCAGCATCTCGGGATGCTCCATCCATTGTTGCAAATGCACGTAGTCCATAGCTTACCAGTTTGCTACCGTTGAGTTGAAAATCTGTTCCGTAATATCTTTCACCATCACAGTAATCAGCCCGTCCTGTACAGCCGTCAACAATTGGGAGGAGTCGTAGGTCTGAAACGCGGAAAACTGCTGTTCAAAATCCTCCTCATGGTTCGTGTTATTGACATAGCGCACATTGACGGTCAACGTAAGTTTTACTTCGGAAGAATATCCGCTCGCATCCACCGCTTGGTTATACTGGTTGTAACCAACTATCTCGCCATCCAGTTCCAAATCGCCACCAGTATTTACCAAACGCAGGCGTGTCTGCTGTATGAACATGTCCTTAAGCTTCTGATTGAACTCAATGGCCAAAGGGGCATAAACATACTCTGCATGATTTTGGAACTCGGCAATAGTAATGGTCTTCACCTTCGTATAATCAATGGAACTGATGGGTGCCAGACCCAGTTGTATCTTACACGAATCCAACACGATTCCCGCAGCAAATAGCAGGATACAAAGTTGTATCTTCTTAATCCAAGCCATATTCCTTGATTTTTCGGTACAACGTGCGTTCGGAAATGTTCAAATCATGCGCCGCGCTTTTACGCTTGCCATGATGCTTCTCAAGGGCTTTACGTATCATTTCCTTCTCCACATCGTCCAGCGAAAGTGATTCTTCCACGTATTCCGCCGTATCTTGGATATCTGCGTCCATTGCAGGGGCGCTCTTCATTGGAGGACGAATAATCGTGGGCACGTCAGATTCTGCCTTGGAGGGCACGATGGCCGGAGCCGAAGGATAATATGCAGCCGAAGCCGGAGGATTATCCACCATCTGACGGCCAGACATGATTTCATGTACCAGTTTCTTCAATTCCGTTACATCTTGGCGCATGTCGAAGAGCACTTGATACAGGATTTCACGTTCACTACCAAAGCTCTTGCTGCCCCCTGCCCCAAGCAATGCGGGCAGGCGTTGCACATTGTCCTGCTCCGGCAAATAACGCCCCAATATGGCAGCGTCTATCTCGCGGTTCGTCTCTATGATGGATATCTGCTCTGTGATGTTCTTCAACTGTCTTACGTTGCCCGGCCACGAATAAGAACGCAAAAGCTTCTTTGCCTCGTCCGTCAACTGAATGGCCGGCATATGATACTTCTCTGCAAAATCGGACGCGAACTTACGGAACAAAAGCACCACATCATCGCCGCGCTCGCGCAAGGGCGGTATCTGAATGGGGACTGTACTCAAACGGTAGTACAGGTCTTCGCGGAAACGTCCCTCGGCAATGGCCTGCCGCAGGTTGACGTTGGTAGCGGCGACAATGCGCACGTCAGTCTTTTCCACTTTGGAAGAGCCCACCTTGATAAACTCGCCGCTCTCCAACACACGGAGCAGGCGCGCCTGGGTAGACAGAGGCAGTTCACCCACCTCGTCCAAGAATATCGTGCCGCCATTGGCTTCGCCAAAGTATCCTTTCCGCTCTCCTATGGCACCGGTAAACGCACCTTTCTCATGGCCGAACAGCTCGGAATCGATAGTCCCTTCGGGAATGGCCCCGCAGTTTACGGCAATGTATTGCCCGTGCTTGCGACGGCTATACTGATGGATGATTTGAGGGAAGCTTTCCTTACCAACACCACTTTCGCCCGTAATCAGGACGGACAAGTCGGTGGGAGCCACTTGTATGGCCACGTCAATGGCACGCTGCAAGTCTTCGTTATTGCCAATAATGCCGAAGCGGAGCTTGACCTGTTGAATTTCTGCTTTCGTCATATCACACTTCCTCTTCTGCGCTGTCAAGTTTCAGTTTGTCGCTGTCATCACGCTTCTCATAATACTGCTTGCGCAAAGGGTTGGCACGTAATGCCTTCTCGGATTGTCTGTTGCGGAAGACATCGATAGCCACATACACAGCCTGGCGGAAAGAATCTTCCGAAGCCACGCCTTTGCCGGCAATGTCATAAGCCGTGCCGTGGGCAGGCGAAGTGCGCACCACCGGGAGACCTGCCGTATAGTTCACCCCTTCGTCCATGGCCAATGCCTTGAACGGTGCCAAGCCCTGGTCGTGGTACATTGCCAATATCCCGTCGAAGTGTGTGAAGTGCCCGGCTCCCATGAATCCATCTGCCGGATAAGGCCCGTAGCACAATACCCCCTTGCCCGCCATTTCTTTAAGGGCCGGGATGATAACTTTTTCCTCCTCTGTCCCCAACAGGCCTTCATCGCCCGCATGGGGGTTCAAGGACAGCACGGCAATACGGGGCGCGCCGATCCCGAAATCGCGTTTGAGCGACTCATTGAAGATGGCCATCTTCTCCTCTATCAACTCCTTCGTGATGGCAGAAGCCACATGGCTCAAAGGGAGGTGCCCGGTGACCAAGGCCACACGGAAGTCGCCTTTCATCAGAATCATCAGCGCCTTGCTTCCGTCGCCCAACCTGCGTTCTATGTACTCCGTATGGCCGGGGAAGTCGAACTCGTCCGAATGAATGGTATGTTTGTTGATGGGAGCCGTCACAATCACATCAATCAGCCCCTCCTTATACTCCTCCGTGGCTTTCTCAAGTGCGCTCAAGGCCGCCTTGCCGGCTTCCGGGTCGGCTTTGCCGAACTCCACTTTCACCTCATCGTCCGTGCAGTTCACAATGTTCACACGCCCATCTGCCGCTTCGGATGCGGAAGGGATGATGGTAAAGTTCGTTGGCAAATCCAACGCTTTCCGATGGTAGGCCGCCACCTTGGGCGAGCCGTATATAACCGGTGTACACAGTTCCAGCATCATGGGCTCGGCAAAGGTTTTCAGGATGACCTCATAACCCACGCCGTTCACGTCTCCTTGCGTGATGCCGACTTTTATCTTGGCATTTTCCATTTCCAAACCTATTATTTTTGTTCAACTTCCGCTTCGGGCGCGGGGGCTGCGGCCGCAGTTTCTTCCGCCAACTTGTCGGGCAGTTTCAGCGTATAGAGCGATGCCTCCATCTGGCGCACCAAATTGCGTTTCATTCCATCGGGCGAATAAACGAATATTTCCGCCACTACCACGCGGTGGTTCACCTCGTCCACACGTGCATGCGACACGTAAGGGCCGCCCATGAAGTCGCCCTTCACCCGCCACAGGCCACGGGCTTCCAGCGCATACTTGTCCTGCACGGTAATGGGGCGCACGTCGGTCATCAGGGAGTCCGTAGCCATGTACATGCCTTCCTGCGCACCCGGTATGTTTACTTTCATGACCGAATCGCGCTTGTGCACGAAGTATTCTTTGGTAAACGTGTCCGTATCGGTATACGGGTATGAGTATATCACGAAGTTCCTGTCGCCGGTGGCGGTGTTCGTCCCGGCCCAGAAGAAGTTTTCGCCCCGCTTGGTAGAGGTCAGTTCACCGGGCACCCACACGTCACAACCGAACATCTCGCGCACGGTTTTCGACACCAGGTCGCTGTGCTCATGCTCCAGGACCATCATCTGCCGGTTCATCTCGGCACGGGTGAAGAAGTCAATGATGACTTGCGCATGCTGCGTGACGTAGTCCTCGAAAGAGGCTTCGTCCGGTGCCTGGATGGTGAAGATGGACTGCGGATAAGCATAAACGTCTTTGGCCGACTTGAACTTGGGCTGTGTGTATTGCTCTTTGTTTATATCTACCACGATGATGTTGCGAATGAGCTTGAGCGTCATGTCGTAATTCTCCGGAGAGGTGTACATGATGCGGAACGAGCGCTCGGACTGCGGCAGGCCCGGCACGTCCGTATCGAGCACATTGTAGAGGGCACGCCCGGCAGGACGCTCCCACACGTCCATGTCCACCACGACCAGAAGCTCATATGCCCTGCCGCTCGAAGTGGGAGTGAAAACGCCTTTCTTACTCTTACCGCCACACGATGCCAACAGCACCGTTGCCAAAAGGATAAACGAAACAAACAAATACCTGTTCATAAAAAATGGTGTTATTTAGTGTGAGACCGACATGCTGCCACGCCCTCCAAGCCCCATATTTCCGGCCAAAACCCGCGACATGTACGGAGCACGGACGGAACGCGTTGCGCTCCCGGACGGAACATGTTGCGCCCGTGCTCCGTACATGTCGCGCTTCCGGGCGTAAAATGGCACGGCCCGAAGCGGCATCGGCACCTGTTGCAATGGCGCAATCCTGCATGTGCCCAGGCAGCAGGACGACATCAGCCTCCGATTACTTTAATTCATACAAAACTACGAAGAATAGGTTACAACTTTCCACGTGCGGGGGATAATTTATATTATTTTGTGTTTCTCCTCCTCTATCTTGGCCGTGGACAGCATGCCGCATGCGGCAAAAATGTCCTCCCCACGCGAAGCCCTGATGGTAGTAAACAAGCCGTGCGAGGTGAGGTAGTCGCGGAAAGCCGTCATGGCATCCATGTCCGCCCCCTGCAAATCCACCCCCGGAATGGCGTGGAAACGTATCAGGTTGATGCGGCAGTCCAAGCCCCGCAACAACTTCAGCAGTTCCCTGGCATGAAGCATGGAATCGTTCACGCCCTTGAACACGATGTATTCAAACGACAGCCTGCGTTGCTTGCTGAAATCGTAGCCGCGCAACAGCTCCACGATTTCCGCTATGGGGAAAGCCCTCTCGGCAGGCATCAACCCGGCCCGTTGCTGTGCCAACGGCGAGTGCAGGCTGATGGCCAAATGGCAGTCTGTCTCCTCCACGAAACGGCGCAAGCCTTTCTTCAGGCCCACCGTCGAAAGGGTGACGCGCTTGGGACTCCAGCCGTAGCCATAAGGTCCGGTCATGATTTGCAATGCGCTCAACACTTCCGCCAGATTATCCAGCGGTTCGCCCATGCCCATCATGACGACGTTGGTCAGTTTGTCCCGTTCGGGCAACGAATGTATTTGATTGATTATCTGATTAGCTGTAAGGTTGGCTGTGAATCCCTGTTTGCCTGTCATGCAAAACTTGCAGTTCATTTTGCAGCCCACTTGTGAAGATACACACAACGTGGCACGGTCTCCATCCGGAATATACACGGACTCCACATAGTGGCCGTCTCCCACTTTATATAGATATTTCACCGTGCCGTCCATCGAACGCATGGCATCTACCGGAGGCTCGGCACCCACCTCGTAGGAGTCGGCAAGCAAAGCGCGGTGCTTCAACGAGATGTTTGTCATTTCATCTATCGAAAGCACCTTTTTGTCATACAACCACGCAGCCATTTGTTTGGCCGCAAAAGCCGGCATGCCTATCTTCCCCGCGACGGCTTGCAGCTCGTGCAATGTCATGCCCAAGAGAGGTTGTTTTTGCATATATGTCACATTTTCTGATTCGTGCCGCAAAGGTAAGGATAAAGAACAATAACGACAACCGCCCTAATAGAAAATAAAGGCAGGAAAAAGGAACAAAAAAGCCGCCGGATACCCAATCCGACGGCTTTTGATCTACACTATAATATGAGTTTGAGTTTTACCGCAAAAAGTTAGAAGAAGATGTAACGCGTATCCTTCACATCCGCCTTCAGATACAAATCGCCGATGAACTGCGAAGCCATACGGACATAAGTGTTTGTCAGCATCGTCTCCTCAGCCTTTGCATCGTACGTTTCGTTCATCTTCTCTGTTGCATACGGCTGCAGGACAAAGACACCGGCATTTCCCTTTATCGGGGCGCTCAGCTTGTTCATCTCGCCTACTGAAGCATAAGCGCTGACAAGCGGCTCGCTCATAAGCAATGCCGACACGAAAGCCGGAGCGGCAAAGTTCACGTGCTTCACCGAGTCACTTACTGCATTCGGCAGGGCTTTGTATGCCTCCAACGTAGTCGGGTTGGATGTTTTCATATCGGCCATAATTTTCTCAGCTTTCTTATCGCGAAGAATCTCAAAGCGCAACTGGTCACGAACCAATGCCAACGGACGATAGCCCTCACGTATCACTCCGGAAAGAGCAACCACCATAATATGGTCGCGCACGCCTTCTCCGCATTCAAACAAGGGGGACACTTCACCCGGTTTAGCATTGAAAACCCAACGCAACGCTTCTTTCGAAGCACCGACATTTCCGATGCCATGCTCTGCGCTAGTCAGATCCATTCTGTCCAGCAACCTGTAGCCTGCTTCTTCTGCATTGGCCGAGAACTTCTCCAAGCTATTGTTGGCTGCGACGAATTGGCTCAAATCATTATATGCCTTGCTGTATGTAGCATCGCTAAAGTCCACCGTACGCTTTATCACAGCAACCTTGTATTTGTCTTTCACGGCTTTCTTATCCAGCACTTGCACAATCACGTTCGCTTGTGCCAAAGCCAAATTCTTCAGCGAGTTCTTGTCCGAAGTCATCACCGTATTTATGTACTTCAGGCCATCACCATCTATCTGTTGGCCTTCATAATCGGTAGATGACATCCACATGGCCTCGCCAGTTTGTCCGTACTTCTGTGCGAGTTCTGCAAAGTCTGCTCCGCCTTTGATAGCGTTATATATACTATCGGCCAAGGCTGCTGTTTTCTCTGCACTACCTAAACCTGCGACTTCAATTTTGCGGAACTTCACAGAGTCGGCCATTGAGGTTTTTGCTATTTTCTTAAAGGTATTCAGGGTATTATCTGCTGCATTATAATACGGTCCGAAAACATCTCCGGTCGCAACGGAATCCAAGCGTGCCACCACATCAGCAGGCAATGCACGAGTAGTGCAATACAAATCGACATACGGCGTTTCTGATTTCGTATAACGCACGAACGACGTAAAATCGTTTTGCTTAGCAGACAGCTCCTTTGTGTATTCCTCCAATTCTTTCTGCAGTTCGGCCCTGTCTTCTGCACTTGCAGTAACCTGCACGTCAATGAATTTCACATTCCGAGCTTCTACGTATTGGCGGAACTGCTCTTTCTTCTTGTCATAAGCAGCTTTCAAGTCAGCCTCCGTAACTTTTACAGTCGAATCGGGTACAGAAGAATAAGGAACAGCAGCCAACAATAAGTCCGATTGGTTCACTCTTCCATCAAAAGACGCTTGCGCTTCCACCGGGTTGGAAAGCAAAGACTTCGAGAGTAAAGCATAATATTTCTCTTGCAGACGACGTTGCCTCAGGCTCTTTTCAATAAATGACCAGTAGCGATAAGTCGCTTCGTAATATTCAGCATATTGTGCCGGCAACTGAGCCAAATTCAATTTGGCATACTCAGCAAGAAATTTCTTCAGACCATCTTTATCAAATGCGCCAGTCTGCGGGTTACGGAACGGAGTGCCTTGCAGCATCTCATGCGTACCCGCGTCTATTATTGCTTGTATTTCTGCATCGGATACTGTCAAGCCCAGTTTCTCGGCTTCTGCCTCCACAAGCTTGTTTTCTACATAAATCCGCCACACTTCATCCTGTAACTGTGCTGTCTGTTCTTCTGTCAGGGAAGCTACTCCGCGAGAATATTTCAGCACATCGGTATATTCATCAACCAACGCTTTATACTCTTGAACCGAAATGCTCTCTCCGTTCACTTCACCCACATCCTGCGATTGGTGAGGCCGGAATATTTGCAGAAGTCCATCTCCCGCAATAAAACCAAGCAAGCCTAAACCAATAGCAATCACCAATAGAGGTCCTTTAGACCGAATTTTTTGTAATGTTGCCATTTTTACTATAACTATTTACTTTTTGTTTATTACTTTTCTGCTATTTACCAAATAAGCGCACGAAGATACAAAAAAAGCAAATATGCGTCTATCGATTGCAAAAAAAAATCGTACTCTTAAACCTTATTCCATCACTTTCAGACGAACTAACTCTATTTTTGTGTTGGAAAGTTTCATAATTTTAAAATGGAATTTACCAACAGCCACGACCTCATGCAATTTCGGGAAGTTCTGATAGCAATTTAAAATCAAGCCTCCTATTGTCAAATAGTCATCGTTTTCCGGCAGGTCAAGTCCGAAAGTCTCATTCACCTTTTCTATCTCCAAACGAGCAGACAAGACATATTCGTGTTCTGCCACTTGCCTACAAGTATATGATGTATTATCGTGTTCGTCTTCGATATCCCCCAATATCTCTTCAACTAAATCTTCCAAAGAAACGATGCCCACGGTACCTCCGAATTCGTCCACGACCACAGCAATTGTTTTCTTTTGCTGCATAAACAATTTCATCAACTTATGCGCAGACATTGTTTCCGGCACAATAGGAATTTGTTTCACACCATCCGTCCAATTCTCCGGACATCGAAACATCTCAGCCGAATGTATATATCCCACCACATTATCCATATTCCCGTCATAAACAATAATCTTTGAAAGGCCAGACTCAACAAATAAATTTTTCAGGTCTTCAGCCGATGCATTCAAATCTACTGCCACAACTTCTGTCCGGGGTACTATACAATCTCTGATTCTCACATTCGAAAAATCAAGTGCATTCCTAAATATCTTCACTTCCTCGTCCACAGTATCATCATCGCCAACATTCTCTATACTTGTCTGAAGCAAATAATCCAACTCCGCTTTCCCTGCGCCAGATTCCAATCCTTTATCTACTCCGGTTCCAGACATCCGCCTAAAAAGCCGAGATATCGCAACAAAGACTTTCGAAACAGGATATAATATGAAATAACAGATCAACAAAGGTAAAACACAAGAAAACATCTTACCCAAGTTGATTTGGAACAATGCATTCGGAAAGAACTCACCCACCAACAATATAATCAAGACTGCCGTTACAATCTGAGTAGGTAAGCCAAAGAATGTATCCGGAAGGCCGTTCACCGAGAAATACTTATCAACGACCAGCACCGAGAATATGCCAAACACGGCAAGCGAAATACAACTCCCGACAATCAATGTAGCCAGAGTTTCATCGGGATGACGAAGCAAAAAAGAGGCAGCTTTAGCTTGTAACCCGCCCATCATTCTTCCTGGCTCCACACGCAACTTACCTGCCGGAGCGAACATGGTTCTCACTCCGGAGAAGAACGCAAATAAAACGATAGCGGCTAATAATACAAGAATCTCCATCATTCAACGAATAGTATCAGTTTTCAAGCTATCGGGCGAGGCAGAAACAGCTTGTTCATCCACATAAAAGATGCCCTCCGGCTTATGAATAGTGTATGCCGTCATTTGTTGGTTGGACTCAAAACCGCGTCCTGTTATCACACGGTCTGGCTGCTCAATGCGGATAAAACGATCGGAATAAACTTTCTCTTTCCGCTGGTCCCAATACAACAGTTCCGTGTCAAACTTTTCGCCTTTAAGGTTCTGCACATGCACGTTCCCTATCAACTTCCACAACTCTTTCTTGTTATAATAATAAGCTGTATCGGCCTCTATGCTGGCTTCTATCTGGAACAGAGAATCGAACTTCTCCAGATAAACGCCCTTCTCAAAAGCCCAATAAGGCGGATTTTTCCTATCGAATACCAGCCATTCTTCCGCATTAACACGATAGCGCGTCACGCCGGAATCGGAAACCAACGTCGTAACTCCCCGCGTATCCATTACCGGCAATGAGTCACGTTCCGTAATGGCTTCACCAAGATTCTTCTCCCTACCGGAACATGAAGAAAACAAAAGGAGCATAACCACTACCGAAGTAGCGGCTATGCTCATATTTCTGCTTACCAAAACGCTAACAAGAGGTAACGTCATGGTCGCGTGTCATCTGACTGTTGTCGTCTCACCTATCCAACCGCCTATCGTTACACGGTCACCTTTCTTTATACCAAGCATGAAGAGATCTTGTGTGCTCGGTGTGTGGCGAGAGTACGTAGAAATCATTTCATTCACCCTGTCTGTAAGTTCCGGATCTACAGACTTGGCTTTAAGCAGTTTGTCAATAACCAAGAAATAAGTGGCACGGTTCAAAGCACCCTCATCGCTCCAGTTGGGATTCGAACCGTACATCGTGGCCAGCAGGATATAAGGTTCGCCGAACTCCGAGTTATACTCTGCAGACATATAGCAATACTTCTTAGCCTGGGCCAGTTTCTTTGCTTCGTACAAGGCCGTAGCTGCAAGGTAAGCCATTTCAGATTTCTTGGAATTATCTGTTTCCTTAGCCAACGCCTCATCGAAGAACTTGACCGACGTATCGTAATCACCTTTCTTATAATACATGTAAGCGACACCTACGGCTGCATCAGCAGTAGGATTCATGGCATACATATACTCCGAAGCATGGAAGTACGCTTCGCTGTCGTTGCACTTCATCAGTTTGAGGATGGCGATGGCCTTCTTCAAGAACACGGAATCCGTCTTATGTTCCTCTACTTGGGGACCGTAAATGCTTTGCAGGGATTCGCAATCGGCCACACCGCTGTTGATGAACATGGCAACGATGTTGTCCTTGATAGCTTGCAAGTTCTTCTTCGTGCTTGCTTTCGTGGCTGCAGCAATAGCCTCGTCGGCATATTGTGAAGCATCCAAGTAATTCTGGAAGAACTGGTCGGTAAATGTCTTATCAGCCTTTACCTTGCGCATGGAAATGTCCATGAAGTAGTGCAACACGGCACCCGTGCTTTTACCTTTGTCGGAATCCACAGCCTCTTTCAGCCAAGCGTAAGCCTGCTCCACATCGGGAGTGGGGGCATATTGCAGATAGTCTATAGCCTTGGCTCCCAGAGCGCCTTTAGCCGTAATGGTCAGCTTCATTCCTTTGGCAAGGAATTCAGGGATGTATTGGATACGCCAATCGTGTACTTGCATCAGCTCGTCGAAGTACTTCTTGTAATCGGCGGAGTTCCTGTCTTTGTTGTTCTTCAGGAAATAAGTCAGGATGTCGAAAGCATCGCTATACGTATAGTACTTCAACGTCGGGCAGTCCTTCAACACGGCCATACAGGGAGCATAAGCGTCCTTGTAGTTCTTTGCTTTTACAGCTTCGTGAGAGATACTGCTGTTGGCGTTACAATCGTTTTGTGCGAAAGCGCTGGAAGCTCCACCCGACAGGAGCAATACAGCCACAAGCGTCTTAATTTTCATTGTATTTAAATTTTTAAGTTAGTATTATATCTATTCGTCTTTTCTGTCCCGGTAGCGGAATCAATCCACTTTGCGTTTGAAGAACCAGCGTTCATTGAACGTCACGCCAATGCAAAGGCGCATCGTGTTTTCGTCCAAGAAAGCGGCCTGTGTGCCTTTCGTCCTGACGTATTGGCCAGCGATATTCAGCATGGACCGTGTACGCGGTATCGGGAGGGCAAATCCAGCCGTCAGTCCGAATTCGCGTGCGGCACGCACTCCCGCTATTTTATAATAAGGCTGGGAATAATAACCTCCCAAACGGTATTTCACATGCGACAAATAGTTACGCCCCATGGGATTCGGCTGCAGTTCCGCGCCCAAAGAGAAACGCGTGCGCTTGCAAAACGCATCCGTAGAACCTTGATAAGATACTTTGTCCCAATCTTGCGACATCACATCGGCAGCGACAGTCAAACGTTTGTCGTACACATAAGCAAGGCCAGCCCCCCAAGTGGAAGGAATGCCATAGGCAGCAGTCAAATCCGTCTGGCTCACGGTAATGTTGCCGGAGGTCTGGTCGCCAGTCTGCCTCAGCTCCACGGCATCGCTCTTCATATCATGCCCTGGCGTGAACGCCACACCCAGCGTAATGGCATGCTTCTTACCGAACTGTTGCGTATATTGCGCGCCGATGTCGAGCTTGTAACTCTTCATGTCCACCGACGACTGGATGACCACCGGGAACTTGCTCGTGTCAAGCGGGAAGTTCTGGGCAGCCGTATGCGTCACGTTTCCCCAAAGATACGAAATATTCGCGCCAATGGAAAAATTTTCAAATAATTTAAACCCCGCACCTACATAAAGCTGGTGCAAACCACCGTTGCCGTAATATTGGACAGACGTGTTAGCCTCGTCTTCGCGATACTCGCCCAGGTTGTATCCCACATTGGAATAAGGCAACAAGCCCAAGCTGATGGCCGCCCATTTAGCCGCGCGGAACTCCATCGTAATGTAGTCAAAACTGGAGTTCTTCGCATTCTGCTTCAGCGTACCGTTACTGAAATTCGTATTTTGCAGGGAAAGCCCGCCATCGAAAATAAATGTCAATGAATCGACAGCCGTATAAGAAGCCGGGTTCATGAAGTTCACCTGATACTTGTCACGCAAGCCGTAGGCCGTTCCTCCCATTGCCAGACTGTTCGCCGAACCCATATCGGAAAGTTGCCCGTACCCGTAACGTGTATAAGGAGAGTTCGTATTATTCTGAGCCACAAGCGTCCCCACACACATCACAAGCATGAGCGCCGTCAACGAGAGTATATTTTTTGTCATCTATTATAGACTTAAAATTCGGTTTAATCCTTTCGTCCTGAAGTTTTGCCTGCAAAGATGATACTTTTTAAATTTGTATCAAAAGGTTTTCCGGCTTCGCCCGTTAAAAAAAACAAAACTTCGGGATATTTATGTTTAGCCAAGGCAAGCGAGAGCCCTGCCCGTGAAGCGCATGCCGCAAGCCTTACCGGCCTTCCCTTTTATACCATATTAATATATAAAGGTATCTTCCCGGCTCACAACCCGCACGAAAGGGGAAAAACAGAGGAAGGCTCCGCCCTTTTGCTCCGGACACGTTCCGCGCCCGGACGCGACATGTTCGGAGCACGCTCGCAATACGTTCGGAGCGCGCCCGCAACGCGTTGCGGACAAACGCCTGATACACGCCCATGATTTACCCGCAAAACGAAAAAGTTTTTATAAATTTGCGGCCATGAAAACAGGCTTTCACATACGGGTTTGCTGCATGGCCCTGCTCATGGCCTTCGTGCTCCACGGCACCGTCCGGGCGGGAGAAATGGAGCCGGCCGGGCACGACTCCCTGCGCATCAGCCTACTGACATGCGGTGCGGGGCAAGAGATTTACACACTCTTCGGCCACACAGCCATACGTTGCGAGAATCTGACACGCGGCACGGACGTGGTGTATAATTATGGCATGTTCGACTTCGACACACCGAACTTCGTGCTGCGCTTCGCCCTGGGCGAGACGGACTACCAACTGGGCAAGAGCAGCTTCCGGCATTTTGCCATGGAGTATGCCTACTACGGCCGCAGCGTATGGCAACAGGTGCTGAACCTGAAGCAAGACGAGAAAGAACGGCTCGTAACCCTGCTCGAAGAAAACTATCGCCCCGAAAACCGTGTATACCGCTACAACTTTTTTTACGACAACTGTGCCACGCGTCCGCGCGACCAAGTGGAGCGCGCCCTGCACGGCCAGCTGCGCTACGATGGCGACATGGAAGCCCGGCAACCCGACATCACCTTCCGCCACATGCTGCATCTTTACAGCGAGGGACATCCGTGGTCGCGTTTTGCGATGGATCTGTGCATGGGGCGCAAGGCCGACCTGCCCATCAGCAGGCGAGAGATGATGTTCGTGCCATTCAACGTGCAATCCGAATTCAGGAACGCCACGATAAGCGGCGATGCCGCAGGAGAAGTCCGGCCGCTGGTAAGCGGGGAACAACTCCTGATAGAAGCGGACGGGGAACAGCCCCCCGGCGGAGGAATTACGCCCATGCAATGCGCCCTTATGCTACTGGCCGTCACCCTCGGCATCACAGCCTATGGCATTTGGCGCAGGCGGACATTCTGGTGGTTCGACCTCCTGTTGTTCGCGGCAGCAGGCCTGGGGGGATGCGTGCTGGCCTTCCTGGCCATGTTCTCGCAACATCCGGCCGTAGACCAGAACTACTTGCTGTTTGTCTTCCACCCATTGCATCTGCTTTGCCTGCCGTGCATGCTCCGCAAGGTGGCAAAGCGGCGATTCAGTTGGTATATGGCGGCGAATTTTACGGCGTTAACTTTATTTATGACCTTTTGGGGCATCCTGCCGCAAAGATTCCCCTTGGCAGTATTACCTTTGGCACTCTGTTTGCTGACGCGAAGCGTAGGCGCATACATTTTATATAAGACAAACAAAAACGGACAACCCGCATGAAACTTTCGGCCACAGGACTGATAACTTCCATCCTTGCGTTGACATTCAGCGGCCTGCAAGCACAGGCGCAACCGCCCGTGCCAAGGCTGGTGGTGACACTCACCATCGACCAGTTGCGCACGGACTACATGGAGGCATTCTCGTCTTTGTACGGCGAAGGCGGCTTCAAGCGGCTGATGCACGAGGGAAAGGTATTCCGCCAGGCCGAAATGCCGTTCACAAGACCCGACCGGGCTTCGGCCATCGCCAGCATCCATACAGGAAGCACACCCTCGGCGAACGGCATCATAGCCCGGAGGTGGATGGACAGCCAAACGCTGCGCCCTGTGAACTGCGTGGACGACCCTGCCTTCATGGGCAACTACACGGACGAAAATACCTCGCCGGCCAAACTGCTGACATCCACTTTGGCTGACGAACTGCGGATTGCCACGCGCAACGGAGGAATGATATATGCCATAGCACCTTTCCGCGATGCGGCTGTACTTGCGGCCGGACATGCTGGGAACAGTGCTTTCTGGCTGAACGCCGAAACGGGGAAGTGGTGTAGCACGACATACTACAGCGACTTCCCGTGGTGGCTGAGCAATTACAACGAACAACGCTCGCCCGACTTCCGCATAAAGGACATGGCATGGGAACCCGTGTATCCCATGAACCGCTATGTTTTCCTGCCCGACTGGCGTACCATGCCGTTCAAATACAACCTCGACACGGAGGGCGACAACAAATTCCGCCGCCTGCTCACCACGCCGCTCATAAACGACGAAGTAAACCTGTTGGTGGAAGAACTGCTGGACAAGACTGCGGTAGGAAAAGACAGCATACCCGACCTGCTGGCGCTGACCTACTATGCCGGCAACTACCGTCACCGGACCAATGCCGACTGCGGCATGGAGATACAAGACGCCTACGTGCGCATGGACCAGAACATTGCCTCATTGCTCAATATGCTGGAACAGAAAGTGGGATTGCGCAACGTATGGTTCTGTGTTGCCTCCACCGGATATGCGGAAGCCGAAGCTCCCGACCCGGGACAATACCGCATACCGGGCGGCGAATTCCACATCAACCGCTGCGCCACGCTGCTAAACATGTATCTCATGGCCACCTACGGTGAGGGACAATACGTGGAAGCCTACTACGACCGCCAGATATACCTGAACCATAAACTGATAGAAAACAAGCAGCTTGACCTGACAGAGATTCAGGAGAAAGCCGCCGCCTTCCTCGTACAGTTCAGCGGGGTAGACAAGGTATATTCCGCGCACCGCCTGCTGCTCGGTTCGTGATCACCCGAGATAGACCTCATACGCAACAGCTTCCACCGCAAACGCTCTGGCGACTTGCTGATAGAAGTATTGCCGGGATGGACCATCGTGCAGGAAAACGGGACAAACCATCGTGCCGTACGCGCCGCAAACGTCCCCACGCCGCTCATACTGATGGGCAACGGAATCAAGCCGGAAGTCATACATACGCCGGTCAATATATTGCGCCTCGCCCCCACCCTGTCAGGAGCCATGCGCATACGTGCCCCGAACGCCTGCACGGAAAGGGCGCTCGATTTGTAACACGAAGACGCCTTTCCTCTCCCCCAATTATGGGGATTCATTCATTACAAACCAATTACGAACCAATGCCGGAACGCACCTCTTTCGACACCCATCAAGAAAAGAATGAGGACGAGTGTGGTTTATATGTGACAAAAACAGTAACTTTGCCGCGCAAGTGCGCCGTTCCGCATTTTACCATAAACCAATAGCCAATAATACAAAACATAATAAAGAATGGGATTCAATGAATTTTTAAGCTCGCTCTTTGGCAACAAATCCACGCGCGACATGAAAGAAATACAGCCGTGGGTCAACAAGATAAAAGCGGTATACCCGGAAATTGAACAGCTGGACAACGATGCCCTCCGGGCTAAGACCCAAGAGTTGAAGGAGTATATCCGCAACTCCGCCGCCGAGCAACGCGCCAAGGTGGACGAACTGAAAGCCAAAGTAGAAGAAACGGAACTGGAAGAACGCGAAAATTTGTTCAACCAAATAGACAAACTCGAAAAAGAGATTCTGGAGATTTACGAAAAAGCATTGGACGAAGTACTACCTACGGCCTTTGCCATTGTGAAGTCAACCGCGAAGCGCTTTGCCGAGAACGAAGAAATCGTAGTGACCGCTACTGATTTCGACCGTACGCTGGCCGCCACGAAAGATTTCGTCCGCATAGAAGACGACAAAGCCATCTACCAGAACCATTGGAAAGCAGGCGGCAACGAGATTACGTGGAACATGGTGCACTATGACGTGCAACTGTTCGGCGGCGTAGTGCTCCACAAAGGAAAGATTGCCGAAATGGCAACAGGAGAAGGCAAAACGCTGGTAGCCACCCTCCCCGTATTTCTCAATGCATTAACGGGCAATGGCGTACACGTAGTTACTGTCAACGACTACCTGTCCAAACGCGACTCGGAATGGATGGGCCCGCTCTACATGTTTCATGGCCTTAGTGTGGACTGCATCGACAAATACCAACCCAACTCAGATGCACGCCGCAAAGCATACTTGGCCGACATCACTTTCGGTACCAACAATGAGTTTGGCTTCGACTACTTACGTGACAACATGGCCATCAGCCCCAAAGATTTGGTACAACGCCAACACAACTACGCCATCGTTGACGAAGTTGACTCGGTGTTGATAGACGATGCTCGAACCCCGCTTATCATCTCCGGCCCCGTCCCCAAGGGCGACGACCAGCTCTTCGAACAGCTCCGTCCGCAAGTAGAACGCTTGGTAGAAGCACAAAAGAAACTGGCGACGCAATATCTTGCCGATGCAAAGCGCCTCATAGCATCGGAAGATAAAAAAGAACAAGAAGAAGGATTCCTTGCGCTCTACCGCAGCCACAAAGCCCTGCCAAAGAACAAGCCGCTCATCAAGTTCCTCAGCGAGCAAGGCATCAAGGCCGGCATGCTCAAGACGGAAGAGATCTACATGGAACAAAACAATCGCCGTATGCACGAGGTGACCGACCCGCTCTACTTTGTCATAGACGAGAAACTGAACAGCGTGGACCTGACAGACAAAGGCGTGGATCTCATCAGCGGCAAGGTATCCGACCCCGAGTTCTTTGTATTACCGGACATTACTGCCCAGCTCTCCGCGTTGGAAAATGAAACAGGGCTGACAGACGAAGAACGTCTGGCAAAGAAGGACGCTCTGCTCACGAACTACGCCATCAAGTCCGAACGCGTGCACACCATCAACCAACTGCTAAAGGCCTACACGATGTTCGAGAAGGACGACGAGTACGTAGTCATTGACGGGCAAGTGAAAATTGTGGACGAACAAACTGGACGTATCATGGAGGGCCGCCGCTACTCCGATGGCTTACATCAAGCCATCGAAGCCAAGGAAGGCGTAAAAATCGAAGCTGCCACACAGACCTTCGCGACCATCACTCTCCAGAACTACTTCCGCATGTACCACAAGCTGGCAGGTATGACTGGTACGGCTGAGACAGAAGCAGGAGAATTCTGGGACATCTATAAACTGGATGTGGTTGTGATACCAACCAACCGCCCCATTGCACGCAACGACATGAACGACCGCGTGTATAAGACCAAGCGCGAGAAGTATAAGGCCGTCATAGAAGAGATAGAGAAAATGGTTGCCGCAGGACGTCCTGTCTTGGTAGGTACGACCTCCGTGGAAATATCAGAGATGCTGAGCAAGATGCTTGCCATGCGTAAGATTCCCCACAACGTATTGAACGCGAAGTTGCACCAAAAGGAAGCCGAAATTGTGGCACAGGCCGGACAAAGCAGTACCGTGACCATCGCCACCAACATGGCCGGCCGTGGTACGGACATCAAACTGAGCCCGGAGGTGAAAGCCGCAGGAGGTTTAGCCATCATCGGTACGGAACGCCATGAATCACGACGTGTAGACCGCCAGCTGCGCGGACGTGCCGGACGTCAGGGCGACCCGGGTTCGTCCGTATTCTTCGTGTCGCTGGAAGACGACTTGATGCGCCTGTTCTCGTCCGACCGCATAGCAAGTGTCATGGACAGGCTGGGCTTCAAAGAGGGAGAGATGATAGAGCACAGCATGATCTCAAAGTCCATAGAGCGCGCGCAGAAGAAGGTGGAAGAAAACAACTTCGGCATCCGCAAACGCCTGCTGGAATATGATGACGTGATGAACAAGCAACGTACGGTGGTATACACCAAGCGCCGCCACGCCTTGATGGGTGAACGTATCGGCATGGACATCGTAAACATGATTTGGGACCGCTGCGCCAACGCCGTGGAAGCACCGGATTATGAAAGCTGCAAGATGGACGCCCTGCAAACATTAGCCATGGAACTTCCGTTCAGCGAAGAAGAGTTCAAGGAGGGGAAGAAAGAAGCCTTGGCCGAAAAGACCTTCGACGCGGCCATGGAGCAGTTCAAGCGCAAGACCGAACGCATGGCGCAGATAGCCTACCCCGTCATCAAGCAAGTATACGAGATGCAAGGCCACATGTACGAGAACATCCTGATTCCCATCACCGACGGCAAACGGATGTACAACATCTCGTGCAACCTGAAAGCCGCATACGACAGCGAGTGCAAGGAAGTGGTCAAAGCGTTCGAAAAGTCCATCTTGCTGCACGTCATCGACGAGGCATGGAAGGAAAACCTGAGGGAGCTGGACGAACTGAAGCACTCCGTGCAAAACGCCAGCTACGAGCAGAAAGACCCGTTGCTCATCTACAAGCTGGAATCGGTCAACCTGTTTGACGCGATGGTAGACAAGATAAACAACCAGACCATCTCCATCCTGATGCGCGGGCAGATACCCGTACGGGAACCGCAAGAAGTAAGGCAAGCCGCGCCCGAACAACGTCAAGACATGAGCAAGTACCGTGAGCAAAAACAAGACTTGAGCGACCCTGCCCAACAAGCAGCCGCCGCGCAAGACACCCGCGAGAAGCCCAAGCGCGAACCCATCCGCGCGGAGAAGACCGTGGGACGCAACGACCCTTGCCCTTGCGGAAGCGGCAAGAAATATAAGAATTGCCACGGAAGAAACGTCTAACCATTGCGATACATACTGACAACCCAAGGCCGTGCCAGAGCGGAAATACCGCCAAGGCACGGCCTTTTTGTTTGCCTTCTCCCCAAGGTATACAGGCGTTGCGGACGCAACGCGTTGCGCATCTGCCCGCAACACGTTCGAAGCACGCCCGCGACACGTTGGAAGCACGCTCGCAACGCGTTGCGGACAAACGCCTGATATACAACCCCTGCACACCGGCTTGCGACAACCGGAAACGAAAACAGCCCGAACGGTTAAAAACAGCCCGATACTTTCGTTTATCCGGCCAAAAGCGTATTTTTGTGGGACATAACAAAAATACGAAGCAAAATGAAGATAAACAAATACAGCCTCTACCTGGCGGGCGCCCTCACGCTCGGTGCATGCCAAAGCGTGGAGCAACTGTCCATAGACCACATGATTCCGGCAGAAATCAGTTTTCCCACCACGTTGAAGCGGGTAGCCGTGGTAAACAACATGCCTGCCGTCCCCCCAGGCGACACCATCCTGATTGAAAAAGAAGTGGAAAGCAAGGAAGACGGCACGCTGCAACAAACGGCATACTACACGGGCGACGCGGCCCTGACGGCCGAAGCCTTGGCGGCAGCGCTGGCCGAGGAAAACTACTTCGACGAAGTGGTGATATGCGACTCCGCCCTGAGGGCAAACGACACCATCCCGCAAGAAACGGTTTTAAGTGCCGAGGAAGTGAAACGGCTGACCGACGACCTGGACGTGGATTTCCTTATCTCCGTAGAACGGGCACAGATCAAAGCCACGACAAAGATAAGCTTCGTTCCCGACTTCGGCGGTTACTACTATGGCGCGACAGACGTGAAGGTATTCCCCTCCTTCAAGATATACCTGCCCGGCCGGACAACCCCCATGGCTACTGTCAACAGCACGGACAGCATCTTCTGGGACAATACCGGAAGCACCGAACGCGACCTGCGGGCACGCCTCGTGGACAAGGACGAACTGGTAAAGGCAGCCTCCGAATTCGCCGGTACCACCCCCGTGAAACACATCCTGCCACATTGGAAAACCGTCACGCGCTACCTGTTCAGCGGTGGCTCGGTCAACATGCGCGATGCGGCCGTATATGTCCGCGAAAAAAACTGGGAACAAGCCATCGTGCTCTGGAAGCAGGAATATGCCAACCGGAAAGGGAAATCCCAAATGCGCGCGGCATACAACATCGCGTTGGGATATGAAATGCAAGACAGCATACAGGCCGCCGTGGAATGGGCGGAAAAAGCGCAAAAGATTGCCTACGAGGTGGACAAGGTGGGCGAAGCACAAAAAGAGGGCAACAAGGTCAAGAACATGCCGAACTATCTCGCCACTACCGTCTATCTCACCGAACTGCAAGAACGCCAAGCCGGAATCACCCGGCTCGACGCGCAAATGGGTCGCTTCGACGGCGATTTTTAACCGGAAACGACCACGGTAACCGTTTTTTCCGTATCTTTGGACATCACTAAACTACAATAAACTATGAAACTCAGCCAAACGTCGCTAACCGCGATAGAAGACACCATCAAGAGAGCAACCGACAGGTATGCCTGCGGATGTGAGAGCACCATTGTAACCGACCTGCACCTGCAAGCCATGCAAAACTCCGGCGAACTGTCCGTCTACGACGACGAGGATGTGGAACTGGCCTCCACCAACATAGAAGAGTGGATGACTTACGAAGGCGACGACTTCTACGAACAAGTGGAGCGCATACTGGCCGACAAACTGGCAGCAATGAAAAACACGGGCTGCTTCGACAAGCTGACCATCATGAAGCCCTACTCCTTCGTCTTGGTGGACGACGGCAAGGAGACCGTGGCCGAACTGCTGCTCATGGACGAAGACACGCTCATGGTGAACAACGAGCTGCTGAAGGGATTGGACGAGGAGCTGAACGCCTTTCTGAAAGACCTGCTCGAAAAGTAAATCCGACGGTCAAACACATAAATCCCCTCTCCCCGGGCTGCCACATGCGGGTATCCCGAAGCAGGGGATTACCTTTTATCCTGCATCCGCCCAAATACAAAACGGGTGGCGTATTCATACGCCACCCGTTTCACGTTATCATATAGGCATCCCCGCTCAAGCCTTCTTCAGCGCGGCAATGCTTTCCTTGAGCGACTTGATGATGCTCTCGGCATCCGCCTGCTTCTTGCGTTCCAGCTCGATGACGGCGGCCGGGGCGTTGTTCACGAACTTCTCGTTAGACAGCTTCTTCAGTACGCCTTGCAGGAAACCTTCCTTGTGTTTCAATTCAGCTTCCATGCGAGCTATTTCGGCTTCCACATCTATCAGGTTGCCAAGGGGAACGGCATATTCCGTGGTACCAACCATGAAGGCTGCGGCCCCGTCGGCCTTGCCCTCCACCACTTGAATGGCAGAAAGGTTGCACATCTTCATGACCACCGCGTCGAAAGCAGCTACTGGATTGGCGCCTATCGCCTGCAACTCCAGCGTTTCCTTCTGCGCAATATTCTTCTGTAAACGGATGGCACGGAGATTGCCCACCACTTCCTTCACAGCCTCGAACTGCTGTAACAACGCCTCGTCGACCTGTGCGTCAAGAGCAGCCATGGGGCTTACCATCAGGCTCTCTCCTTCCTTCCGCTCGCTGATGTGTTGCCACAGCTCTTCGGTGATGAAAGGCATGAAGGGATGAAGCAGATGCAGCAGGCTGTCGAAAAAGCAAATGGTGCGGTCGTACACCTCGCGGCTGATGGGCTGGCCATAAGCGGGCTTGATCATTTCCAAGTACCAGCTGGAGAACTCGTCCCAGAACAATTTGTAGACGGCCATCAGGGCTTCGCTCAGACGATACTTCGAGAAGAGGTCGGCCACCTCGGCGGCCACGGCCTGCAACTTGGCTTCGAACCAGCGCATGGCCAATGCGGAGGCTTCGGGCACCTGGGCTTCGTCGCTCACCTCCCAACCCTTTACCAGGCGGAAAGCGTTCCATATCTTGTTACAGAAGTTACGGCCTTGCTCGCACAGCGCATCATCGAACAGGATGTCGTTGCCCGCAGGAGCGGAAAGCATCATGCCCATGCGCACGCCGTCGGCACCATACTTGTCTATCAGTTCCAATGGGTCGGGCGAATTGCCCAAGGACTTGGACATCTTGCGGCCAAGCTTGTCGCGCACGATGCCGGTAAAGTACACGTTACGGAAAGGCATGTCACCCATATACTCGTAACCTGCCATAATCATCCTGGCCACCCAGAAGAAGATGATGTCCGGACCCGTCACCAGGTCGCTCGTGGGATAGTAATACTTTATCTCCTCGTTGCCGGGATAGTTGATACCATCGAACAGCGAGATGGGCCACAGCCATGACGAGAACCACGTGTCCAGGCAGTCGGGGTCTTGGCGAAGGGTAACGGCTGAAGTTCCGTCCTTCGACAAGGCTGCCGCCAACGAAGGGAATTGCTCAACCAACTGCTTGCGGGCATCCTCTTCATTCTCTGCCACAATGACCTTGGGTAGTTCTCCTTCCGAAGGAGTGACTGTGGAGGTCACATACCAAGCCGGTATGCGGTGTCCCCACCACAGCTGGCGGCTGATGCACCAGTCCTTGATGTTCTCCAGCCAGTTGCGGTACGTGTTCTTGTACTTTGCGGGATAGAACTTCAGCTCATCGTTCATCACCGGAGGCAGAGCCATATCGGCAAAGTGCTGCATCTTGAGGAACCACTGCATGGAGAGTTTCGGCTCGATGGGCACATTGGTACGCTCGCTGAAACCCACCTTGTTGGTATAGTCTTCCACCTTCTCCAGCAATCCAGCTTCGGCAAGGTCCTTCTCTATCTGGCGTCGCACGTCGAAACGGTCCATGCCTACATAAAGTCCGGCTGCTTCGCTCAGCGTACCGTTATCGTTGAATATGTCGATGCTCTGCAGGTTGTGTTTCTCGCCCAGCATGTAGTCATTCACGTCGTGGGCGGGAGTCACTTTCAGGCAGCCCGTACCGAACTCGATGTCCACATAGTCGTCCTCGATGACGGGGATGACACGGCCAACGAGCGGCACGATGACCTTCTTGCCCTTCAGCCATTGGTTCTTCGGATCGTTGGGGTTGATACACATGGCCGTGTCGCCCATAATGGTTTCGGGGCGCGTGGTGGCTACAATGGCTGCCCTCCCCTCCTCATCGCCTTCCACTTTGTAGCGCAAGTAGTAGAGCTTGCTATGTTCTTCCTTGTAAACCACCTCCTCGTCGGAGAGTGCCGTCAACGCTTTGGGGTCCCAGTTGACCATGCGCACGCCGCGGTAGATAAGGCCCTTGTTGTAGAGGTCCACGAAAACCTTGATGACACTCTTGCTACGCACTTCGTCCATGGTGAAGGCCGTGCGGTCCCAGTCGCACGACGCGCCCAGACGACGGAGCTGCTTCAGGATGATGCCGCCGTGCTCTCGCGTCCAGTCCCAAGCATGTTCCAGGAACTCCTCGCGCGTCAGGTCGGTCTTCTTGATACCCTGCTGCGCCAGCTTGTTCACCACCTTGGCCTCAGTGGCTATCGAAGCATGGTCGGTGCCCGGAACCCAACAGGCGTTCTTGCCCTCCATGCGCGCGCGGCGCACAAGTATGTCTTGAATGGTATTATTAAGCATGTGTCCCATGTGGAGCACACCAGTGACGTTGGGAGGCGGGATGACGACGGTGTACGGTTGACGGCCATCGGGTTTAGAACTGAACAGTTTGTGGTCCAACCAATACTGATACCACTTGCCCTCCACGTCGGCGGGATTGTACTTACTTGCTAATTCCATTGTGCTTTCTATTACATTATGATAATAACGGGTGCAAAATTAGTAAATTCACATGAGGCGTATGCAAAAGCAAGGGCATTTTTTGCGGCTCCGGGCGCAACGTGTTCCGTGTCCGGACGCGACATGTTCGGAGCACGGGCGCAACATGTTGGAAGCACGCCCGCAACGCGTTGCGGACAAACGCCTCATATATGCAACCCACGGAGCCTGCACGAAGTATTAAAAAAGCAGGTGCACCCGCGAAAAGCGGGGCAAAAAAGAGCGGGATAAGGCAAAAAAGTCGTTCCTTTGCACGAAACTTTTAAAAGACAAAAACATGCCACATACACGCAAAGAACAGATGGAAGCCTTCGGCCGCTTCCTCGACATACTCGACGAGTTGCGCGAAAAATGCCCGTGGGACCGCAAACAGACCAACGAAAGCCTGCGGCCCAACACCATCGAGGAGACATACGAACTGTGCGACGCCCTGATTAGGAACGACAAAAACGACATTTGCAAGGAGCTGGGCGACGTACTGCTCCACATAGCCTTCTACGCCAAGATAGGCAGCGAGACGGGAGACTTCGACATGAAGGATGTGTGCGACCGCCTGTGTGAAAAGCTCATATTCCGCCACCCGCACGTGTTCGGCGACGTGAAGGCCGAAACGGCCGGGCAAGTTTCCGAGAACTGGGAACAGCTGAAGCTGAAGGAGAAAGGCGGCAACAAGACCGTATTGAGCGGCGTGCCTTCCGCCCTGCCCTCACTTATCAAGGCATACCGCATACAGGACAAGGCACGCAACGTGGGCTTCGACTGGGAAGAGCGTGAGCAGGTGTGGGACAAGGTAAAGGAGGAAATCCGAGAGTTCCAGGCCGAAGTGGCCCACATGGACAAAGACAAGGTAGAGGCCGAGTTCGGCGACGTGCTGTTCAGCCTCATCAATGCCGCCCGCCTCTACAAAATAAACCCCGACAATGCGCTGGAGCGCACCAACCAGAAGTTCATCCGCCGCTTCAACTACGTGGAGGAGCACACCATACGCCAAGGCCGCAACCTGCACGACATGTCGCTGGAAGAGATGGACGAACTGTGGAACGAAGCCAAACAGCTTGAGAAAAACAGCTGACAACGACAGGACATAAACAAGACGAGGCCGGGAAATACTCCCGGCCTCGTTACGTAAACGGTCATTTCTTGTCGCGTGGCGGTTTATGACGCCCGTCGCGGTGCATTCCTTTCAGCATGTCGCGATGAAAGCGCATCTCGGCTTTCTGCACCAGATATATCTTCTTGCACGACAGAATCTTCTTGAACTTCTCAAAATACGTCTTCTCCAAACGGTTGGCGGATATGCGCGCATCATACACACCCTCCATTATTTCTTCGTACTGTTTCTCGGAAGTATTCTCGTCCTTTCCTTGGCGCATCAGTTTCCAAGCCTCGTCGTTCAATTCCTTCTTCCTGTCCTGCAACTCGAAATACAAAGGGAAAAACGCTGCGGCCTCCTGCTCTGTCAGTCCGGCTTTCTCCACGATATAAGCCTGTTGCTTGGCACGGAACTCTTCTTTGCTCAATCGCTGCCCGACGCCACCCGCAGCCCACAACAACGGCATGAATCCCCATGCCAAGGCGCACAATACAACAAATTTCTTCATATCTTCAATAAATTAAAAGCAAGCCTTTCACTCTGTTTCATCGCCTGCAAGATACACATATAAGGCATAGTCATCCAGCATGGAGCTTTCCATCATGGCATTTATGTACTCCATCTCTTGTTCATCTTCTTTGTCTGTCAAAACTTCAACGGCAGCATCATAGCGCGCTGAAGCCACCCTGATGATTAGCGCCGCCCCAACGAACATGGCCGCCATGTAGACCCATGGCCTCACTTTTTCCCACGTGGTGGGCTGATGGACAACGACCTTCTCCTTTTCAGGCAATCGAGTCATCAACTCCGAGGCAAAATGCTCGAAATATCCTTCCGGCACACGGAAAGGGTTCTCCCTCCCTATCTCTCCCAATACTTTTCCCTCTTTCGACATAAGTTTTCCTCCTCTCTATATAGGTTAGACGTATGTTCCGCTCCGAGGTTTAATACTCGACAGACAAATATTGCTCTATTTTCTTGACGGCATGGTGATAAGATGCCTTCAAAGCTCCCACAGACGTCCCGAAAATGGCAGACATCTCGTCATATTTCATTTCTTGGTAATAACGCAAGTTGAAGACCATACGCTGCTTTTCTGGCAACGCAATCAAGGCTTTCTGCAACTTCTTCTGCATTTCGTCGCCGGAGAAGTAAGGGTCGCTTTCCAGCTTTTGCAAAAGCGCGTCCGCCTCCGGTGAATCGAGGGATACGGTACTTGAGGCTTTCTGCTTGTTCAGAAATGTGAGGCACTCGTTCAAGGCAATGCGGTAGAGCCATGTGGAAAGACGCGCCTCCGCGCGGAAGTACTCTATGTTGGCCCATGCTTTCAGGAACGTGTTTTGCAGCAAGTCGTTGGCATCTTCATGTGAAAGCACCATGCGGCGTATCTGCCAGTAAAGCTGCTCGCTGTACTGCTCCACCACTTTTTCGAATCCTTTCCTCTGCGTGCTTGGGTCTTGCAAAAGCCCGAGCACCTCACGTTCATTATAAGAAGCACTCATACATTATAAGAAACACGACCGCGGACAGCACACGCAGGCGACATGCCTGACTACTTGATGACGACTTTCCGGGCCACATTGCCAATCTTCAGAATATAATAACCTTTGGGAATGTCCAGCGTAACGGTATGGTCTTCCGCCTCGATGCGCACGGTAAGGAGCTTGACACCAAGTATGTTGTACACCTCCATCAACGTGCCGGGAACGGCATTCTGTATGCGCACGCGGTTGTCTGTCACCGTCAGCACGAGCGTGGCTTGGGGCCTCTCGTCTGCCGGGTGCTCCTGCCGCCTGTCTTCTTGCGCCCCCACGGGAAACGCGAACCACAGGGCTGAAACCGCAAAAAAGACGCATACCAACTTTCTCATTTGTACCCGTTGCTTTGTATTCCTCCCCGCAAAGTTAGCGTATTCTGCCCGATAAAGCAAAATCCCCGACAAGAAAACTTACAACCTGCCACGTGCGGCAAGCTCACTCGGCACCGTCCAACTTGGCAGCCAGCTCTGCCGGAGTAGCAGATACCACGATGCTCTGGCCGGACGCGTCGCCCATGTAGCGGTATGCCAAACCTTTGTTGCAGGCCACGCAAAGCTCCAGCAACATGCGGATGCCCTCGTCGGAAACGTCAAGTGAGGAGAAGGTGACCGACTTCAGCACGTCCCGGTCTATGGACGACAGGGGCAACTGGTCCTCATCCACGTAATACTCGTACACCACGTTCATGGTTTCCAACTTCATGGCACGCAGCACGGTGCACTCGTCCAGACGTACGGGAAACGACAAGTTGGCCACGTTTACCATTTCCTGCAACTGCCTGAAAGCCATTTCCCTTTCAGACAGATTACTATTTTGCAACGCCTTCAGTTCGCCCGAAGTAACTATGCACGATGCGGACACCTGGGGTATGCCTTCTTTGTAGTACACGTATCTCACGCTGACACCAGCCCTTACCAACAAATCCAAAAACGCTTTCGAATCCGGATTCGACGGGCCGATGGCTGCCGTGGCCATGCTTTTCATCACTTCGGGATTATGCTTCAAGGCTTCCACCTCCACAGGCAGCATCCGGTCCAAAGCATAATAGAACACCACCCTGTCATTCTCAAGCTTGACGCTCTCCACAGAGCCGGACGCCCCCATATCCATGGGGCACTCGCTGTCAATCTCTGCTATCATTTCTTCCAGTTCCGCACGCGCTCCGCCATAAGGGGTTTGCGCCCATGCCATGGCACAACACAGCGCCACGGCGAACAATGCAGCAATCAGTTTCTTCATGATTCCGAACAATTATGAAATGTGATACTTGTTTATACCGTACAAAGATAGCGAAAGGTGAGCGCAGAGGCAAAATGAAAACACAGTTTCCTATTTTGACTCTGCCGAACCGCATCCTATCTTCGTGAAACAAAGATAGAAAATTTTGACAATGCGTCCTACTACCACACAGAAAATAATGAGGCTTTCCGCGCGACATGTTGCGGGCGGGAGCGCAACGTGTACGGAGCGTGGCCGCAACACGTTCGGAGCACGGGCGCAACACGTTGCGGACAAGCCGCTTACATGTCCCCTCCGCGTTTTCCATTAACAGCCTATGAAACAGGCATTTGAGCAAAGCGGAACCAGCATCCGCCAAGGCATGGAAGTTGGCGCATAAAAAACATGAATGCCATTTGCCGAACGAAAAATCCCGACAAGAAGGTTCAAACGTGCAGACGAAGCATCTCCTTGGCCAAAACAGTTTCAGGAAAAACAGCCGATGCCTCGGCCAGCAACTGCGCCTCATCATCGTAACGGGCGGAGAAATGCCCTATGAGCAAACGCTTGACCCCGGCACGCAGGGCAATGTCCGCAGCCTGAGCTGCCGTGGTATGGAATGTCTCACGGGCACGGGCCGCATGTTCCTGGCTAAAAGTGGCTTCGTGGAACAACAAGTCGGCCCCGCGCACCTGTTCCAACACACTTGGCAGGGGCACCGTATCCGAACAATAGGCATACCGGCGGGGCGGGGCGGCAGGAGTGGTCAGCACGGAGTTGGAAACCACGCGGCCTTCGGGCGTCACGTAGTCGGCCCCGTTCTTTATGCGGTTCAGCTCGTAGACCGGCACCTGATAGAAGTCCACCATGTCCCGGCGGATATGGCTGAGCCCCGGCTTTTCCTCAAAAAGGAAACCGCAACAGGGCATGCGGTGCTTCAAGGGTATGGTGGAAACTTGCACGGAACGGTCTTCGTAAAGCAACGACGGCTCTTTGGCGGAAAACTCGTGGAAAACGAGCTTGTAGCTCATCTGCCTGTTGAAGAAAGCCAGCATGGGAGCAAACAACTTCTCCAGCCCCGCAGGCGAATAGACATGCAAGTCGGCCGTGCGGCCCAGAAGGTTGAACGTGGACACCACGCCCGGCAACCCGAAGCAATGGTCACCGTGCAGGTGCGAGATGAAGATGTGGTTCAGCCGCGAAAACTTGAGGCGCGACTTGCGGAGCTGCAATTGCGCGCCCTCGCCGCAATCAATCATGAACAACTTGTCGCGCACGTCGAGTACTTGCGACGTGGGATAGTGGCGCATGGTGGGCAGGGCCGAACCACACCCCAGGATATGCAAATCGAATTTCTCCATAGCATGTCGGGCGGCCGCAGGCCGCGCACAAGCAGTTTTATTCGGCGGTGTTCAGTCTGGCGGCCAGTTCGGACGAAGTGGCACCCACGACGATTGTCTCGCCCGACTTATCTCCCGTGTAGCGGTAGGCCAGACCTCGGTCGCAGTCCACGCAAAGCTGCAACAGCATGCGTACGCCCATGTCGCTCACGTCAAGCGCGGAGAAGTTCTCCTGCTTCAGAATCTCCCGGTCAATGGACGACATGGGTATCTGTTCTTCGTCCACATAATAGTCGTACACCACGTTCTCAGGTTCCAGCGTCATACTGCGCATCACGGTATATTCGTCCAGACGCATGGGACACGACAGGTTGGTGATATTCACCACTTCCTGCAACTTCTGCAAAGAAGCCTCCGTACCGGTAAGGCCATTTTCCGTCAAGTCTTTCAACTCATCGACAGTCAGGCCGCACTCGGCGGTCACTTCGGGCGCGTCTTCTTTATAAAATACGTATCTCACGCCCATGTCGGCCCCTATCAGCAAATCCACGAACTTCGTGAGTTCTTCTCCCGGCGAACTGAAGTTGGCCTTGGCCATGCTCTTCATGGCGTCCGGGTTCTGTCTCAACGCCTCTATCTCTATAGGCAAGTCATTCGCGTAAGCATAGTAGTACACCACATCGTTGCCTTCGAGCTTGATACTCTCCAACGTGCCGGACTCGCCCATGTCCATGGGGCACTCGCTGTTGAGGGCTTCCACACCCTTTTCCACCTGTGCGCGCTTCCCGCCGCACGAGCCAAGGAGCAATGCCGTGACGCACAACAATGTGACGGCACAAAATGTCTTCAATGAGTTTTTCATAATAACACGACTATTATTAAATATGATACATGTTTACGTCGTACAAAGATAGGATTTTTTTACAATATCAAACGCTTCCGGACGAAAAATAAAAGGCATTTATCCGCAACGTGTTGCGGGCGCGCTTCCGACACGTTGCGAGCGCGCTCCGAACACGTTGCGAGTACGGACGGAACATGTTGCGAACAACCGCCCTGAATGTCGCGTCCTCAATCCTTGGCAACACACTAATCCACAGCAATATACAAAACCACCCGCCTCCGAAGGCCGGAATACGGATACCTAAACAAAGGCCCACGGGGAGCAATAGGCTGTGAAAAGAAAAAATTTACGTCCGCACAAACCACCCAACGGCGATTATCCCTATATTTGCCCCAAGCAAAACAGGTATATGAAGCGTTTGGGGTCTATATGGATAAGCCTGTGCCTGCTGCTCGCCGCCATTCCGGGAGCACAGGCAGGACATGCGGCACGCCCCAGCGACCCGCCTTCGCGCACGGCGGACTCCATCATGGAAAAGGTGATATTCTTCGCCCCGCTTTACGAGCGCATCGTGGAAGATTACAAGGCGGAGCTTTACATCAAAGGCAAACTCAACATACGCAAACGCAACCACATCATGCGCTTCATCCCTTCCATGTTCCGTATGCGGAAGGGAGTGAACGAGTACATGATGGAAACCTACAACGACCTGCACTTCTCCGCGCCCGACCAGTATGATCAAAAGGTGAAAGCAAGCGCAGGTACTGCTTCGGAGTTCTGGGAAGCAGACGGCAGGCTGCCCGAATACTTCCACGTCAATGTCTACTCACCCACCCTGCTGTACGACAAACTTATCTCGCCGTTGGCTCCCGATGCAAAAAGATATTACAACTTCCGCGTGGACTCCGTATGGGGAACAGTACATGCCCGGCAATATAAAATACGCTTCACGCCGCGCAACAAGAGTTTCCAATTGGTGGAAGGCTACATGGTGGTGAGCGAGAATGTGTGGAGCGTGCGCGAGATGCGCTTTACAGGCCGGTCGGAACTATTCAAGTTCGACAATCTGGTCAAGCTGGGCGAGGTGGGCGAAAAAGACGAGTTCCTGCCCCTGCACTACGACCTGCAAGTAGACTTCCGCTTCCTGGGAAACGTAATAGAGGGAGACTACACGGCCGTATTGAATTACACGGATATCAAGCAGAGGGACGACCTGTCTATACAAGAAAGGAAAAAACAAAAGGTGGAATACGACCTGTCTGACAACTACACATTGCGTTGCGACACAAACGCCTGCCGGAACGACGTGGCCTATTTTGACAGCCTGCGCCCCTTGCCACTCTCAGCAAACGAGCAACAACTTTACACGGATTTCTTCCTGTGGCGCGACACATCGGCGGTAAAGAAACAAAGAAGAAAGGGACGCGTGTTCTGGGGACAGGTGGGCGACTGGCTGACAAGCCGCTACACCGTAAACCTGTCCCGCCTGGGGAGCGTGCGTTGCTCGCCGCTCATCAACCCCTTCCTGGTGAGCTACAGCGGCAAAGACGGCATCTCGTACAGCCAGGAGTTCAAGTACAGCTACCTGTTCAACAACGACCGTTTGCTGCACATGGCGCCCGAAATAGGTTATAACTTCAAGAACAAGGAGTTCTACTGGCGAATAAACACGGACTTTTACTACTGGCCGCAGAAGCGGACGGCCCTGCACGTGGAGATAGGAAACGGTAACCGCATCTACAGCAGCGAGGTGCTGGACGACCTGAAAGCCATGCCCGACAGCCTGTTCGACTTCGACCAAATCCACCTGAACTACTTCAAAGACCTGTATTTCCGCCTACGCCACACGTGGGAGATTGTGAACGGCCTGACGCTCGACGTGGGCCTGTCCATACACCGCCGCACGGAGGGCGAACGTTCCAACTTCGTGCCCGTCAATCCTGTGGCGCCGCCCGTGACAGTAGGCGGGAAGTTCCCGGCGGACAACCCGTACTTCCCCGGCACAGACACGGAAATACTGGGCCGCTTCCGGCACGAGTACAACAGCTTCGCCCCGCGCATCAGCCTGTCGTGGGCTCCCGGCCAATACTACTACATGGACGGGAAGCGCAAAATCAACCTGCATTCACGCTACCCCCGCATCTCCGTGGAGTGGGAACGGGGCATCAAGGGCGTACTGAGGAACTCCGGCTCTTACGAACGTGTCGAGGTAGACCTGCAACATGGTATCGCGCTAAGCCCCATGCGCGACATATACTTCCGTCTGGGATGGGGCAAGTTCACCAACCGCAACGAGCTGTACTTCGTGGACTTTACCAACTTCACGCGCCGCAACCTTCCCATTGGCTGGAACGATGAAATCGGCGGAGTGTTCCAGCTGCTGGACGGACGCTGGTACAACTCTTCCCGCGAATACCTGCGCGGGCATGTCACCTACGAAGCCCCGTTCCTGCTGATGCGCCACCTCATGAAGTACACGCAATACGTGCTCAACGAACGGTTGTACTTCAACGCCCTCGCCGTGCCCCACCTGAAACCCTACATCGAAGTGGGCTACGGTATCGGCACGCACGTATTCGACTTCGGAGTGTTTGCCAGCTTTGCCAACTGGCAGTACCAGGAAATAGGCTGCAAGTTCACCTTCGAGCTGTTTAACCGTTGAGTCCCGACTCCCGGAACCGGACATGCCGGAAGCCTGTATTCAGGGCATTTGTTCCCGACATGTCACGAGCGAACACGGAACATGTCCGGAGCGCGGACGCAACACGTTCGGAGCACGCCCGCAACACGTTGCGGACAAATGTCCCGAAGCCACCGTGTTAAACGCCTATCCGATACCCGCAGGCCCGAATGGGGACAAAAACACGCCTTGGACGAATTATTTTTGACAACAAAGCATGATAATCACTCGGATTTCATACCTTTGCCGCAAAAAAGCATGGGAATCGTAATCGGCATAGACGTAGGCGGAACCACCACGAAGATAGTAGGCATGGACAACGGGACGATACAATCACCCATGTCCATCACAGCCACCGACCCGGTGACCTCGCTGTTCGGTGCCTTTGGCAAATACATATACGACAACGGCATACAACTGTCCGACGTAGAGCAGGTGATGCTTACCGGCGTGGGCAGCGCCTATGTGGACAGTCCTCTCTACGGCCTTCCAACGGGCAAGGCAGACGAGTTCCTGGCCAACGGACTGGGTGCGCGCCATGCCACGGACATACGCCACCTCATTGTGGTGAGCATGGGCACGGGCACGTCGTTTGTACGCATCGACGGCGACAAGATGTCGCACATTGGCGGCGCAGGCATAGGCGGTGGCACGCTGCAAGGTCTGTCGCGACTGCTGCTCAAGACGCACAACATCCGCCAAGTGGCCGAGCTGGCACAGCATGGCGACCAGAACCGCGTCAACCTGCTGATTGGCGACATCTGCAATGCCCCCCTGCCCGACTTGCCCATAGATGCCACAGCCTCGCTCTTCGGCAAGGCCGACAGCGACTCATCCGAAGCCGACATAGCCTGCGGCATCATCTACATGGTGTTCCGCACCATAGGCAATTCGGCCGTGCTGGCCGCCCTCAACAGCGAAGTGAAAGACTTCGTGCTGATAGGCAAGCTGACGCAGCTGCCGCAATGCAGCAAGCTGTTTGCGCGGATGGGTGAGTTCCACGGCGTACGGTTCCACATACCTCCCTACGCGGAATACCGCACGGCCATAGGCGCCGCATTGGCCTATACAAAGAAATGAATGCCCCAGATGTTTGTGGTACAAGAAAATAATGCTATCTTTGCGCCCGATTTATTGAGCCAACATAATGTCTCACTTAATTAACTGAGTTAAACAAATTTATTCATTAATGGAAAACTTAAAGAACGTCGCACCCCTCGAAGACTTCAACTGGGATGCGTATGAAAACGGTGAAGCAACCGTAAACGTAAGTCACGAAGAACAAGAAAAAGCGTATGACAGTACGCTGAACAAGGTCAACGACCGCGAGGTAGTTGACGGCACGGTGATTGCAATGAACAAGCGCGAAGTAGTTGTAAACATCGGCTACAAGTCGGACGGTATCATCCCCATGAACGAGTTCCGTTACAACCCCGACCTGAAAGTAGGCGACACGGTGGAAGTGTACATCGAAAACCAGGAAGACAAGAAAGGACAACTGGTGCTGTCGCACCGCAAAGCACGTGCAAGCCGCTCTTGGGAGCGCATCAACGCAGCTTTGGAGAACGAAGAAATTATCAAGGGCTACATCAAGTGCCGCACCAAGGGCGGTATGATTGTAGACGTGTTCGGCATCGAAGCATTCTTGCCGGGCTCTCAAATAGACGTGAAACCCATCCGCGACTACGATGTGTTCGTTGGCAAGACCATGGAATTCAAGGTCGTAAAGATCAACCAAGAGTTCAAGAACGTGGTTGTATCGCACAAAGCCCTCATCGAAGCCGAACTGGAACAGCAGAAGAAAGAAATCATCAGCAAGCTGGAGAAAGGCCAAGTGCTGGAAGGAACCGTCAAGAACATCACTTCTTACGGCGTATTCATCGACTTGGGCGGCGTAGACGGCTTGATCCACATTACAGACCTGTCTTGGGGCCGTGTAAGCGACCCGCATGAGGTGGTTGAACTGGACCAGAAGCTGAACGTGGTAATCCTCGACTTCGACGACGAGAAGAAGCGTATCGCCCTCGGCTTGAAACAACTCACCCCGCATCCTTGGGACGCCCTCGACCCGAACCTGAAGGTGGGCGACCACGTAAAGGGCAAAGTTGTCGTGATGGCCGACTACGGCGCATTCGTAGAAATCGCTCCGGGTGTGGAAGGCTTGATTCATGTATCAGAAATGTCTTGGAGCCAACACCTGCGCTCCGCACAAGATTTCATGAAGGTAGGTGACGAGATAGAGGCAGTAGTGCTGACCCTCGACCGCGAGGAGCGCAAGATGTCTTTGGGCATCAAGCAACTCAAACCCGATCCATGGGAAAACATCGAGGAGAAATATCCCGTTGGCAGCAAGCACACGGCCAAGGTACGCAACTTTACCAACTTCGGCGTATTCGTGGAGTGCGAAGAAGGCGTGGACGGCTTGATCCACATCTCCGACCTGTCTTGGACGAAGAAAGTTAAGCACCCCTCTGAATTTACGCAAATTGGTGCCGACATCGACGTGCTGGTACTCGAAATAGACAAGGACAACCGTCGTTTGAGCCTCGGCCACAAGCAACTCGAAGAGAATCCTTGGGATGTGTTCGAGACGGTATTCACCGTTGGTTCCGTACACGAAGGCACTATCATCGAGATTCTGGACAAGGGCGCAGTCGTTGCATTGCCTTACGGCGTAGAAGGCTTCGCTACTCCCAAACACTTGGTGAAGGAAGACGGTACGCAAGTGCAAGTAGACGAGAAACTGCCGTTCAAGGTTCTTGAGTTCAACAAGGATGCCAAGCGCATCATCCTGTCACACAGCCGTGTGTTCGAAGATGCTGCCAAGGCTGAAGAAAGAGCCGAGAAGAAGGCTGCCAAGAAAGCCAATGCACGCAAGGAAGAAACGCCGATGATCCAAAACCAGGCCGCTTCTACCACGCTGGGCGACATCGACGCCTTGGCCGCTCTGAAAGAGCAATTGGAAGCTGAGAAGAAGTAATCCCGTTACTCGGATATACTGACAGCAAGAGGGCACCCTTATCAGGATGCCCTCTTTTTTGTTAACAGGATTGAGGGCCACCGGATAACGATAACTTCGATAGCTTCCCGGCACAAGGAGAAACACCAATAAACAGGTAAAAATAGCACTCACCCCCTATTTTTGAAGGGCATTCCAATAAATAAATGCACTTTTGTACAACAATACCCCATTAGTATAGGGGGTATATCAGAAAAAACACATACTTTTGTGCCATCAAATCATAAAATCCCTCTTATTTATGTCAAAAATGCGTTTTTTCGCCCTGCAAGAGCTGGCCAACCGCAAACCTCTTGAAGTTGTCCCGCCTTCCGACAAACTGTCCGACTATTACGGCAGCCATGTATTCGACCGAAAAAAAATGCAGGAATACCTGCCGCGAGAAGCTTATAAGGCTGTAACAAATGCCATTGAGAAAGGTACGCCTATCAACCGTGAAATGGCAGACCTCATCGCCAACGGCATGAAGAACTGGGCAAAATCCATGGGTGTCACCCACTACACACATTGGTTCCAACCGTTGACCGATGGAACCGCCGAAAAGCATGATAGTTTCATTGAATTCGGCGAGGACGGAGATGTCATTGAAAGTTTCTCCGGTAAATTGCTTATACAACAGGAGCCAGACGCATCGTCATTTCCCAATGGCGGTATCCGCAATACATTCGAGGCACGCGGCTATACGGCATGGGATGTGTCATCGCCCGCCTTTGTGGTAGACACGACACTATGTATCCCTACCATATTCATATCGTATACCGGCGAAGCCCTGGACTACAAGACCCCGCTGCTCAAAGCGCTGGCCGCCGTAGACAAAGCCGCCACCGAGGTGTGCCAGCTGTTCGACAAGAACGTGAGCCGCGTTTACGCCAACTTGGGCTGGGAACAAGAGTACTTCCTCGTGGACTTGGCCCTGTATAACGCCCGGCCCGACCTTTGCCTGACAGGGCGCACGCTCATGGGCCACTCCTCAGCTAAAGACCAACAACTGGAGGATCACTACTTCGGCTCCATCCCGCCACGAGTAACGGCCTTCATGAAGGAGTTGGAGATAGAGTGTCATAAGCTGGGCATCCCCGTCAAGACGCGCCACAACGAGGTGGCCCCCAACCAGTTTGAGCTGGCGCCCATCTTCGAGAACGTGAACCTGGCCAACGACCACAACCAGCTGGTGATGGACCTGATGAAACGCATAGCCCGCAAGCACAACTTCGCCGTGCTGCTGCACGAGAAACCCTACCAGGGTGTGAATGGTAGCGGCAAGCACAACAACTGGTCGCTCTGCACCGACACGGGCGTCAACCTGTTCGCCCCAGGCAAGAACCCGAAGGGGAACATGCTGTTCCTCACCTTTCTTGTCAACGTGCTGATGATGGTCTACAAGAACCAAGACCTGCTGCGAGCCTCCATTGTCAGCGCGGGAAACAGCCACCGCTTGGGAGCCAACGAGGCACCTCCCGCCATTCTTTCCATCTTCCTGGGCAAGCAACTGTCCTCTGTGTTGAACGAGATTGCCCGCCAAGTGAGCGACACGAAAATGACAGCCGAGGAGAAGACGACTCTGAAGTTGGGCATCGGCCGCATCCCGGAAATCTTGCTGGATACTACGGACCGCAACCGCACCTCGCCCTTCGCCTTCACGGGCAACCGTTTCGAGTTCCGCGCCGCAGGCTCTTCGGCCAACTGTGCCGCAGCCATGATAGCCATCAATGCCGCCATGGCCAGCCAGCTGGACGAGTTCAAGGTATCGGTGGACAAGCTGATGGAAGAGGGCGTAGGCAGGGACGAAGCCATATTCCGCCTGCTAAAGGAGGCCATCATCGCCTCGGAACCTATCCGGTTCGAAGGTGACGGCTACTCCGAGCAATGGAAACAGGAAGCCGCACGTCGGGGACTGACAAACATATGCCATGTGCCGGAAGCACTCATGCGCTACACCGACGCCCAGGCCCGCTCGGTGCTCATTGGCGAGCACATCTTCAACGAGACGGAGCTGAACAGCCGCGTGGAGGTGGAACTGGAGAAGTTTACCATGAAGGTGCAGATAGAGAGCCGGGTGCTGGGTGATTTGGCCATCAACCACATCGTGCCCACGGCCGTCATCTACCAGAACAGGCTGCTTGAGAATCTGCGCGGACTGAGGGAGACCTTCACGTCGGAGGAGTACGACGTGCTGAGTGCCGACCGTAAGGAGCTCATCCGCGAGATATCGCAGCGCGTGACGGCCATCAAGCTACTGGTGCGCGACATGACTGAGGCGCGAAAAGTGGCCAACCACATGAAGGACTACAAAGACAGGGCCTTCGCTTACGAAGAAAACGTGCGCCCGTACCTGGACAGAATACGCGACCACATAGACCACCTGGAAATGGAGATAGACGACGAAATCTGGCCACTACCCAAGTACAGGGAACTACTTTTCACCAAATGACAACAAAGGGCAACAAGACAAGCCCCCGGCATGGAAAAGCCTCCACCGCCGGGGGCTTTTTTCATGTACCATAGCCCGATAGGCGAGTGCCATCAGGTACTACCGAAGGCGTCCGGACGAAACAGGCCAAATCTTTCCATACAATAGGGAGATATTTTTGCCTTTGTCTTGCCATGTTCGGTTTTTTCTTCCTACATTTGTGCTTTATAACACAGTTTTATAACATTTATCTATGCTCAGAATAAACTTATCGGAGGTGAACGTACCCGCTTTGATAGCCGATATGTGGGCACCCCTGGATGCGGAGCAGCGCAGCTTCCTGGCTGAACAGTTCACGCTCCAAAGCTACAAGAAGAACGAGGTGATACATTGTGAAGGGGAGCCGCCCACCCACCTCATGTGCCTGCTCAAAGGTAAGGTCAAGATATACAAAGAAGGCGTGGGTGGACGGAGCCAAATCATCCGCATGATCAAGCCCGTGGAATACTTCGGCTACCGGGCCTACTTTGCCAAAGAGGACTATGTAACGGCGGCCGCCGCCTTCGAGCCTTCGCTCATCTGCCTGATACCGATGACGGCGGTCATGACCTTGCTCCGGCAGAACAACGCCCTGGCCCTGTTCTTCATACGGGAGCTGGCCACGGACCTGGGCATAGCCGACGAGCGTACGGTCAATCTGACGCAGAAACACATACGCGGGCGACTGGCCGAGTCGCTCCTGTTCCTCAAGGAGAGCTACGGGCTTGAGGAGGACGAATCCACGCTAAGCATTTACCTGTCGCGCGAGGACTTGGCCAACCTGTCGAACATGACGACCTCCAATGCCATTCGCACCCTGTCGCAGTTCGCCAACGAAAAACTGATCGCCATAGACGGGCGCAAAATCAAACTCATCGACGAGGACAAGCTGAAGAAGATTAGTAAAATAGGATAGACCATGAAGAGATTACTTACCATCGCATTGACCTGGCTGAGCCTGTACGCCTGCCAACAACCCGGGCCGACGGCCAACACGTACCCCGTGATACCGCAGCCCAACTCACTCGTCCCCAAGGAGGGAACATTCCAGTTGAACAACCAAGTGACCATCAGCGTAGCCGGATGCACCAACGAGGTGCAGGCCATCGCCCAAGGCTTCTCCGACCGACTGCGGCTGACGGCCGGCATCGAGATGGACGTCACGGCGGAACAGGGGCCGGCAGACGGGTGCATCCGCTTCGTCCATACGGAGGGAATGGAGAAAGAGGCCTACCGCCTGTCCGTCTCCCCGCAGGGCATCACCGTCACGGCCACACAGCCCAACGGCTTCTACTACGGCGTACAGACGCTCTACCAACTGCTGCCCCCGGCCGTTTATGGCACGCAGAGGGCACAGTCGGATGCCGACTGGTGCGTGCCGGCGGTGGAGATAGACGACGCCCCGCGCCTGCCCTATAGGGGACTGATGCTCGACGTGTGCCGCCACTTCTCGTCGCTCGAGTACATATATAAATATATCGACATGCTGGCCATGCACAAGATGAACGTGTTCCATTGGCACCTGACCGACGACCAAGGCTGGCGCATCGAGATAAAGAAGCACCCGCGCCTGACGGAGCACGCCTCGAAGCGCAAGCAGACCATGGTGGGCTACTACTACGAGAACTGGCCCTTGGTGTTCGACGGGAAGGAGCACGGCGGATACTACACCCAAGAGGACATCCGCAAGGTGGTGGACTACGCCGCCGCACGCTACATCACCGTCATCCCGGAGATAGAAATGCCCGGACATGCCGTGGCCGCGCTGTCGGCCTACCCGCAACTGTCTTGCGACCCCACCCGCACGTACGAAGTGGAGGGCCGCTGGGGCATATTCAAGGAGGTGTTCTGCCCCCGCGAGGAGACGTTCCGCTTCCTGGAAGACGTGATAGACGAGGTGGTGGAACTGTTCCCCAGTCCCTACATCCACATCGGCGGGGACGAGTGCCCCAAGACGGCGTGGGAGCATTGCCCGCATTGCCAGGCGCTCATCCGCCAGCTCGGACTGCGTGACGACGTGACGCCCAACCCCGTCGACGGGAAGCGGCACACCAAGGAGGAGAAGCTGCAAAGCTACTTCGTGACCCGAATGGAAAAGTACATCAATGCCAAGGGCCGACGCATCATCGGCTGGGACGAGATACTGGAGGGCGGACTGGCGCCCAACGCCACCGTCATGTCGTGGCGAGGCACGCAGGGGGGCATCAACGCCGCACGGGCGGGGCACGACGCCATCATGACGCCGAACCCCTTCGCCTACCTGGACCAGTATCAGGAGGAGCCGGACGCGGGCAACACCACCATCGGAGGCTACTTGACGCTGAAGAAGACGTACAGCTACAACCCCGTGCCGGACGAGGCCGACTCGCTGCTGCACAAGCACGTCATCGGCCTGCAAGGAAACATGTGGAACGAGTACACGCAGACGGACGAACGTCGTGATTACCAGACCTTCCCGCGCGCCGTGGCGCTGGCGGAGACCGGCTGGACACTCGATAGAAACAAGGACTGGAACTCCTTCTGCCAACGCATGGTGACGGACTTCGAGCGCATGGAGGCGCGCGGGGTCAAGGCGTGCCGCAACTTCTATGACGTGAACATCAACACGCGCCGCCACGGCGACACGCTGATGGTGGAACTCAGCACATACTACCCCGGCGCGGAGATTCGCTACACCACCGACCGCACCGAACCCACCGCCGCATCCACGCTCTACACCGGCCCCTTCCCCTTGGAGGGCAAGCTGGACTTGAAGGCCGCCGCCTTCCTGCGGGGCCAGATGCTGGGGCGCGTCAGCAAAAAACACCTGTTCGGCAACTTGCTCGCCGGGAAGCCATATACCACCGTACCTGCCACCGCCGGCCGGGACGGCGACACCTTCGACGCCAACGAGGTGCTGGGCGCCGACACCCTGACTCAGGGCCTGACGAACGGGAAACGGGGCGACCACTTCTCCTATACGGCGTGGTGCAACTTCTCCATGCAAAAGGGCCCGCGACAGGTGGTATTCACCGCCGACATGGGACGCACGCAACGCGTGGGCCGCGTGGTGTTCAACACGCTCTACAACGCCGCCTTCCGCATCCTGCCCGCCGGCGGGGCGGTGGTCGAAGTGTCCGACGATGGTAAAAACTTCCGACAGGTTGCAGCCACCGACTTCCACTTCACCTACCCTGCGGACAAGCGCCGGAAGACGTATAATTCCGTCCTGCGTTTCACCCCCGTGGACGCCCGCTACCTCCGCCTCACGGTGAAGCACGGCGGCATGATCCGCAACGGGGTCGACTGCCGGAAAGACACCCCGCAAGACCTCATTCCCGCCAACCTCTACATTGACGAGGTGGAGGCCTACGCCAACTGACGGCACACACATACACGGTTGATAATCACGCCCGTACGCCATCGAAAGATGCGTACGGGCGTTCTTTTTTCCTGCGCCCGCAAGGGGGCGGTTGCCACGCACGTATGCAGGCCGATGCTACGGACGTGTGTAGGTCGTTGCTACACACGTGTGTCGTCGAGTGCTACGGACGTCCGTCGTCAGGGGCTGCGCACGTCCGTAGCATCGGCCTACGGACGTCCGTAGTAACGACCCCCTCACGGGCGGGGTTTCCACCCCCTTGCGGAAGGCACAAAAAAGCGCGCCCGTCCACCGGTTTTTCCGGCAGGCGGGCGCGCCTTTCACCGAGGGGATGGAGACCCCTCCGGAGGGTCACTCCTATTGGTCAGTTTTCTTTACAGACGGTTTGCTGTGCTTGGCTGGTGCGGCCTTGGGCGTGGCGGCTGCCTTGCGTTCCTTCTTCTGGGCGGCTTGGGCTTTGGCCAGCTCCTTCTTCAGGGTTTCAATCTCCTCCCCCTGGTTGTGGATGGTGGTCAGCAGCGCGTTCAGCTCCTCGTTCTCCACGTCCACGGGATAGAGGGCGTCCACCCGCTTCATGAAGTCCGCCAGTATGTTCATGTAGTTGGTGAAGGCGTCGTAGGGCGACTCGTATATGCCCCGGTTCAGGCCCACCCCGCTGTTCTTGGTCGTCATGAAGCGGAAGTTGTTGCTGGCTTGCAGGTAGTCCCAGTCTTGCTTGATGCGGCGGTCGTCGCACAGGTGCACCCGCTCGGCCACGCTGTACAGCTTATTGAAGGCCTCCCGCTGCATGGCGTTGCCCAGCCAGCAGCTGGTGTCGCGCTCCTCGTCCGTCCACGACATGGGGTAAGGTACATCCAGGGACGACACCGACTTGAACTTCGCTATCACCTCCGACGGCGTGGCGAAACTGATGCCCCTGGCCTTGGCACACTCGGGCAGGGCTTTCATGAATTCCAGTATGTTCGACGACAACGGTTGTGCCACACCCAGCGCGCTAAGCTCCATGAAGATGTTGATGAGCTGTTCCTCAGGCGGCAGGGCGTTTATCTTGTCCATGTACGTGTCGGCAAAGAGCGGGTACTCGTCCCACTCGCTGTTGGAGAAGCGCAGGCTAATGTCGTCCGACAGGCGGAAGTCCCTGAGCAACAGCTTCAAGTTGGGGTTCATGTTGCTATGGTACAGATAGTGGGGGCTTTTCCATCCCAGCACGTGCTTGGCGCCCTCGGTCAGTACTCCCTTGAAGCCCATCTCGGCTACCACGGCACCTATCTCGTCCGAATATATCAGGCTGGAGTTACGGAACACCTTGGGCGCCTTGCCGAATACCTGCTTCATCTTGGCGGCCTGGCGTTTCACCTCCTCGCGGAAGCAGTCTTCGTTGGCCAGCGACGAGAGGCCGTGCGAGTACGGTTCTGCCAGGAACTCGCAACAGCCCGTGTCATTCAGTTGGTGCAACAGGTCTATCACGGCGGGAGCGTGTATCTCCAGCTGTTCCAGCGCCACGCCGGAAATGGACAGGGCCACCTTGAACGCCCCTTCCGACTTTTCTACCATCTCTATCAGGGCCTTCAAAGCCGGTATGTACGACCGCTCCGCCACGTCGTTGATGCCCGTCTCGTTGGCATAGTCGTCATAATAATAGTGGTCATTTCCTATTTCAAAGAAACGATACCGCTTCAAGTGTATGATTTGGTGTATCTCAAAATAAAGACAAATGGTTCTCATAGCTTACATATTTAATAGTTCTTTAATACGTTCTCGTACAGTCCGCGGATTTTCAGCGCCACCTTCTCCCATGTGATGCCGTCCACTTCCTTCTTTCCCTCCTCTTGCAGGTAGTGGAAGAGCGACGGGTTCGTGCAGATGGAGTGAATGGCATCGGCCAGGGCGTGGATGTCCCAGTAATCCACCTTGAACACCTTGTCAAGGATTTCACCGCATCCCGACTGTTTGGATATGATGGACGGCGTGCCGCATTGCATGGCCTCCAGCGGGGCGATGCCAAACGGCTCGGACACGGAGGGCATGACAAACACGTCGCTGTTCTTGTACACCTCGTACACCTGCTTCCCCTTCATGAAGCCGGGGAAGTGGAAGCGGTCGGCAATGCCGCGTTCGGCCGCCAAGTTGATCATGGCATTCATCATGTCGCCCGAACCGGCCATCACGAAGCGGATGTTGCGCGTGCGTTTCAGCACCATGGCAGCAGCCTCGACAAAGTATTCTGGCCCCTTCTGCATCGTAAGACGGCCCAAGAAAGTAACCACCTTCTCCTTTTCGTGTACAGGACGCGGAATGTCCTGATATTCCTGCGGCAAGGGATACACGGCATTGTGCACGGCAAACACCTTGCGCGGGTCTTGGTGATACTCATTGATGACCGTGCGGCGCGTCAGCTCGGAAACGCACATGATGCAGTCGGCATAGTCCATGCCGTTCTTCTCCATGGCATATACCGTGGGATTCACCTTGCCGCGGGAACGGTCGAAGTCCGTGGCATGCACGTGAATGCACAGCGGCTTTCCACTAACCATTTTGGCATGCACACCAGCCGGATAAGTAAGCCAGTCATGAGCATGTATGATGTCGAACTGCTGCTGGCGGGCCACTACCCCCGCAATGATGGAGAAGTTGTTTATCTCGTCATACAGGTTAGAAGGATAACCGCCGGCAAACTCCATGCAGCCTATGTCATTGACATGCATATATGAAAAGTCCGCATAAAGATGGTTACGCAGGTCGTAGTATAACTCCGGCGTCATACCCGCCCCCAAACGTCCTTTCAACCAATCGTAGTTTACATCACGCCATACGATAGGCACCTGGTTCATGCTGATGATGTTCAAGAACTTTTCTTCATCGCCGCAAGCTTTTGGCATACAAAGCGTGGTTTCCACGTCGCCTTGTACGCTCAGGCCCTTCGTGATTCCGTAAGTGGCGACGGCCAGACCGCCGTATATCTTGGGAGGAAATTCCCAACCAAACATTAACACTTTCATTGTTCACCTCCTCTCTTAATGATACTTAGACAATAAATCCAAGATACGCAACATCTCGGCCACATTCATTGCGAAAGAAACGGCTCCACGGCCCGTAAAAGGCGGATTCCCATCAAACAACTCCGGCAAGGTACTGATGCAATGGCAAGTCATCTGGTCTTCCATGCCTATCAGGTAACGCTCCACGAAAGAGAGGCCGCTCATTTTGTAGATACGCAGGTAAGCCTCCATATAGAAACCCATGAGCCATGGCCAAGCCGTGCCCTGATGGTAGGCATAATCGCGCTGTGTCTGTGGCCCCACATAATTGGGGTTGTAACCCGAACTTTTGGGACTCAACGTGCGCAAGCCTTTCGGAGTAAGCAATTCCTTTGTCACAATGTCGAGAATCTGCTTTTTCTGCGCCTTGTCCAGAGGAGAATAGTCGAAAGCAACGGGGAATATCATGTTGGGACGCACGCTCCAATCCACCGCGCCGTCCTCGCCTACATAGTCGAAGAGATAGCCATACTCATTGCGGAAAACATCCACAAACGAACGGCCGGTCGTTTTGGCCTGTTCCTCCAAATCTTCGGCCAGCGAAGCATTTCCGGCCTCACGTGCCATGTCGGCCACGAAACGCAGGGCGTTATACCACAAAGCGTTCACCTCGACAATATAGCCCGTACGCGGAATGACCGGCCGCCCGTCTACCGTGGAGTTCATCCACGTCACAGCCTTGTCCGTTCCGTGGGTATAGAGCAAGCCGTTGTCATGCAACTTCAGGTTGGCGTGCTTGTTGCCAAGCAGGTAAGCCATGATTTCTTCAAGCAACGTGCCATACAACTCGCGGCACCGTTCACGCGACACACTCTTGGCGTATTGCTGCAAAGCCCAAACGGCCCACAACAACACGTCTGGATGCTCCATTTCATAAATCTTATAGGAAGTGGAGCCGGTAGCCATGAACTCGCGTATGGCTTTTGAAGCTGTTAGCATGGCGTCTTCGAACTCTTCCGGTTCGTTCAAGGACAGGGACATGCCCGGAAGGGCGATGAACATGTCGCGCGCCCGGCACTTGAACCACGGATACCCGGCCAGCACATAATGTTCGCTTCCTTGCTTGTTGTGGAACTGGTGCGCCGAGTTTTTAAGGCAATTATAGAAGCTGTCACGCGGGGTACGGTCGGCCATCTCGGTTTCGAACACGTGCTTCAACGTGCGCGGCGCTATCTCGGATATGCCCGCAGAAAACACGATGCTCTCGCCCTTCTTGATATCCACCTCGAAATAGCCCGGAACGTACAGGTCTTCGGTAAAGTCATAGCCGCGTTCCTGCTCCTTGGGATACTCGATGTTACGGTACCAGTCGGGCTGGAAGTGGAACTCGTTCTTTTTGTTGAGCTGCATGTAGAGTTCCGGATACCCGGGATACATGCATGTCTTGATGCCGTTCTCCACCGGCTGGTAGTCGCGGCTGGCCTGCGCGTTTTCGTGCGTGTATTCGCGCACACTACGGAATGCAAGGAACGGACGGAAACGGAGCGTCGTGGCAGAATGGGCATCTACCAACGTGTAGCGTATCAGTATCCTGTTCTCATGATGTACAAACAGCTTTTCTTTGCGCAAGATGACCCCGCCCACACGATAGGTAGTGGTAGGGATATGCTCGCAATCGAACTCGCGGATATACTTGTGACCGTTAGGGCTGAAATGGCCGCCGCGGTACTTGTGCAGCCCCAAGTTGAACTCCGCGCCGTGCTGTATCACCGTCTCGTCCAGCGAAGACAGCAACACATGGTTTTCGTCATCCAAATTGGGAACAGGTATCACCAGCAAGCCATGATATTTGCGCGTGTTGCAGTCCACAATCGTGGTGCAATGGTATGCGCCCGAACGGTTTGTCCGAAGTATTTCACGAGGTAAAGACTCCTGAAGGTTTATCATCAGCGTCTTGTCAAATCGTAAATAACTCATGGTCTAATTATTATTTAAAGGTTAATTCATCTAACTTCATGCACCGCTTCATGCGTTGCGACGTTCAAAAATACAAAATATGGAACAGACACGAAATAAAACGGAAGTTTTTTTTCCGTTTACGGACAAATAATCGTAGTATTGCACCCGAATGAAAAAAAACAGCTACAAATGAAAGGCGAAATACGCCGCATATTCCTCGCGGCAAGCTTCCCGCTGTTCCTGCTGTTCGTGCTTTACACATTAAAAATACTTGAAGCCGGCATGGACTGGGACTTCACGCGGTTGGGGGTATACCCGTTGCAGAAGCGGGGCGTGTTCGGCATATTCGCCCACCCCCTGATACATGGCAGCTTCCGCCACCTGCTGGCCAACACGCTGCCGCTGTTCTTCCTGTCGTGGTGTCTGTTTTACTTCTACCGCCACATTGCTTCGTACATATTTTTCACCATCTGGATAGGTTGCGGCATCATTACTTTCCTGATAGGCAAACCCGGTTGGCACGTGGGCGCAAGCGGCATCATCTACGGGCTGGCCTTTTTCCTGTTCTTCAGCGGCATATTGCGCAAGCACGTGCCGCTGGTGGCCATCTCGCTGCTCATCACTTTCCTTTACGGGGGACTGGTGTGGAACATGTTCCCCCAGTTTGCCAAGTCCACCACTTCGTGGGAAGGGCATCTGGGAGGAGCCATAGCCGGCACAATCTGCGCGGCGGCTTTCAGACGGTATGGCCCGCAACGCCCCGAACCGTTCGCCGAAGAGGAAGAAGAGAATGACGCCCCGGAAAGCACAGTCGACGCCCCCGCACCCGACAACGGCATTCAGGCGGAGGAACAAAGCAAAGAGCTTTCCCCGGAAGACGACATACTTGCAGAAAAAAGCATACATGGGAAAGAGGCCGACTCGACATGAACAGGCCATTCGGGCGGAACACGTTGCGGGCGCGCTCCGTACACGTTGCGGCCACGGCCGCGACACACTCGGAGCAAGAGCGCAACATGTCGCGCTTTCGGACGGCAAACAGCACCGCCTGGAAGCCCATGGGAACGGCATCGGCTCAAAATGGATTTCAAACAACATCGGTAAAAAGAAGATACAATGGGAGGATACATATCGAACACTTCGTATTTAAGCAAGAAGCGGGACGGCAGCCTCATCAACCGCAAACTGATATTCCGCGTGATGGGCGTGCTGTTGCTGGTGGAGGTGTGCATGTTCTTGGTTTGCGCCGCCGTGGCATGGGGCTACGGCGAGGCCGACAAGTGGGACTTCCTGCTGACGGCAGGCATCACCGCCGCGGCCGGCATACTGTTGCTGTGGGGCGGGCGCGGGGCCGAACGCCGCATGAGCAAGCGCGACGGTTACTGCATCGCCTCGCTCACCTGGGTGCTGTTCAGCCTGTTCGGCATGCTGCCGTTCTGCCTGTGCGGCAGCGTGGGGAGCGTGGCCGACGCCTTCTTCGAAACCATGTCGGGTTTCACCACCACGGGAGCCACCATCATGGACAACATCGACTCGCAGTCGCACGCCATCCTGTTCTGGCGCTGCTTCACGCACTGGATAGGCGGCTTGGGAATCGTGTGCTTCGCCATCGCCCTGCTGCCCTTCTTCGGCGAGGGCAACCTGCAGCTGTTCTCCGCCGAGTCCGTGGGCGTGACGCACGACAAGATACACCCCAAGGTGGGCACCATGATGCGCATGCTTTGGAGCATCTACCTGGTGATGACCGTGGCCGACACCGTGCTGCTGCACATAGGAGGCATGGGATGGTTCGACGCCGTGTGCCACGCCTTCTCCACCATGGGCACAGGCGGCTACTCCACCAAGCAGGCCAGCATCGCATACTGGGACTCGCCCTTCATAGAATATGTCACTGCCGCGTTCATGATTCTTGCGGGCATCAACTTCTCGCTCTACTTTTCATGCATAAGGGGACGTTTCGGAAAGATATGGCACGACGGCGAGACACGTTGGTACCTCGGTTCCATAGCCGTGCTCACCATAGCCATCGCCGTGGTGCTGGCATGGCAAAAGGGCTACGACATGGAGGAAGCCTTCCGAAGCGCCCTGTTCCAAGTGGTGACGCTGCACACGTCCACGGGTTTCGCCACGGACGACTACATGCTCTGGCCCTCGTTCACATGGGTACTGCTCATTTACGCCATGCTGGCGGGAGGCTGCACCGGCTCGACAAGCGGCGGCATCAAGAACCTGCGCCTACTCATCATGGCAAAGGGCATACGCAACAACTTCCGCAAGATGCTCCACCCCAACGCCGTGTTGCAGATACGCGTCAACCGCCAGGCCGTCACGCCCCCGGTGGTGCTGGCCGTGGCCTTCTTCATCTGCTCCTACGCGCTGTGCATCCTCGTGGGCTGGCTGATACTGATGATACTCGGCGTGGACTTCATGGAAGCGCTCAGCGTCACCGTCTCCAGCATGGGCAACGCCGGGCTGGCACTCGGCCAGTATGGCCCGGCCTACTCGTGGAGCGCGCTGCCCGAAGCGGGCAAGTGGGTGTGCTCGCTGCTCATGCTGCTTGGCCGTCTGGAGATGTTTGCCGTGCTGCTGCTCTTCTATCCCGGCTTCTGGCGGAAGCGTTGAGCCGCCGCCGTGGCGCCGCGGACATGCCCGGCCCCGATTTAATAAAAAAACAAAAAACGCGGGCAACGGGATGAACATGCCGTCTATTATGGTTAAATTCGCGTGACTATTGCAACGAAACGTTTTTTCTACCCATATGAATTCGATGTTCGACACGCTGCTGCTGCTCCCCCTGTTCCAAGGGCTTGCGCAAGAAGACTTCACCAAGATATTGGGGAAAGTGAAACTGCACTTCACCAAGCATAAGAAGCGGGAAGTCATCGCCGCAAAAGGCTCGCCATGCAGGGAGCTGATTTTCGTGCTGAAGGGGGAAGTGAGCGTCACCTCGGCATCGGACGCGCCGGCCTACAGCCTTACGGAGACGCTGCCCGCGCCCTGGGTCATCGAACCGCAGTCGCTCTTCGGCATGCAGACGGCCTATGCCGCCGACTACCTCTCCACGGAAGAGACGAGCACCATCAGCATAGACAAGCTGGCCGTCATCAACGAACTGTTCAAATACGACATATTCCGCCTGAACTACATGAACATGGTGAGCAACCGCGCCCAGCAGCTGTACGAACGCCTGTGGCGCTCCTGCACCGGCACGCTGGAAGAGCGCATCGCCGCCTTCATGCTGCTGCACGCCGAACGCCCGTGCGGCCCGAA
>CALUGY010000006.1 GCA_944320295.1 uncultured Bacteroides sp.
TCAATGCAAAAATAAAAGCTTTTCGAAACCAGTTAAGAGGGGTGGCTGATGTAAAATTTTTCCTGTTCAGGCTGGCTATGCTATACGCTTAAAAGAAAACTTGCCAACTGGGAAAATCCGTTGAGCCCAAAAAACGCAGAAAGCCACGTTTAATTGCTTTCTGCGTTTCCTGAGCCTCTTGTCGGATTCGAACCAACGACCCCGAGATTACAAATCACGTGCTCTGGCCAACTGAGCTAAAGAGGCGGGTGGGTAAGCTTGCTATATCGCGCCGCTACAACCAACTTACCTTTGCTGCGATCAAGCCCTGGAGGATTCGAAGGGAGCTGGCCGTATAGGACTTACCCGTTTTTGCGGTTGCAAAGGTAGGCATTTTTTTCATACCTGCAACAAGCGGCTCAAACTTTTTCAACTTTAACTAACGCGTGCTACTCTACATGCGATATTATTTTTACCTTTGCGCAACATTATCGCTTTAACAAAAGAATTGAATATATGCAACGATATGCCATGCTATTCGGCACTTACTTAGGAGCATTCTGGATACTTACTTCCATATTCTTTCCACTAGCTCTCAAAATGCCATTCTTCATATTCATCTTTATCAGCTTTACCATCTGTTCGCCTTTCCTGGCTTATCGTTACACAAGAATATACCGTGACAAAGCGTGTGAAAATGCCATTACCTTTCCTCAAGCATGGTTGTTTACCGTACTGCTATACATGTTTGCCGCCATACTGACAGCGGCCGCGCATTACATTTACTTCCGCTTCATAGACAATGGCTTTATCATCAACACGTACGAGGCTAGAATAGACGAAGTTTTCGCGCAATCCACCCTTCCGGACATGGAAGTTTATAAAACACAAATCAAAGAAGCCATCGATACGCTAAGAGCCCTTAGCCCGATAGAACTCACCATACAATTGATGTCGAACAATATCTTTTGGGGAGCGATACTGGCCATCCCCATAGCGCTTTTTGCCATGAAGAAAAAAACGACAGTCAACAGCATGCAGTAATAACCCTATAAACGAACATGACAATGGACATCTCGGTCATCATACCGCTATATAACGAGGAAGAATCGCTTCCTGAACTTTTCGCTTGGATTGAACGGGTCATGAATGCCCACGGCTTCTCCCATGAGGTGATATTCGTCAACGACGGCAGCACAGACCATTCTTGGCAAGTCATCGAAAGATTGCAGACCGAACATCCAAACATAGTACGGGGTATAAAGTTCCGCCGCAATTACGGCAAATCCCCAGCCCTGTACTGCGGTTTCGAGCAGGCGCAAGGAAATGTAGTCATCACCATGGACGCAGATTTGCAAGACAGTCCCGACGAGATACCCGAACTCTACCGCATGATAACCGAAGATGGCTATGACTTGGTATCAGGATGGAAAAAGAAACGTTACGACCCGTTGTCAAAAACCATCCCTACGAAGCTGTTCAACGCCACGGCGCGCAGAGTATCAGGCATAAAGAACCTGCATGACTTCAACTGCGGATTGAAGGCCTATCGCAAAGAGGTTATAAAGAACATCGAAGTATACGGTGAAATGCACCGTTACATTCCCTACTTGGCCAAGAATGCCGGTTTCTCCAAAATCGGTGAAAAGATTGTGCATCACCAGGCACGCAAGTTCGGTAAGACAAAATTCGGTGGATGGAATCGTTTCTTCAACGGATACCTTGACTTGATTTCCCTTTGGTTTTTGTCTACATTCGGCGTAAAACCCATGCATTTCTTCGGCCTTTTAGGCTCCCTGATGTTCATACTGGGCTTCATTGCCGTCATCATAGTAGGTGTGGGCAAGCTGTACTATATGTATAATGATATGCCCTATCGACTTGTTACCGAATCACCTTACTTTTATTTGGCACTTACGTCGATGATTATAGGGACTCAACTGTTTTTAGCGGGATTCTTGGGAGAACTGATTTCACGCAACGCTCCCGAACGCAACAAATACCAAATAGAAAAAGTCATTTAACTATGAAAAAGCTGACAGCAATTATCACCGCATTGTGCATACTCCTGCCGCTAACCCTGGCCGTCGTGTCGTGCTCTGAGGAAGCAGACTGCTCCATGGCAGAACGCAGGATGTTGAGATGCAACATATATACGCTCAATTCCAACGACAGCGTGGTGAACGACACGCTAGACTCGCTTACAGTAACGGCCTTCGGCACAGACTCCATCATTATCAACAACCAGAAAAAGGTACATGACATATTGTTGCCGCTACAATACACCATCGATTCCACGAAACTAGTGTTCCGATATAGCCGCAACACGACCGATACGATACTCATCAGGCACACTAACACGCCCTATTTCTTATCGATGGATTGTGGATTTCAAATGAAACAGACCATAACAGGGGTACGTTGCAGCTACCACAAGCTCGATTCCATCAGTACAACAAATAATGAAGCTGGAATTAATGGAAGGGAAAATATCAGATTATTCTATTAGCCTGCTGCTTTGCCTATTCTTTTTGTGGCCATTGAGCATACAGGGGCAAAACACCTCTTCCATGAATGGACAGCGTCCAAAGGCCGTTAAAAAAGAAAAGAAGCAAAACGAGGTAACATACCCGCTATATAACGGCGTTTTCATAGGCGCCGACTTATGGGGGATAGGCAGCAAACTATTAGGTGGAGACCGCATGAGTGCCGAGGTCGTTGCCACCGCCGACCTGAAACACCGCTACTTCCCGACTTTGGAACTGGGATATGGCGACACGGATGAATGGAACGAAAACGGTATCCATTATAAAAGCAAGGCTCCGTACTTCCGTCTTGGTGCGGACTACAATGCCTTATACAAGAAAAAGCATGGACAGATGTTGCTCGTAGGATTGCGCTACGGTTTCAGCAGCTTTAAGTATGACGTGGAAGCGGCGGGCATGGACGACCCCATTTATGGAGGCAGCATAGATAATCCGAACTTAGGAGACGGCATATGGGGGGGCAGCGTACCATATAACCATAAAGGCATGAAAGGCAACATGCAATGGATAGAATTTTGTTTGGCCCTCCGTGCACATATTTGGAAACAACTATACATGGGCTGGGGGATACGCATTAAATATAAACTTACGGCCTCGTCCGACCGATATGGTGACCCATGGTACGTGCCCGGATTCGGTAAATACGGGTCGAACACCATAGGCATAAGCTATACTGTCATTTATAAACTACCTTTTTAAACAATGACCGGATTAGAAATTTGGCTGCTGGCCGTAGGACTTGCAATGGACTGTTTTGCCGTATCCATAGCCAGCGGTATCATCCTAAAGCGCATACAACTGCGCCCTATCTTGTTCATGGCTTTTTGTTTCGGATTCTTCCAGGCATTTATGCCGCTGCTCGGATGGGCAGGAGCACGTATTTTCAGCCACATGATAGAAAGCGTGGACCATTGGATAGCCTTTATCATATTGGCTTTCTTGGGGGGACGCATGATAATCGAGTCTTTTAAGGAAGAAGGAAGCAGGCATGAGTACGACCCGACCAACTTGAAAGTCGTATTGGGCTTTGCTGTGGCTACCAGTATCGATGCATTGGCCGTGGGAGTTTCTTTTGCCTTTATAGGGATGAGGAGTTGCATGGACATCTTGCCTGCCGTAGGCATCATCGGTTTTGTTTCGTTTATCCTATCAGTAATCGGACTGATATTCGGGGTAAAATGCGGATGTGGTATCGCCCGCAAAATCAAAGCCGAACTGCTCGGCGGCATCATCCTCGTCATCATAGGCATCAAGATATTGATTGAACATTTGTATTTCACATAAAACCACCATTCATACAGTAACATTATGGATAAGAAAAAAATAAAAAACTCGTTTTGGATACTCCTGTTGGTAGTAGGCACCATATGGATATTAGCCAAACACAATACCACGCCTGCTTACCAAAAAGACAACGGTTTGGTTTTCGGCACAATCTATAATATCACGTACCAAAGCGACACAAATCTGAAAAATGAAATAGAAACGGAATTACGCCGTTTCGACGGTTCCCTCTCCCCATTCAACGACACGGCGACCATCACGCGCATCAACCGGAACGAAGACGTGGTGCCCGACACGTTCTTTACCAACGTATTCAAGCGAAGCATGGAAATCTCGAAAGAGACAGACGGGGCGTTCGACATTACTGTGGCACAACTGGCCAACGCTTGGGGATTCGGATTCAAAGGGGGGGCATTCCCCGATTCCGCCATGATAGACAGCCTGCTACAATTCACAGGCTACGGTAAAGTCACATTATCAACCGAGGGAAAAGTCGTAAAGCAAGACCCACGCACGATGCTTTCATGTAGTGCGGTAGCCAAAGGTTATGCGGTAGACGTAGTGGCCGCATTACTGGAACGTAAAGGGGTAAAAGACTTCATGATAGACATTGGCGGAGAAGTCGTAGTACACGGCAACAACCCGGCCGGAGAAAAATGGCGCATCGGGATAAACAAGCCTGTAGACGACTCATTGGCTGTAAACCAACCCATTCAGACGATATTGCACATCACCGGCGCAGGCATCGCCACATCAGGCAACTACCGCAACTACTACTACCACAATGGCAAAAAATATGCCCACACCATAGACCCCAGGACGGGTTATCCGGTACAGCACGACATACTGTCGGCCACGGTCATTGCCAAGGATTGCATGAGTGCCGACGCATATGCCACCGCTTTCATGGTCATGGGGCTCGAGAAAGCCAAACGCTTTGCCGAGAAACATCCGGACATCGACGCATGCTTCATCTACGCAGGCCCCGACGAGGAACTACAAGTGTACTACACCAAAGGCATGGAGCAATATCTGGAAACAAAGTGAAAACATCTCCTTATACCCGGCCATTTACTACGATATAAACCCATATATATGGAGACAGGGAACCGAACGCATTGCAAGCATGCTCCGAACACGTTGCGCCCGCGCTCGGAATATGTTGCGCATTTGCTCGGAACATATTGCCACCGGAACGGTATCATCCCCGGCCTTGCAAGCATACATAACAATATAAAATTCAGGACATTCAATACAATCATTCTGTAACGCATGTACACAGTCATCAAACGCATGGAGATATCGGCTTCGCACAGTCTGCACCTCTCCTATCCCAGCAAATGCCAAAACCTGCATGGGCACAACTGGATAATCACCGTTTACTGCCGGGCACAGGAGCTAAATAACGACGGCATGGTGACGGACTTTGCCCACATAAAGCAAATAGTAAAAGAGCAGTTAGACCACAAGAACCTGAACGAAGTGTTACCGTTCAACCCGACAGCCGAAAACATTGCCTGCTGGATATGTAAGCAAGTACCTAATTGCTTCAAAGTGGAAGTACAGGAATCAGAGGGCAACATGGCCGTTTACGAGAACGAATAAAGGAAAAGGACATGAAAAAGGTCAATGAAATATTCTACAGCCTACAAGGTGAAGGTTATCACACAGGCATGCCCGCTACATTCATACGCTTTTCGGGCTGCAACCTACATTGCACTTTCTGCGATACCCGGCACGAAGAAGGGACAATGATGAGCGATGAGGAAATTGTAGGCCAAGCATCATCCTACCCTGCCCCTATGGTCATACTTACCGGAGGAGAACCAGCTTTGTCGGTAGACGGCTCGCTGATAACCCTCCTGCATAAGGCCGGTAAATACATCTGCATAGAAACTAACGGCACATACCCTTTACCAGAAGGCATCGACTGGGTGACTTGTTCTCCCAAAGAAGGGACCGCTTTACGCTTGTCCCACATGGACGAAGTCAAAGTCGTCTATACAGGACAAGACATTACCCGTTACGAGAACCTCCCGGCACGTCACTTTTTCCTGCAACCCTGTTCCTGTCTCAACACCGACGAAGTAGTGGAATACATCAAAAGGCATCCGCGTTGGCGGCTCAGCTTACAGACCCACAAGCTCATCCACATTCCTTAATCCGCCCACAAGGCATAAAAGAAGCGGGACATATCTGTCAAACAGACATGTCCCGCTTCTTGCACGGGAAGAGAGGCTCGAACTCCCGACACTCGGTTTTGGAGACCGATGCTCTACCAACTGAGCTATTCCCGTAATTTGCGAGCGCAAAGATAGTCTAAAGTTTGCAATGCACAAGCTTCAGGACTATTTTTTCCACACGAAGCACGCAAATAAACGGTTACTTTTTCTCCTTATCTTCCGCTTGCTTATTCCCTTTCTCTTTCTTCGCAAGGATGACAATATTATAAACATACTCGCTCATCCATTGTTCGGAGTAGCCAAGGCGTTCCTTGTATTGACGCACACTCATGGCCGTTTTGTGCACATCATCCTTCTTCCATACGCTTTTTGTACAAACATCATGCACAGTTTTCTCAGTCATGCTTCTGATTGCACCTTTAAAAATAGAAGGCATGCGCAACTTCCATTGCATAAGGTTCCCCATAAGCATCATCAAGTCGCTGCTGAATGCTTGATACATGAACAAATAAGACTGCACCTCGTTTTGTGTACGGCAATGTTTTTTCACCGAATTGTCTATTTCTTTAAAGAAGTTCTCGCTAAGGCCATAATCCTGCATCAACATTTTCCGGGAAGCGGCTTTTTCTCCTAATCCCAATCGTCCCCCTTGTGTCGGGACTTTGAACAGACGCTTAAAGTTGGCCACATCCGGTATAAAACGGATGTTCGTAATACCCACATTCACGGCTATTACCGACTGGAAGTATACTCTGGTCAATGATACGAAATCTTCCACATTACGCGAAGAAGCATTCTCCGCACCTTTATTGAACAATTTGGAAAAGATACCCATTGTTTCTATTGCTTTAATTACATTAAAATTATCTATGGTTAATTCTTAATTGCACAATCTAATGTCAATCTTTTGGCTGCAAAAATACGTCAAATTCCTCAAATAGGGAATGTGAAAAGGACATTTTCTGTCTCTGCCCTATCAATATGTATTTTTCACATGCCTATGGTTTCAAACGGAAACGGAAATTATGCTCCTCAAACACCATCTCCACAATGCCGTAACGTACGAACTTTGCCAACAGATGTTCCGCAGCCCTACGTGATTGATGGGTCAAACGACAACATCTGCTTAGCGAAAGAGATTCACCTGCTTCCAATAAGCGCAACAACAACTGTCCATGTTCCGTATATTCCATCAACTCACCTTGTGCGCAAGCTGCTTGTTGCCACATCCGAAGATGCACAGGACTGGCCACTATATTCTCATCCGCTATACGGACATAAGCCGTGCGACGGCCCTGTCCGTCCACGGCATAGACAGGTTTGTTAGGGCTTACCTCTACCGTAGCCACCAATACACAACGCCCCTCCGGCCAATAAGTCGCCATGCGGCAATCTACCTGTGGTTTACAATAAAGCTGTGCAGCCGCTTCCAACATATATTGTTCTTCTTCCGAGTGAATCCCCGCAATTTTTCCATTGTCTTTTACCCCAACAAGTAACCGGCCGCCATCAGTATTGGCAAAAGCCGACAAAGTCTTAGCGATTTTCCGGGCATCGGATATCTCAAATTTGAAGTCTTGTTTCTGATGTTCACCCTCGGCTATCAACGCGCGTATGTATTCGGTATCCGTAAGTGGTTTCATGCCTGCAAAATTAGAGAAAAAAGCCCGGTACAGACTTTTCGATTACAAAAACATAAGTTTTTCCAAAAAAAAAGCCGTTATACTGCGTTTATTTCAAGAAAGAGTGTATTTTTGCGGGAAACATCACTTAATGAAACCAAAGTTATGAAAGAGTTAGTTGAAAAAATTGCAGCTGCGTATGCTGCTTTTGCAAAAGATGCGACAGCACAAGTAGAGAATGGAAACAAAGCCGCCGGTGCACGGGCTCGTAAAGTTTCGTTGGAAATCGAAAAAGCCATGAAAGAATTCCGCAAGGCATCTTTGGAAGCAGCTAAGAACTAAAGAAAGCTATTTATGTAAAAAAAGACTGCCACTAAAGGCGGTCTTTTTTTGTTTCCTCACGACTTTACTCCTACCGGCTTTCAAAATATGAATGAGAATGTATTAAGCAAACTGAAGGTTCTAACCGAATCGGCGAAATACGATGTATCCTGTTCATCGAGCGGGACAGTACGTTCCAACCGGGCAGGCATGGTAGGAAATACTGTAGGGGGATGGGGCATTTGCCATAGCTTTGCCGATGATGGACGTTGCATCTCCCTGCTAAAAATCATGCTTACCAACCATTGCATTTACGATTGTGCCTACTGCATCAATCGCCGCTCCAACGACATTCCCCGTGCCACGCTTTCGGTAAGCGAACTGGTAGAGCTGACTATGGAGTTTTACCGCCGGAACTACATCGAAGGCCTGTTTCTTAGCAGTGGAGTGGTACGCAACCCCGACTATACCATGGAGCGGCTAGTGCGGATAGCCAAGGACCTGCGCACCCTGCACCATTTTAACGGATATATCCATCTTAAAAGCATCCCTGGCGCAAGCCGTGAATTGGTGAACGAAGCCGGACTGTATGCTGACCGTCTGAGTGTGAACATAGAAATCCCGACAGAAGAAAACCTGAAACGCCTTGCCCCCGAAAAAGACCATCAAAGCGTATTCGCCCCCATGCAATACATTCGGCAAGGTGTATTGCAAAGTAGCGAAGAACGCAAGAAATTCCGTTCGGCTCCTCGTTTCGCGCCCGCCGGACAAAGCACGCAAATGATAGTGGGTGCCACGCAAGAGACGGACAAGGACATCCTCGGCCTGTCATCCCGCCTATACAAGAACCCCACGATGAAACGCGTCTACTACTCCGGCTACATCACAGTCAACACTTATGACAAACGCTTACCGGTGCTAAAGCAACCGCCCCTGGTACGGGAAAACAGGCTTTACCAAGCCGACTGGTTACTGCGTTTCTACCATTTTACCGTAGACGAGATTGTGAATGACGAATATCCCTCTCTCGACTTGGAAGTGGACCCCAAGCTGGCATGGGCCTTACGCCATCCCAGCCTATTCCCGGTAGACATAAACCGGGCCGACTACGAATTACTGCTCCGGGTGCCGGGCATCGGCATCAAGTCTGCACGTCTCATCACGGCCGCACGACGTTTCTCAAAGCTCAATTCTTATCAGCTGGAAAAGATGGGCGTGGTAATGAAGAAAGCCCAATACTTCATTACATGCGGCGAACTTCCCATGCGTACCGTCAACGAACTAACCCCACAAGGAGTACGCCGTATTCTGCTCCCTCGCAAGAGGGTGTACTTAAACGAACAACAGCTGATACTAAACTTCCAAGACGAAGACAATGGTAGTTTTCTTGTTTGACAATACATTCGAAGGGCTGTTGACCGCCGTATTCGACGCTTATGCACGACGCACGTTTCCCCACATGCTTCTGACGGAGGGCACACCACAACCCCTATTCATAGACGAAACATTCCAGGTTATTACCGACAGAGAAAAAGCCGGGCGTGTGTGGCGCGGTTTGCAGAAAAAACTCTCCCCCACCGCCATGAATTGCATCGCACAATGCTGGCTGGCCGAAGAGGCTGATACGCCTATCCTGATATTCCGCTACATCTGCCAAGCCATAGACGCACCGCGCTCCATTGAGACCGACTTTGGCAATCCCGTGGTGTTGGCCTTCACGCGCATGTGGAAACGCGTCAATCAGGAATATTACCGCCTATTGCAATTCATCCGCTTCCAAAAAGCGGCCGACGGCACCTACTTTGCCGCCGTGGAGCCGGAGAAAAACGCCCTGCCGCTCACCATAGGCCACTTCAAAGACCGCTTTGCCGACCAGCGTTGGGTGATTTACGACATCCGACGGAGCTACGGATTCTATTACGACCTGAAAGAAGTCCGCGAAATACGGTTTGAGGGAAACGGACAGGCGGCACACTTCGTCACAGGACGCTTGGACGAAGCCTTGATGGATAAGGACGAGCAACTGTTCCAAACCCTATGGAGGACCTACTTCAAGACAGTAAGCATCAAAGAGCGGCTTAACCCACGAAAACAGCGAAACGACATGCCCGTCAGGTATTGGAAGCACATGACGGAATGCAACGACAAGCCGTTCAAACAAGCTACACGCAAGTCCTCCAGGCGCAACACGTCAGGAGCGTAAGCGCAACATGTTGCGCGTTTGCACGCAACATGTACGGAGCATGGGCGCGACGTGTTGCGAGCAAACGCCCCGTACAATCCCCTCACCCGTCATTTATAAAAGACAAAATAGACAGCCAGAATCAGGCAGATAAAGGCGGCCAAATGGTTCCAATGCAAAGCCTCTCCCTTGAAAAGCACCGTGGTAAACACCGTGAAGACGATGAGGGTAATGGCTTCTTGAATCACCTTTAACTGCATCAGCGAAAACGGCCCGCCATTCCCAATGAAACCTATGCGGTTGGCAGGCACTTGGCACGAATACTCTGCCAGCGCTATACCCCACGAAAACAGGATGACGGCATAAAGCGGCCAGTTAGTGGAAACCTTCATCTCCTGCAACTTGAGATGACCGTACCAAGCAAAAGTCATGAAGATGTTGGAAATGATTAATAGCAGAATTGTATAAAAAGCCTTCATTTGAATGATATATTGTGGTTGTTATTGATTTGCCTGTTCTGCTTCTCCGCTTTGACCGGAAGCAAGTCCGGTTGCACATTGCCCATACTGCCCCACAAACTGTAACGTGCTTCGGGGTTCAAGGCTTCCAGTTGCCTAAGCACCTCTTTCATGTTGGCGCGGTTCGATTGCGACTCATACGGGCAGCACTTCACCTGCTTGCGGTATCCGCGCAAGCGGGCCAGTTCCTCAAGGTCGGCTTCGTGCACCAAGCACATGGGACGTATGATGATCATGTCGAATTTATTCATCTTCAAGCGGGGCGGCATGGAGCTGAACGCCCCCTGGAAGGTGATGTTCATCAGCAGAGTCTCCAATATGTCGTCCATATGGTGCCCCAATGCAATCTTATTGCACCCAAGTTCCTTTGCTACGGTGAAAAGTGCCTTACGGCGATTCCATGAACACAGGAAGCAGGGCGACTTCCGACTGTCGGTACTTGCGTCGAACTCCGTCTCATACACGGTGAAGGGCACGCCGAGGCCCTCCGCACAGGCCCGCAAATAAGCCTCATCGCTCTGATACGGTATGTTGCGCATCACCACATGTACGGCCTGCACGGAGAAGCGGGGCTTATGAATGCGGGCACGCTTGGCCAGCAACTCCAGCAAAGCCAACGAGTCTTTTCCACCCGAAAGGCCTATCAGGATGTTGTCTCCATCCTCTATCAACCCATACTCCACCACGCCCTTGGCAAAACGGCGGTTTATGCGCCCCAGAAGCTCACGTTCTTTCTTGTCCTTACAAAGCATAAAACTACATTTGAAGCCAACACGGCTGCAAAAGTAGGAGAAAGCCGCGAATTAAAGAAGAATTAACATAATAGAATTGACATCGGAAGCATATTTCCCGATTAATTCGTATTTTTGACTGCCAAACTTAGCAGTTGGACAGTATGAGCAAAAGATATATACCACTTCTCCTCCTCACGTTTCTCCTCGCAGGCCCACATGCCGTGGCACAGACGCTGGCGGAAGCGCAGAAAATGTACAAGCAGGGAGACTACGCAAATGCGAAGCCTGTCTTCGAACGATACCTCAAACGGGCGCCCAACAACGGGAACTATAATTTGTGGTATGGCGTGTGCTGCCTGAAGACCGGCGAAGCGCAGGCGGCCATAAAGCCCCTGCAAACAGCTGTCAAACGGCGTGTCGCAAGCGGACAGTTGTACCTGGGACAGGCCTACAATGCCGTCTACCGCTATGAAGAGGCAGTCGCCACCTTGGAAGACTACATAGCCGACTTGACCAAGCGGAAACGGCCGCTCGGCGAAGTAGAAGCCCTGCTTGCGCAAAGCAAAGCTGGGCTGCGGATGCTGAAAGGCGTGGAGCAAGTGACCGTGATAGACAGCTTCGTGACAAGCAAGGAATATTTCCTGCAAGCCTACAAAATCAGCCCCGAATCAGGTAAAATCCACACATACGACAGATATTTCCCGCAAGGGGGAAAAAGCGGCGGAATTGTCTATGAAACCGAGCTTGGCGACAAGTTATACTATAGCGAGTTGCAGGCGGACAGCACGTTGCACCTGTACTCCAGCATCAAGCTGATAGACGAATGGGGCGCGGGCACTCCTCTGTTGTCGCAAAGTAACGACTCCGCCAATGCCGACTACCCGTACGTGCTTGGCGACGGCATCACCGTCTATTATGCAGCTGACGGCGCACAATCGTTAGGCGGATATGACATATTTGTCACACGTTACAACCCCGAAAGCGGGACTTGCTTGAACGCTGAGAATATAGGCATGCCTTTTAACTCCCCGGCAAATGACTATATGTATGTCATCGACGAGTTCAACAACCTCGGCTGGTTCGCCTCCGACCGCCACCAGCCGACCGACAGCGTCTGCATCTATGTATTCATCCCCAACGCTTCGAAGCAAGTTTACAACTACGAAAGCATGGAGCCAGAAAAGCTAAGGAGCCTAGCCCGACTGAATTCCATAAAAGATACATGGAACGATGCAGGCATAGTAGCATCCGCCCGCGAGCGACTGGTCCAAGTACAAAACGCCCTGCAAGAGGGTAAAAAGCCTGTACACCATGACTTCGAATTCATCGTGGACGACAAGCATACTTATTACCAGCAAAAAGACTTCCGCTCTTCCCAAGCTTGGCATCTGTATCAGCAATACCAAGAAAAGAACAAGAGCTACCAACTCCAAAGGGGAAAACTGGAAGCCTTGCGCCTGCAATACTCCCATACGGCCCCGGCCTCCCAATCGGAACTGGCTCCGGCCATTATCGACTTGGAAAAACGGCTCAAGCAGATGTCCATGGAATTACATCAAACCGCCATCCGCATACGACAATTGGAGAAAAACAACGCCAACTAACAAACCATTTCAGCTATGGGTGACATCTTAATTATAGCCATACTCATCATTGCGGCAATTATCTTGTTTCTGGCCGAATTGTTCCTGGTGCCCGGCATCAGCATAGCCGGGATACTGGCCGGAGGGTGCGCCATCTTTGCCAATTACTACGCTTTTGCCAATCTGGGTACGAGCGCAGGCTTCATCACGCTGCTTGTTACCGCCATTGCCTGTATCGGCTCGCTCATCTGGTTCATGCGTTCAAAGACCCTTGACCGCATAGCCTTGAAGCAAAACATCACGTCGCAAATAGACCGCACGGTGGCCAACGAGGTGCAGGTGGGTGATACGGGGACAACCACCACGCGCCTGGCACTCATCGGATACGCGGAGTTGAAGGGCAACATCGTAGAAGTAAAGTCATCGGGGGAATTTATTGACGAGAAAGAACCGGTTGTCGTCACCCGCATTACCGATGGTACCATCATTGTAGAGAAGAAAAATTAAAAAACACTTAATACACCACTCATGGAAACAAACACTATTTATCTGGCAGCCTTCCTCATTGTGGGAGGCATCATATTCCTGATACTCTTCTTCCATTACGTGCCATTCTTCCTGTGGCTTTCGGCAAAGGTGTCGGGCGTCAGCATTTCATTGGTACAATTATTTTTAATGCGCATCCGTAACGTGCCGCCTTATATCATTGTGCCCGGGCTGATTGAAGCCCACAAGGCCGGGCTGAGCAACATCACCCGCGACGAGCTGGAAGCACACTATCTGGCCGGAGGACACGTGGAAAAGGTGGTACATGCCCTGGTCTCCGCCTCCAAGGCCAACATAGAGCTTCCTTTCCAAATGGCAACAGCCATCGACTTGGCCGGGCGCGACGTGTTCGAGGCGGTGCAGATGTCCGTAAACCCCAAAGTCATAGACACGCCTCCGGTAACGGCCGTGGCCAAAGATGGCATCCAGCTGATTGCCAAAGCACGCGTCACCGTGCGCGCCAACATCCGCCAGTTGGTGGGTGGTGCCGGAGAGGATACCGTTTTGGCTCGTGTAGGCGAAGGCATCGTGTCGTCCATCGGCTCGAGCGAGAACCACAAGTCCGTGCTTGAGAATCCAGACTCCATCTCGAAGCTAGTGCTACGCAAAGGGCTCGACGCAGGCACAGCGTTCGAAATTCTCTCGATAGACATTGCAGACATCGACATAGGCAAAAACATCGGTGCCTCCTTGCAGATGGACCAAGCCAACGCTGACAAAAACATAGCACAAGCCAAAGCTGAGGAACGCCGCGCCATGGCCGTGGCCACGGAGCAGGAAATGAAAGCCAAAGCACAAGAAGCACGTGCCAAGGTGATAGAAGCCGAAGCTGAGGTGCCACGCGCCATGGCCGAAGCTTTCCGTAATGGCAACTTGGGCATCATGGACTATTACCGTATGAAAAATATAGAAGCCGACACGGCCATGCGTGAAAACATCGTAAAGCCATCGGGCAACTTGTCAGGGCAACCCCAGCCAAAGTAAACATTACCTAACCAAGATTTCCCCGTATATGAAAAAGCATTTCGCACCATCAGAGCTTATCATCAACGACGACGGTTCCATCTTCCACCTGCACGTGAAGCCAGAATGGCTGGCAGACAAAGTCATTTTAGTGGGCGACCCCGGACGTGTGGCCTTAGTCTCCTCCCACTTTGAACACAAAGAATGCGAAGTGGAAAGCCGGGAGTTTAAAACGGTCACAGGAAGTTATAAAGGGAAACGCATCACCGTTGTGTCCACAGGCATAGGATGCGACAACATCGACATCGTAATGAACGAACTTGACGCATGTGCCAACATCGACTTCAAGACGAGGGAAGAAAAAGAGCGTTTACGCCAACTGGAGGTGGTACGAATAGGCACGTGTGGAGGATTGCAGCCCTATACTCCGATAGGAACATTCATCTGCTCTGTCAAGTCCGTCGGTTTTGACGGCTTGCTGAACTTTTATGCCGGGCGAAACGCCGTGTGCGACCTCGCGTTCGAACGTGCCTTTCTCAACCATATGGGTTGGAGCGGAAACATGTGCGCCCCGGCCCCCTACGTAATTGATGCCGATGCCGACTTGGTCGAACGGATTGCCCGCGATGACATGGTGCGCGGTGTGACCGTTGCCGCAGGCGGTTTCTTCGGCCCGCAAGGACGCGAATTGCGTCTTCCGCTTACTGACCCGCGCCAAAACGGGAAAATAGAAAGCTTTGAATACGACGGCCACCGCATCACCAACTTCGAAATGGAGAGTTCCGCCCTGGCCGGGTTGTGCCGTCTCATGGGGCATAAGGCCACGACCGTGTGCATGGTAATTGCTAACCGCCTTATCAAGGAAGCCAATACCGGCTATAAAAACTCTATCGACACGCTAATAAAAACGGTACTTGACAGGATATAAAAGGAGAAGTGGATACGCTAATTCGGCATCTTGGCCATGGTGGCAAGCGTCAAGGCCTCCATACCTTGCTTGTATTCCCCTTTATAGCTAATTTCTAGCGTATCACCAATGAACAGTCCATCCAATTCCTCCCGGTTGGCATTTACCGTGCTGAAGGACAAAGTGTCTCCTTTCTCTCCTACTACGGTCACGGTATTCATGGTGGCATCCGTCACCACTCCTTTCAAACGATTCGTCTGGGTGGAAGTCTGGCAACTTCCCAAAGCGAGCAAGCAACTCGCGGCAAACAACAATTCTTTTCTCATAACGGTTCTTACATAATAATATAGAGTGAAAATTTCTTATTTGCTTTCCTTCTGGAAAGAGGAAGACATGAAATATATGATAGGAGAAGTGCGGAACCTCCCCTCTACTTGTTACAACCTTTTGGATACCACTTGCCAATCTACAATATCCCACAGTTTCTTCACATAATCGGCACGCCGGTTACGGTAGTCAATATAATAGGCATGCTCCCACACGTCCATGCAAAGCAAGGGCTTGCAGTTACGGCGTAGCGGGTTGCCGGCATTGCTCTCCTGAGTGATTTGCAACTTGCCTTCCGCATTGAGGGAAAGCCACACCCAGCCGGAGCCGAAAAGACTAATGGCCGCCTCTTCCATTTTCAGCTTCAAACTGTCCAGGCTGCCGAAATCGCGACGGACCAGTTCACCCAGTTTCTCATCGGGCATTCCGCCTTGTCCCGGCGTGGTAAACTGGAGAAAATACAACACATGGTTGAGCACCTGGCCTGCATTGTTGAATACAGCACCATCAGGAGCCGTCTTCACAACTTCTTCAATATTTTTCTGCGCATAAGGTGTATCCTTGGTCAGCGCGGCCAGGTTGGCCACATACGCCTGCAAGTGTTTCCCGAAATGGAACTCAATGGTTTCCGCGCTGATGACAGGTTCCAATCCATTCACCGGATAAGGGAGCTGAGGCATTTCGTTTTTCATAAAGCAATGTTTTTAAAAGGATTCTTGCAACACTTCCCCGCTGTGGAGAGTTATACGATACAAATATAGCGTAAAAGAGAACGGAAAACAACAATTATTTTCGTATTTTTGCACGCAATAGAATGATTTCCATGATACAAATCGACCAGCAAGATACCATCTGCGCCATCGCCACCGCCCCGGGCGGAGCCTTGGGCATCATTCGCGTGTCAGGCCCGCAAGCCATTCAAAACACCGCACGGATATTCCGTCCGGCTGATGAAAAGGCCCATTTTGAGAGGAGCCCCGCTTACCAATTGACTTTCGGAAAGATTTGTGACGGCGATGAAATTATCGACGAAGTGCTTGTGTCCCTTTTCCGCGCGCCGCATTCCTATACCGGTGAAGACAGTACGGAAATCAGTTGCCATGGGTCGGACTACATTTTACAGAAGATACTGCAAATGCTCGTCGAACAGGGTTGCCGCCTAGCCAGACCGGGCGAATACACTCAACGAGCCTTCCTCAACGGCAAGATGGACCTGAGCCAGGCCGAAGCTGTGGCCGACCTGATAGCCTCGACTTCCGAAGCCACCCATCGCCTTGCCATGAACCAAATGCGGGGAGGATTCAGCAAAGAACTGGGGAAACTCCGCCACCAGCTTCTTCACCTCACCTCGCTTATGGAATTGGAACTCGACTTCTCCGACCATGAGGAACTGGAGTTTGCCAACCGCTCCGAGCTTCAAGGCCTCGCTTCGCAAATCGAAACCTTGATTACCCGGCTCACCGATTCGTTCCGCACCGGGAATGCCTTGAAGAACGGTATCCCTGTGGCCATCGTCGGCGAGACGAACGCCGGCAAGTCCACCCTGCTCAACGCCCTTGTGGGTGAAGAACGAGCCATCGTAAGCGACATACACGGCACCACGCGCGACGTGATAGAAGACACCATAAACCTTGACGGAGCCGTCTTCCGCTTCATTGATACTGCGGGCATCCGCGACACAACCGACGCCATTGAAGTCTTGGGCATCGAGCGTAGCTTCCGTGCCATCGAGCGAGCAGACATCGTACTTTGGGTCGTCGACCAGACTGAAGCGGAAAAACAGGTTACCGCCCTCTCCAACCGGATCATCCCCTTGTGTGAAGGCAAGCAGCTCATCCTCGTCCTCAACAAGAGCGACCTGAACGCCCCGCGCGCCGGGCTTCTTGGCATCCGCGGGGGTATCCCGTCCGTTCCCCTCTCGGCCAAGCGAGGAGAAGGAATCGGGCAGCTCCAGTCCCTCTTGGTCGAAGCCGCCCGTCTGCCGACCCTGTCTTCCGGCGACATCATCGTTACCAACGCCCGCCATTACGAAGCCCTCACCCATGCCCTGTCGGCCATCCGCCGCGTACAAGAGGGGCTTTCCGCCGGCTTATCCGGCGATTTCATTTCTCAAGACCTCCACGAGTGCATTTTCCATCTTAGCGACATCGTGGGAGAGGTGGCGACAGACGAAGTACTTGGTAACATATTCAAACACTTCTGCATCGGTAAGTAATTTACTGATTATTAAATAGTTAAATTGATTATAATCGATTAATATGGCGCTCTTTACGGGCGCCTTTTTTGTTGCTCAAGTATCGTTGATAATCGTTGCTAAGCCTTTTTA
>CALUGY010000007.1 GCA_944320295.1 uncultured Bacteroides sp.
CGTACGAATAAAAAGACTCCACCGTGCGCATTAACACCGGTCTTCCTCCAATGGGAAGAAACTGTTTGGGGAGTTCCGTCCCCATGCGCAAGCCTTTTCCACCCGCCACTATCAGAACATATCTCATTGACATATCACTTATAAACGTAATAACCAGTCTCTTATCACATAGAGCACATTCCACCTCCGCCACATTTTAACGGGAAGGGCAACCTGTTTCGCACCCGTATCCACAGGCTATCTATAATAGGCACGAGCCGAACACGTTCGGCCCGTAAGCGCAACGTGTTCGGCTCGTGAGCGCGACACGTTCGGAGCACGAGCGCAACGCGTTGCAAGTAAAGAGCCTGAATAAGAGGATTAGCGGAGGCACATGGCCTCTTCCAACTCCTTCACTTTTTCTTTCCCGCACAGGTGCTCTACCAAGGCAAGAGCAAATTTGATGGATGCACCCGGCCCTTTGCCTGTAATAAAGTTACCGTCTTTCTCTACCAACGCGCCGGTATATTCCGCACCTTCCAAATATTTGTCAAAGCCCGGATAGCAAGTAGCTTTACGTCCTTTCAGCAGGCCAAGCTGGCCCAATACCATGGGCGCGGCACAGATGGCGGCAATCGTCTTGTTTTCAGACGCCATGTGTTGCAAGAGTTTATGCAAGTCCTTACACTCAGCCAGCGTGGTAGCTCCGGGAAGGCCGCCGGGCAATACGGCAAGCTCCGCGTCGAAGAAGTCGCAGTTCTCGATATTCTTATCGCAAAGCACGGAAATGCCATGCGCCCCTCTCACAATTTCATCCGAAGTCACCGTTATCATTTGCACATTCAACCCTGCACGACGCAAGATGTCTACTGATGCAAAAGCTTCCATTTCTTCAAAGCAATCAGAAAAAAATACGTAAACAGTCCCCATAGTTGTTTCTCCTTTATTTATTTCAAATTAAAATAATACGTAATCGTTCCCATTTGATTGTTCAAACCATCCACCGCATTAAAACGGGCTTTCTTGGCGGCCTCTTCCGCAGCTTTGCGCAAGGCCGGATTAACGGTGTTGGTCTGTTTGTTGATTTCTGTCGCTATCACCTGCCCGGCCGGATTTACTGTAATAGTGACGACCACACGACCCTCATCCTGTACATTGTACACAGGGCGCGGCAAGCCTCCTGCACCGATAGAACGCCCACCCAAATCGAATGTGCCATATCCTCCGGTACCAGTCGTTTTCCCGTCAGAAGCATTTCCTTGCGGGCTGCCTTGCAAGCCTTCCCCCTCGGCATTGCCATGACTTTCCATCTCCGCTCCTCGGCCAAAAGCTCCAGCCACCCGTCTACGGGCAGCTTCTTCGGCTTCCCGGCGTTCTTGTTCAGCCTTGGCTTCTGCCAGTTTACGGGCTTCTTCTGCCTTTTCAGCCTCTGTCTTTTCCGGTTTCTCTACTTTATCGTCTTGGGACTCACGCTCCGACTCCAAAGCCACAGTCTCTTCCAAATCTTGCGTGATAAGTCCTTGCTCAGATGTTTCTTGCGGAAGCGAAGCCTCTGCGGGCATTGTCTCCACCTCTACGAGCGAAGGATCTGCCCAACCAGAAGATTGAGGCACTTCACCCAACATGACCGGAACGCCTCCTTCTTCCTGAGGTTTAGGCAAAGCGAATCCTGCCAAGAACAAAAAGGCGACAATGGCAACATGCACCAGCAAGGCACCAGCCATACCTATATACTTTCCTTTCGTTTTCTGTTTTGACATGATTCCTTATACTTCCTTATATGTATTCTTCAATCTTCCGGCGGACGTGTAGCCAGCACCATTTTGAAATGGTTCTCATTGGCAATATTCAGCACCTTTACTATCTCGCGGTAAGGTACTGACTCATCGGCATACAAAGCCACATACATTTCCGGCTCACGGTCGGCACACGAACGGAGAAAACCGGGCAATTCATCCAACGAAACCGGTTGCTCCCTATCGTTGCCAAACGCCGCATAATAGTTCAACTCCTTGTCTATGATAACCCTTGTCAAAGGTTTAGCCGAGGTCTGTTGTTTCCCTTGCGGAAGTAGCACCTTGATCGCATTGGGTGACACGACCGTAGAAGTTATCATGAAAAATATCAGCAACAGGAATATGACATCCGTCATGGAGGCCATACTGAAATTAGGCGATATCTTGGCTCTGCGTTTTAACACTTCTGTCAGTTTTTACAATTATAAATACACGGGTACACATTACACATGCAATCGACATGTCCGATTGGTCTCTAAGAAAGATTTCATCTTCCGAACAGTCCTATGCTCTATATCCAAAGCCGCCGGACATCAGACATGTCATTGCGCCGGTTCGTTCAGCAGGTCCATAAAGGCCATGGTCTTGCCTTCCATCTTATTGACCACACCATCGACCAGCGTTACCAGGTAGTTATAAGCAAACATGGCAATGATACCCACAATCAGTCCTCCCACAGTAGTTATCATAGCCTCATAAATACCTCCAGAAAGCAATGTGATGTCAATGTTGTTCCCTGCATTGGCCATCTCAAAAAATGCACGCACCATACCGGTCACCGTACCGAGGAAGCCAATCATCGGAGCGCCTCCAGCAATGGTAGCCATGATAGTAAGTCCCTTTTCGAGCTTGGCAACCTCTATGTTACCTACATTTTCTATGGCAGCCTGCACATCATTTATAGGACGGCCCAAACGACTGATACCTTTTTCTATCATCCGCGCCGAGGGTGTATTCACACTACGGCAATATGATATGGCAGCTTTTATCTCGCCACCTAAGATGTAGTCCTTTATCTTATCCATGAACTTCGGATCCTCTTTGCCGGCTTTCCGAATCACATAGTTCCGCTCGAACAATATGTAAAAGCACAATAAAGAGAGCACTCCCAACACAATCATAATCCATCCCCCCTTGGTGGCCATTTCCCACAAGCTCATCTCTGCAGCATCTGTCACCGGGGTCAATACCGGATTAGAGCCGGCTATCGACTCACTCAAATTTCCGGCCGCTTGGGCCATAAGCAACATCATATTCATCAGCGAAGACAATTTTTATATTCCTCTATGGCATGTTCCAGTCCCAAATACAAAGCATCGCAAATTAGCGCATGGCCAATGGAAACTTCATCCATCCACGGAATGTTTTGATAAAAATAATTCAAGTTCTCCAAGCTAAGATCATGACCAGCGTTCAAGCCTATGCCCAAACTGCGTGCAGCCTTCCCAGCCCCCACAAATGGTGCTATGGCTGCAGCCTTGTCCTTTGAATAAGCAACTGCATAAGGCCCGGTATACAATTCCACGCGGTCGGCTCCGGCCTTGGCCGCATACTCCACCATCTCCGGGTCGGCATCGACAAACACGGAAGTGCGAATACCCGCATTATTGAACTTATCGAGCACTTCGCTCAAGAAAGAGAAATGGCTCTTTGTATCCCATCCTGCGTTCGACGTCAATTGCGTAGGACTGTCGGGCACCAAAGTCACCTGATGCGGCTTGACCTTCAGCACCAGATCTATGAACTCCGGCGAAGGATATCCCTCTATATTGAACTCCGTCTTCAACAAAGGACGCAAGTTGTTGACATCGCTTTTCCGTATATGGCGCTCGTCCGGACGAGGGTGCACGGTAATGCCGTCAGCTCCGAAGCGTTCGCAATCCAACGCCACTTTCACCACATCGGGCACATTCCCGCCACGGGCGTTACGCAGCGTGGCTACCTTGTTTATATTTACGCTTAGTTTTGTCATAAATCCGCTTATTGTTTGGGGCAAAAGTACAAATAATAGTGATACATTGACTGCACTATGAGAAAAAAATACCATATTTGCACATCACAATGGTTGCCATAACATAAAGAAACATGAAATTTGCCATCTTCGGAAATACGTACCAAGCTAAGAAATCGACACAAGCAGCAAGACTTTTCCATTCGTTGCAGCTACACGGAGCCGAGCTTTGTATTTGCAGGGAATTCTACCGTTTTTTAAACAAGGAACTACATATCGAAATCCCCAATGCCGAGCTGTTCGATGAGAACGAGTTCCAAGCCGACATGGTAATCAGTATCGGGGGCGACGGCACTTTTCTGAAAGCCGCAAGCCGGGTCGGCAGGAAAGGCATCCCCATATTGGGCATCAACACAGGGCGTTTGGGTTTCTTGGCCGACATCTCCCCTGAAGAAATAGAAGCCACATTCAGCGAAATATATGCGGGCAACTACAAAACAGAAGAGCGCAGCGTACTACAACTGAAGTGTAATGACACGCAACTGATGCAAGATCCTTACGCATTGAACGAGATTGCCGTATTGAAGCGCGACAGCTCCTCCATGATCACCATTCACGCTGCCATCAACGACGCACCGCTCACCACCTACCAGGCCGACGGACTGATAGTGGCCACCCCTACTGGCTCCACGGCCTACTCGCTAAGCGTAGGCGGTCCCATCATCGTGCCACACAGCAAAACAATCGCCCTGACCCCCGTTGCCCCGCACAGCCTCAACATGCGGCCTATCGTCATCCGCGACGACTGGAAAGTGACACTCGACGTGGAGAGCCGCAGCCATAACTTCCTGGTCGCCATAGACGGCCGCAGTTCATCGTGCAAGGAAAGCACGCGTCTCACCATAGAGCGCGCCGATTATAGTATCAAAGTAGTGAAACGTTGTAACCACATTCTGTTCGACACCTTGCGGAACAAAATGATGTGGGGAGCGGACATGAGATGAACACAAAAAGGCCCTTGGCACAACAATATCTCTCACGCAACAAATCCGGTCAAAAAAAGAAAGAGCATACATAACGCCTCTATACCAATCGTAGAGCACGGAAAAGCGGCATATATACCCTCCATGTTTCCAACGTGTACGGAGCGTGGGTGCAACATGTTCGGAGCACGCCCGCAACGTGTTGGAAGCAGACTCGCAACACGTTGCGGACAAACGCCTGATTCACACGCATGATAACGTAAGCACATCCACACCCCGGAAGCGACCTACAATCTGGCAGGAAAAAACAGAAAAACAGGAAGTTGGCAAAGCGACAAGCTATTTTAAGCAGCCCATAAGCCGAGTATTCCCGATTTAATTTGTACTTTTGCCTCCGGAATAGACAAGCCGCCCCGTAAGGATAAAAGCGGCTTCAAAAATAGCCTTCGAACTTCAACAGAACATATAACAAAGAAGTATGACTAAAATAAGCAATAACAAGGTACTGATTGCAGCTGTAGGAGTGCTTGCGGTGCTGCTGGCCGGCGTAACCGTATGGCTGTTGTCCGTAAAGCAAACCAACTACGAACTGGTGCAAGAGTTTGAACTGGAGAAAGAGGATCTGGAGGGACAGTATGCCCAGTTCTCGCAACAATACGACGAACTGAAGATGACCGTGTCCAACGACTCCCTCTCGGTGCTCTTGGAACAGGAGCAGATGAAGACGCAACGCCTGCTCGAAGAGCTGCGCACTGTAAAGAGCAGCAACGCAAGCGAAATACGCAGGCTGCGCAAAGAGTTGGCCTCGCTGCGCAAGGTAATGATGAGCTACATCAACCAAATAGACTCGCTGAACAGGCTGACCGCCCACCAACAGGAAATCATAAAAGACGTGACTCGGAAATATGACGCCGCTTCACGGCGCATCAGCAACCTGTCCGAGGAAAAGGAGAAGCTGGAAGGGCAAGTAACGTTGGCTGCACAACTCGACGCGACGAACATCAGCGTGCTGGCTGCCAACAAGCGGGGACGAAAGGCCCGGAAGGTGAAAGACATTGTGAAGTTCCAGATAGACTTCAATATCAGCAAGAACATCACAGCGCAGACGGGCGAACGTACGCTCTATATCCGCATAGCCACGCCGGATAACGACGTGCTCTCCAAGAATGCCTCCGATGTGTTCCCTTATGAGAACCGCGAACTGCGCTATTCCATAAAAAAATACATAGAATACAACGGCGAAGAGCAGCACGTTACTGTGTACTGGAACGTGGAGGAATACCTGTATGCCGGGGCATACCGTGTGGACATCTTTTCCGACGGCACGCTCATCGGCTCGCAAGGCTTCACGCTGGAATAAGAATTATACCTCACAAAATAACGACACGGGCCGCACGAAGAAATCTTTCGTGCGGCCCGTATTGTTTCAATATATCCCGAAAGAAGGGCACGTCAGTCCATCATGTCCTCCAGCAAGGGACGAAGCACTTCGGCATAGCGCATGAAGCCCAAGTCGGTATAGTGCACACCGTCCACCGTGGCCTCGCCGTCGTGGCCTATCAGGTCGTCGGCCGGAAGATAACGGATGTTCTTCTCACCCCGGCGTTCCAACGCATCGACAATCTCGCGCAAGACGGCATTCTTCTCCTTCACCTCGCGGGCCACCTTCTCATCAAGCGTAGAGGTGGTGAAAATGGGGTTCTCCACGAACAGCACGGGCGTGTCGGGACGCTTGGCACGGATAATGTCGTAGAACTTTATGGCCCGGTCGCGCAACTGCTCTATAGTAACGTTCGGCATGAAGTCCAACACGAAGACGGACGCGTCCACTCCGGCCATGACATGCGCTATCTCCAAATCAAGTTGCCCGTTGCCGCTAAAGCCCAAGTTGATGCACTCGCGGTTGAGCCAGCGTTGCAGAATGTTGGTATGCGCCATGCCGGGACGCGACGCACAACCTCCTTGCAATATGCTTGTACCGTAAAACACGATGGGTTTCTCCCTATGAGGCAGGTCGACCTGGGGCATGTCGAGCTGCGCCAGCGAATCCACGCCTATCTGTAGCGACGTGACTCCATCATACAGCGAGAGGTAGAGCATGAACTCCCGTTCACGCGGCGACATGTTGGCCGCAAGCGTGGCCTCGTTGTCCTGCCCTTGCGGGCGTCCGCTCCCGGCAAAAGCCCAATGCCCGTCATCCATAAGGCAATACAGGTCGAGACCTTTGATGCCGGTGTCCGTCATATGATTCATGCGCATATTGGTACGCACCTGCCACTTGGCAGCCACACACGTGGAGTTGGTGCGGAAGCGCACGGCCAGCCCCGCGCTATTGCGTCCCAACTCCCAAAGCGGCTGCCGGGAGATGTGTTCCAACGAATCGGGCAAACGCTCATAACGTGTAGGAGTACATTCCGTGGCCCGTCCCAAAAGCGGAAAAGAGGCTGCATCGTGATAAACAAGTTGCCCGCAGCACGGTACTGCAAACAGCAACGCAGTAAAAACGGTAAAGATTGTCTTTTTCATACACATATGTTTTGTTTGATATTTAATTACTATCCACAAGCAAGCGGAATTCATTCTCCTTTCAACCGCCGTGTAAAGGCTTCGGCCTTTTCGGCTGCGGCTTTCTCGTCTTCAGGCGAAGCAAAGGCGTGACGGTAGCCCTTGAGCACGTCCCACTCGCCGCGCGTAAAGTCGGGCACGGCCACCGGGGCGCATCCGTTATCCATGGAGAGCTCGCCCAGCTCGGCCAGACAGCACCACTCCGCCAGGTCGTACACGTCCATGTCGAGTGGCAGGCCGTTTTGCAGGCAATACACCAGGCGACTGTCCATCACGAAGTCCATGCCACCATGTCCGCCCACTTCCTTGGCCAGTTCACCATATTTCGTCAGGATGGGATGGCGGTACTTTTCCACCAGCGCATCCATATCCTTTTGAGGCAGGAAGCCATGCGCGCTCAAGTCGTCCACCGAAGGCTTGACACCCGAAGCCGACATCTGCTCGGCGGCAAGGGCATAGCCTTCCACGGGATACTTGTTGGCAAATCCCTTCGTGCCGGTCAGCTGGTAGAGGCGGTTGTACGGCTGAGGCGTCATCACATTGTGCTGTATCTCTATCACCTTGCCCTGCTCGGTGCGGATGAGGGTGGTGGTGTGGTCGCCGTTCCTAAAGCCGGTACAGGCTGAGTCCGTGCGCTCTTCCACCAACTGCCGTCCGATGACCGACTTGGTATCCATGGCCACCAGCGTCTTCATACGGTCGCCACGATGGATGTTGAGTGCCTGTGCCACGGGACCGAGTCCGTGCGTGGCATACACGTCGCCACGATGGCGCATGTTATAGTCCAGGCGCCAGCCCAGCTTGTCGTCGGCCCCGCTTTTCCAGTAGTAGTCCCAGAACTGGTCGAGGTTATGGATGTAGGCTCCTTGGGCGCGGATGACTTCGCCGAACACACCGTGCTGGGCCATGTTGAGGGTATTCATTTCGAACCAATCATAACAGCAGTTCTCCAAGATGAAACAATGCTTGCGGGTGGTCTCGCTCAGGTCGATGAGTGCCCAGCATTGCGCGAGGTTCATGGCCGAAGGCACTTCGATGGCCACGTGCTTGCCGTGTTCCATGGCATACTTGGCCACGGGGAAGTGGTGCAGCCAGTCGGCGGCTATGTATACCAAATCAATGTCGTCGCGGTTGCACAGCTCCTCATAGCCTTTCTCGCCGGAATAGATGGCGGCTTCGGGCATGGATGCTTTCCTAAGCAACGCCTGACATTGCTCGGCACGGTCGCGTTCATAGTCGCACAAGGCAACCACCTGCGTGCCGGGAATATACGTGAAACGTTCCACCGCACCCGGCCCGCGCATACCGAGCCCCACAAAGCCCACGCGTACCACTTCGAGTTTCGGGGCAGTCAAGCCCAACACGCTTTTCTGGCCTGCCGGGCGTTGCGGCGTCTCCACCACGATGGTTCCATTCTCCCAATGCCAGCGGGTGCCGTTGGCGTTGACGTTGACGGCAGGTTGCCGCTCCATGCCGCATGCGGCCAGCGCAAGACAAGCGACGAGGCATAATGCCTTCCAGATTTTCATACTGTCCATAATCTATCTATACATATTTATATTACAATTGCCATAGCAACAAAAGTGACGCATATCAGATGCCACACAGAAAAGCAAATCTCGCGGAGTTTGAACGGCATACATCGCGCCCGGAAGCGCAACATGTTCGAAGCGTGGCCGCAACACGTTCGGAGCACGGTCGCAACATGTTCGGAGCACGGCCGCAACACGTTGCAAGCAAACGCCCTAAAAGTATGCTGTAAACCACGCACTTACACGATGCTTACGCTAAAGTGCCTCCCAAAGTTATACAATACTTTCCAAACTCCCTCGCAAGGGACGGAAAGAATGAACCGCAGGCTTCATTTTTCCACTACGTACAGGCGTGGGAAAGACTTGCTACGAAAAAAACGTAGTTTCGTTAGCAACTATTAACTTATTCTTTGTATAGTGATTACGAATTGTTCGTAGATTTGCGGCATGAGAATGAACTAACGAAAGGGAACATTATGGAGAAACTGACGAAACAGGAAGAAGAAGTGATGCTGCACGTGTGGCAGCTGGGCCATTGCTTCGTGAAGGACATCGTGGCATGCTACCCGCAACCCGCCCCGCCCTACACCACGGTGGCCTCCATCGTGAAGAACCTTGAACGCAAACACTACATCAAACCCAAACGGGTGGGCAACATGTATGAATACACTCCGCTGATAGAGGAAAGCGAATATAAACGGGCCTTCATGAGCGGCTTCGTGCGCAACTACTTCGAGAACTCGTACAAGGAGATGGTGACTTTCTTCGCAAAGGAACAGAAGATTTCGGCCGATGAACTGAAGGACATCATAGACATGATTGAGAAAGGGAGGGAATGATGCTGGCATACTTCATAAAAGCCAATATCATATTGGCGCTGTTCTATGTGCTCTACCGGCTGCTTTGCAACAGGGACACGTTCTTCACGTGGCGGCGTGCCGCGCTGCTCGGCATGTTCCCATTGGCGGCCATCATTCCGCTGGCGCAGGTGCCGGAATGGCTGGGGAACTGGGAAGCCCTGCACCCCCTACAGATAGACGTGCTGCTGCCCGACCTCATCGTCACCCCGCAGGGAGAGGTACACACGGCCACCGGATGGCCACTGCCGCTGCTCGGCATAGCCTATTGGGTAGTGGCCGGACTGTTCGGCCTACGGTTCATGTTCAGACTGTTGTCCATTATATATATGGTACGGCGGTGTCCCGCAGCGGTGGTGAACGGCGTAAAGGTACGTCTGCTTCCGGAAGGCAGTAGCCCGTTCTCATTCTTCGGGTGGATATTCGTGCGGCCCGATGCCTATCCCGCAGGGGAGCTGGACGAGATACTGGCCCACGAGCAGGCCCATGCGAAGCAATGGCATTCAGTAGACGTGCTTGCCGGCGAAGCGATGCGGGTGGTGTGCTGGTGCAATCCCTTTGTATGGCTCATCTGCCGCGAAATGCACAGCAACCTGGAATACCTGGCCGACCGGCAAGTGCTCCGTGCGGGCTACGACCCCAAAACCTACCAGCTCCATCTGCTGGAACTGGCCTACCAACCCAAGGCTATAGCACCTTTATCAAATAACTTCAATGTTTTACCATTAAAGAAAAGAATCACGATGATGAACAAAAAACAAAGCAACAAGGCCGGGAAAGCCAAGTATCTGCTGTTTCTCCCGGCAGCGGCCTTGCTGGCCGTGGCCTGCAACAACGCGGGCAACACGCAGGAGGCAAGCAATGACGAAGCAGCCGACGCACAAATTACGGAGGTAGTGACGGCGACACAAGGCAACGACGAAAGCACGACCGTAGCCCCCATTCCGGAGGCCGGTTCCGAAGAGCAAGTGTATGACGTGGTGGAGCAAATGCCGGAGTTCCCCGGAGGGATTCCCAAGCTGATGGAGTATCTGAAAGAAAGCCTCAAGTATCCTGCCGAAGCCAAGGAGGCAGGCACCCAAGGACGGGTGGTGTGCCAGTTCGTGGTGACCAAGGAAGGCGACGTGACCGACGTGAAGGTCATCAGGGAAGTAGACCCGCTACTGGACGCGGAAGCCGTGCGTGTGTTGAAAGCCATGCCCAAGTGGAAGCCCGGTATGGTGAAGGGCGAAGCGGTAAACGTGCGCTACACCGTGCCCGTCATGTTCAAGCTCTCATAGGCCAGCGCGCCGTTCTCTCTTAAAGCAAGCGGCCCGCCTTCCTGCATGGGGAGGCGGGCCGTCGTGCGTCTTACTTCTTGACTTCCACTATCTTGGTGGGGGCCATCTCCACATTGCGGCGGTCCACTTGGCGCACCACGGCGGCGGCCAATTGCAGGAAGGCACGACCCGTCAGGCTGTCCTGGTCGAGGGCGATGGGTGTGCCCCGGTCGCCGCTCTCGCATATGGCCTGCACGATGGGGATTTGCCCCAGCAGGGGAACGCCCAACTCCTGGGCCAAGCGGGCGCATCCGTCCTTGCCGAAGAGGTAATACTTGTTGTTGGGTAGCTCGGCCGGGGTGAACCAGGCCATGTTTTCCACCAGACCCAAGATGGGCACGTTCACCTTGTCGTTGCGGTACATGTCCACCCCCTTGCGGGCATCGGCCAGGGCCACTTGCTGCGGGGTGCTGACAATGACGGCGCCGGTGATGGCGAGCGTCTGCAACAGCGTCAGGTGTATGTCGCTCGTGCCCGGCGGGGTGTCGAGTATGAAGTAGTCCAGCTCGCCCCAGTCGGCGTCGCCCACCAGCTGCTTCAGCGCGTTGCTGGCCATGCCCCCGCGCCACAGGGTGGCCTGTTCGGGGTTGACGAAGAAGCCGATGGAGAGCAGTTTGATGCCGTATTTCTCGACGGGGACGATGAGTTGCCGGCCGTCCTTCTCCACGGCATAGGGCCGTTCGTCTTCCACCTGAAACATTTTCGGTACGGACGGGCCGAAAATATCGGCGTCCAGCAGGCCCACCTTGTAGCCCAGACGGGCGAGGGCCACGGCCAGATTGGCCGCCACGGTGCTCTTGCCCACCCCGCCCTTGCCGGAGGACACGGCCACGACGTTGCGCACCAGCGGCAGCATCTTGCCCGGTTCGGGGCGTGCGGCCTGGCGGCTTTCGGTGGCGATGGTCACCTCCACGTCGGGCGACACATAGGCGTGTATGGCCGCTTCGGCCGCCTTCAGCATGGACTTCATGAAGGGGTCGGTCGGTTTCTCGAAGATGAGGGAGAAGGAGACCTTCATGCCGTCTATGCGCAGGTTGTCGGCCACCATCTCCGCCTCCACCAGGTTTTTCCCGTTGCCGGGATAGCGCACGGTGGCGAGCGCGTCGAGTATGAGTTTAGGATAAAGTGTCATAGTCTTTATAGTATTAATTATTTACATGTGATTTGGCCGGAGATCAAAGCCGCTTTGATGTAGGATCAAAGCCGGTTTGATGTAGGATCAAACGCCGTCTGATGTGACATCAAAGCCGGTTTGATGTAGGATGAAACGGCGTCTGATGTCAGTCCTTTCCTACTACCATTGATTATCAGCGAATTACGGAAACGCTCCAAGCCCGCCGCAAAGCTGAATCCGGCCTGCGGGGGCCTCGGGACGATGTACATTTATCTTGACATTGCAAGGCTGCTTCGCTTGCTGCGGTTGTAGCTGCGGTAGTCGTCCATCTCGATGTCCACCTCCGGCTCGTGCAGTTCTCCGGTGGCGGGCAAGCGGAAACGGATGTACTTGATGTTCAGTCCCCGGTCGAGCCATTGCTGCTCGTAGTAGGTGCGTATGCCCAGTATGTCGTCGGCCAGGCCGGAGTGGTACAGGTCGTCGGTCGCCACCTCCACGGGCAAGGCGTTGCGCTCCGTCATGTAACGGGTGTAGGTGTACATGAAGTTGCTGTCCGTCTTGACGTGCACCAGCCCCCCGTCCACCAGGAAACGGCGGTACCGCTGCATGAAGTAGGTGGAGGTCAGTCGCTTGGTGGCCTTCTTCATCTGCGGGTCACTAAAGGTGAGCCACACCTCGCTCACCTCGCCCGGAGCGAAGAAGCGGTCTATTATCTCGATGTGCGTACGCAGGAAGGCCACGTTCTTCATGCCCTCTCGAAGCGACTCGGTCGCCCCCGTCCACATGCGCGCCCCCTTGATGTCCACGCCCACGAAGTTCTTCTCGGGGAACATGCGTCCCAGGCCCACGGTGTATTCACCGCGCCCGCAGCCCAGTTCCACCACGATGGGATTGGCGTTGCCGAAGAAGTCCTTGCCCCATCGTCCCTTCATGTCGAAGGGAACATCGGCCACCACAGAGTACGGATACTCGAACACGTGGGGGTAACTTGCCATGTCGGCAAATTTCTCAAGCTTGCCCTTGCTCATCGTTCACCTCGCTTTCGTGCGGCACGGGCCGTCGCGCGCGCCCCGTAGTTTCGCTTCAACATAACCATATGTATTAATGTGTCAAGGGGGAATCAGAGCACCGTCACCCATCCGTACGTGTCCGGTTCGTCGCCATACTGTATGGCCCGCAGCTTATGATACAGCTTGGTGCAGACGGGGCCGGGCTTGCCATCCTTCGAAATGACATAGGAGCGGTTGTTCTCCGGGTCGTCTATGCGTTGTATGGGACTGATGACGGCAGCCGTGCCACAGGCTCCTGCTTCCTCGAACGTGGCCAGTTCCTCTTCGGGCACAGGGCGGCGTTCCACCTTCATGCCAAGGTCTTCGGCCAGCTGCATCAGGCTCTTGTTCGTGATACTGGGCAGGATGGAAGTGGAGAGCGGAGTGATGTACGTGTTGTCCTTTATGCCGAAGAAGTTGGCCGCACCGCACTCGTCCATGTACTTCTTCTCCCTTGCATCCAAGTAGAATTCGGCCGAGTAGCCCGCATCGTGCGCCTCCTTGCTGGCACGCAGGCTGGCCGCATAGTTGCCCCCCACCTTGAACGTACCCGTTCCCAAAGGAGCCGCGCGGTCGTACTTGCGCGTGATGACGTAAGGCGTAGTGGCGAAGCCGCCCTTGAAGTACGGCCCCACAGGCGTGACGAAGATAAGGAAAAGGTACTCGTTGGCCGGCTTGACACCCACCTGAGGCCCCGTGCCGATGAGCAACGGACGGATGTAGAGCGATGCACCACTCTCGTAGGGAGGGATGAAGCGTTCGTTCAGCGTCACGACCTTCACTACGGCCTCGCGGAACCGTTCGGTAGAGAGTTCGGGCATCAGTATGCCCCGGCAGGTAGACTGCAAGCGTGCAGCATTCTCCTCCAAGCGGAAGATGCGCACCCGTCCATCCTTGCCACGGAAAGCCTTCAGTCCCTCGAATGCCTCTTGTCCATAGTGCAGGCAGGTGGCAGCCATGTGCAGGGGGATGGTCTCCTCGCTGCAAACTTCCAGTTCGCCCCATTGGCCGTTACGATGATAGATTCTCACATTGTAATCCGTCTTCATATAACCGAACGACAGATTAGCCCAATCAATTTCTTTCATATCCTTAAATATTAATTGCTTCCATGTTGTAAATACAATCCGCACAAATGTACGCTTTATTCTTCAGTTTTCGGCTTCCCGGCCAGCAAATTTTCTATTTCCGCCTCGGCCTTGGTCAGTTTGGCATTGCAGAAGGCAATGATTTCGTTTGCCTCCTTTATCCGGTCGGCCAGCTGGTCAATGTCCAGTTCGTTATCGTCTATTTGCGACATGATGGTCTCCAACCGCGCCATTGCCTGCGAGTAAGTTTCTTTTTTCTTTGTTGCCATAATATATATTGTTTAATGACATGACCGCTGCCTTCCCACGCACTTTACGCCGCAAGCAGCACTCATTCCCTTAATCGGAAACAAATATAACACAAAATACCCGAATAGCAAGCACGATGCTCCCTGCCGATATGCCAAAGGCATCCGAATATGACAAAAAATCAAGACATACACATCCCCAGAAAACAGGCAAGGGGCAAGCCCTTTGCTGCGTACACACACGGAGCGCAAGAGCAACGCGTTGCGAGCACGGACGGACAATGTTGAGAGCACGGACGCAACGCGTTGCGGAGAAAAGTCAGAGATATAGCGTCAAACA
>CALUGY010000008.1 GCA_944320295.1 uncultured Bacteroides sp.
CTTCTTCCTTTCTTCATTAATTATATAAGGTAAAAAAAACCGGAAAAAGCCTTTTTCCCGCCCTGCATACAAGGCCGTCGGGCGCGACATGTCGCGAGCGCGAGCGGAACATGTTGCGAGCGCGCTCGCAACGCGTTGCGGCCACGGACGGAACATGTACGGAACAAAGACGGGCAAAAGTACAATTTTTGCGCCAACAAAATACCACTTTCCCTCCACAAAAACCACGCTTTCCATATGGCCTCAGGAAGGCCAACCGTAACAAGGGTTGCACTATCCGTAATTCAGGTCATGGGCGTATCCGCCACAAGGCATACCTTTGCTGCGTTCCTGCAAGGAATCCGATAGATTGCTGCAAAAAAGAAATGGGAAACAAGGAAAAGACGCTGGACATAAAGACCGTGGGCGAATGCAACCGCTGTCTGGGCTGCAAGACGCTGCACCCGCAGGCAAGCCTCATCAACCTGGGGAAGAAGGGGCTGGACAGCGAGAAAGTGAAGTTCGAGTTCTACGCCATCCTGCTGATAGAAGACAACCCCGACGGTTGCTGCTGTTGCGGGCGGAAGTACTACGACTATGCCTGCGCCACGATGGTGTTTCTCACACCGGGCGAAATATTCCGCATGGACCGCGAGCATACGTTACCCGAAAAGGGCTGGCTGCTGGCCTTCCATCCCGACTTATTGACCCACACGCCGCTGTGCAGCTACATAGGGAACTACACGTTCTTCGGCTACAAAAAGGAAGAAGCCTTGCACCTGTCGCAACACGAAACGGGCATAATCACCTGCTGCATGGAGCACATAGAGAATGAACTCCACCACCCCATCGACAGGCACACCGGCATCCTGCTGTCGCGCCTCATAGAACTGCTGTTGGACTACAGCAAGCGCTTTTACGAACGCCAGTTCATCACCCGCGAGAACAAGAACAAGGCCCTCCTGCAAAGGGCGCAACGACTACTCGACGAATACATTGAAAGCGGCCGCCTGCAAGGCGGAAAATCGCCCACAGCCGACTATTGCGGCGAGAAGCTGGGCTTATCTGCCGCCTACTTCACCGACCTGCTACTCCTTGAAACCGGCATGACACTCGACGAATACTTCCGCCTCCGCATGGTAGAGGTCGCCAAGCACATGCTTCTGAGCTCCGAAGCCACACCCGCGGCGGTAGCACGACAGCTGGGCATCCCCAGCGTGCAACGCTTCAGCCGTCTGTTCAAAACCCTTACGGGGCTCGCACCCGACGAATACTCCCACGCCTGCAACTGAGCAGCCTGCCCCAAACAAAAACGAAGCGGGCCCTCCCCGGTCAGGGGAAAGCCCGCATTATACATCCCGGTATCCGGCAAGAGGCGGCCGGAACCCATCACATTATATTATAAAGACACTTCGAGGAACTTTACGGCGTGCTTCGGCACGATTCTCACGTTCTTGATCGCCGCCGGCAACAACATCGTCTCCCCGGCTTGCAACGGCCACTCACGCCCTTCGTCGTCCACTACGCTGCAAGCTCCCTCCAAACACATGTAAATGACGAACGAATCCAGTTCCGAATAGTCGCAGGTTATGTCTTCGTCCATGTCATATACGTAGGTGGTGAAATACGGGGTCGAGAGCAACTCCACAGGTTCGTTATGGAGCTTGTCATAGTGCGTACGGAAATCATCCTGCACGTCGTCATAATTTATGGCATCTACGGCCTGCACCGTGTGCAACTCTCTGGTCTTGCCGTTCTTATCCTTCCGATTGTAATCGAATATGCGATACGTGATGTCCGAAGTCTGTTGTATCTCAGCAATAAAAGCCCCCGCGCCGATGCCGTGTACACGGCCAGCCGGCACGTAAAACACATCACCGGACTCGATGTCGCACGATTGCAGCACTTCGGCAAAAGTGCCGTCGTTCACCCGTTCCTTGTACTCCTTCGGCGTAATCTGCTTCGAGAAACCCGAAATGAGCTTTGCGCCTTTGTCCGCAGCCACCACGTACCACATCTCGTTCTTGCCGAAACTATGATGACGCTTGGCGGCCAGCGCATCGTCGGGATGCACCTGGATGGACAAGTCCAGTTTCGCGTCGATAAACTTTATCAATAGAGGGAACTTGTCACCAAAGCGGGTGTAACATGCCTCGCCTACCAGTTCTTCCCGGTACTTGCGCACCATTTCCGTCAGAGTCAACCCCTTGTCAGGGCCGTCGGCCACTACAGATTCGCTGCCTTCAACGGCAGAAACTTCCCAACTCTCTCCCACATTGGGCATCACAGTTTCCAAATGTTTAAACGGGATGATCTTGTCTCCTCCCCAAAGCGTCTGCTTCAGAATAGGATTGAATTTCAAAGGATACATTTGCTTGTGTTATTAAATCTTTCGATTGGTTTAATAGATTACGGGAGCAAACATACAAAAAATATCAAAAAAGGTTTATTCCCGAACACGCTAAACTTTCCTAAAATGCCGCGTACATTTTCCATTTAAATACTTTGGATAATAGAATAAATTTTTCTTTATTTGCAAGAAATTTAAAGACGGAACGATATGACAAACGTAGCTTCACAAGGAGATAATTTGTCAAGGCTGAATCGAAAAGATTTCCAAACAGACATAAACGGGGAGAAGACAGACTTGTTTATCCTCACCAATGGACAAGGCATGGAGGTGGCCGTCACCAACTACGGCTGTGCCATTCTCTCCATCATGGTACCCGATAAAAACGGCAAATACGACAATGTGATTCTGGGACACGACAGCATAAAGCATGTCATCCACAGCCCCGAACCATTCCTAAGCACCATAATAGGCCGTTATGGCAACCGTATAGCCAAAGGAGAGTTCACTTTGCAGGGAAAACAATACAAGCTGAACATAAACAACGGGCCAAACTCCCTGCACGGCGGCCCGACAGGTTTCCATGCCCGCGTGTGGCAGGCAAAGCAACCAAGCCGGAACACAATCGTATTCAACTATACATCACAAGATGGGGAAGAGGGTTTCCCCGGCAATTTGAACGTAGAAGTTACCTACCGGCTTGCCGAAGATTGCAATGCCCTCTCCATTGAATACCACGCCACAACAGACAAAGAAACCGTCGTCAATCTGACCAGTCACGGATTCTTCAACCTCACAGGCATCGCTTCCCCTTCACCTACTGTACTGAACAATATTCTATATATCAATGCGGACTTTTATATCCCGATAGACGAGGTTTCCATCCCTACCGGGGAAATTCTGAAAGTGGAAGACACGCCAATGGATTTCCGCACGCCACATGCCATAGGAGACAGGATAGAAGAACCGTTCCAACAACTTATAAACGGGACAGGTTATGACCATTGTTACGTATTGAACAAGAGCGAAAGAGGAGCGTTGGACTTGGCAGCCATCTGCACAGACCCCGAAAGTGGCCGTAAAATAGAGATATATACCACGGAAAACGGTATGCAACTATACACAGGCAACTGGTTGAACGGATTCACGGGAGCGCACGGCGCGACATTCCCTGCCAGAAGCGCCGTTTGCTTTGAGGCACAATGTTTCCCCGACACACCAAACAAGCCGCACTTCCCGTCGGCGATTTTATGCCCTGGGGAAGAATACCGACAAACTACCATATATAAATTCACTACCGAAAAGAACTAAAACAAAAACAGAATCTATAAATCCTAAAAATCAAGACCGTTAAACGACATGAGTAATCAAAAGAAACAATGGGGTGCCATCATCATCATGATCGCACTTTTTGCAATGATAGCATTCGTCACGAACCTATGTTCGCCGATGGCTGTCATCGTGAAGAATGACTTCGGTGCAAGCAACGTGCTTGCACAAATTGGTAACTACGGTAACTTCATAGCTTACCTCGTCATGGGCATACCGGCCGGCATGCTCATCGCGAAGTTCGGCTACAAAAAGACAGCCCTTATCGGCTTGTTCGTGGGAATCGTAGGAATTTTAGTGCAATGGCTCAGCGGACACATGGGCAAGGAAAGCGCATTCGTTGTCTACCTGATTGGAGCATTCATCAGCGGCTTCACCATGTGCATCCTGAACTGTGTGGTAAACCCCATGCTCAACTTGCTGGGCGGTGGCGGCAACAAGGGAAACCAGCTCATACAGCTCGGAGGCGTATTTAATAGCGCTGCGGCCGTAGCAGTATACATCATCATGGGTGCTTTGATAGGCGATGCAGCCAAAGCTCATATAGCCGACGCCACCCCCGCATTGATGATTGCACTTGCCATCTTTGTCATTGGCTTCATCGGCATCCTCTTCACGAAGATAGAAGAACCCGAACAAGCACCGGTAGACGTGAGCCTGATAAAAGGCGCGCTGAAGTACCGCCACTTTGTGCTGGGTATTCTCGCCATTTTCCTCTATATGAGTGTGGAGGTGGGTACACCGACCTACGTGCTGCAATATCTGACGGCGGACACGGAAGCCGTCATCGCCGAAAAAGCATCTGTCATGGACAAGTATGAAAAAGGTGAGCTTAACGCTACTGAAGCCGCTACTGCATTCTACCAAACAACAGCCAAGCCCGATGAAGACCCGGCCGAAGTAGCCAAGTCCATCAAAGACATAGAAACCAAGATAAACGACAAGCAGATTACTGCCGCCAGCGTAAAGGGAACCGTTCCCGGTAAGGGTATGGACGCAACCATCGTAGGCTTGATAGTAGCCGTATACTGGTTGATGATGCTTGTCGGACGTTTTGTGGGTAGTGCCATCGGCGGAAAGATTTCCAGCCGTGCAATGATCACGACAGCCGCCACACTCAGCATCCTGTTGCTTGCATTCGGCATGTTCGCTCCGGACAGCGCAACGGCCATGGTTCCGGGTATCGACTGGGCCAACCTCAACATCATCTGGGCTGAAGTGCCGATAGGCATTTTCGCATTCCTGCTGGTGGGTCTGTGCACGAGCGTCATGTGGGGAGGCATCTTCAATATGGCAGTAGAAGGACTGGGCAAATATACAGCCATTGCCAGCGGCATGTTCATGACGATGGTATTCGGCTGTGCCGTCATGGTAGCCATCCAAGGATGGGTTGCAGACATTACAGACTACATGACCAGCTATTGGGTAGTAATTTGCTGCGCCGCCTACATCCTGTTCTACGCGCTGATAGGCTCACGGGTTTCCACCCCTAAAAAGTAACTGTCGCTTCAACGAAGCAACAAAATAATATTCACTTAATTAAATTATAAGTATCATGGACATAGAACACGTAAGAAGCCGTTTCATCAAGCACTTTGATGGGACTACGGGAGCTGTATATGCTTCACCGGGACGTATTAACCTGATTGGTGAACATACGGACTACAACGGTGGGTTCGTATTTCCCGGGGCAATAGACAAAGGGATAATGGCCGAAATCAAGCCTAACGGCACGAACACCGTGAAAGCCTACTCCATAGACATGAAAGACTACGTGGAGTTCGGGTTGAACGAGGAAGATGCACCGCGTGCCAGCTGGGCAAGATACATATTCGGAGTGTGCCGCGAAATGATAAAACGCGGTGTAGACGTGAAAGGGTTCAATACCGCTTTCGCAGGCGATGTGCCCATTGGCGCGGGCATGTCCTCGTCGGCCGCATTGGAGAGCACATATGCTTACGCCCTGAACGACCTGTTCGGTGAAAACAAAATCGACAAGTTCGAGTTGGCCAAAGTAGGGCAAGCCACGGAACATAATTACTGTGGCGTGAACTGCGGCATCATGGACCAGTTCGCTTCGATATTCGGAAAGAAGGGAAGCCTGATGCGTCTGGACTGCCGTTCGTTGGAGTACCAGTACTTCCCGTTTGAACCGAAGGGATACAAACTGGTGCTTGTAGACTCCGTAGTGAAGCATGAGCTGGCATCGTCGGCATACAACGACCGCCGCAAGAGCTGTGAAGCCGTAGTGGCCGCCATACAGAAGAAACATGCGGACGTGACATTATTGCGCGATGCGACGATGGAGATGCTCGAGGAAGTCAAAGCCGACATCAGCGCAGAAGACTACAAACGCGCAGAATATGTGATAGAGGAAGACCAGCGCGTGCTTGACGTATGCGACGCCCTGGAGCGCGGCGACTACGAGACCGTGGGCCAGAAGATGTACGAAACGCATCAAGGCATGAGCAAGCTGTACGAAGTGAGCTGCGAGGAGCTGGACTTCCTGAACGACTTGGCGTTCGACTGCGGCGTGACCGGTTCGCGCGTCATGGGCGGAGGCTTCGGAGGCTGCACCATCAACTTGGTAAAGGAAGAACTGTACAACACGTTTGTAGAAAAAGCAAAAGAAGAGTTCAAGAAGAAGTTCGGCCGCAGCCCGAAGATATATGACGTAGTCATCAGCGACGGCGCACGCCGTTTGGAATAAAACAGGCTTCGTACTGAAACCGCATGAACATCCTGTCGGCCAGGCCCGGCAGGATGTTTTTTTACGTCCGAACTCCATTGATATTCAAGCCATAGGCGCAACACGTTCCGGCCACGGGCGCAACATGTCGGAAGCACGCCCGCAACACGTTACGGGCAAACACGGCACATGTTCCGTCCCAAGCCCCCATATATACGTCCCGAAAGGCCGGGCACTACGGGCGGAAAACGGGCTGCATACCATGCCTCACAGGTATTAATTAAGTTCAAAGGCAGAAAAGATATGTCTTTTCCCTCCGATAATTGAGCATAATAGACTATCTTTGTGCGCAAAAACAGTACGAACCAACACTAATAACAAATTCTTATACAGTATGAACGACAAAAGACTAATGAACCGCGCAGCCGACAATATCCGCATCCTGGCTGCCTCAATGGTGGAGAAAGCCAACTCCGGACACCCCGGCGGTGCCATGGGGGGAGCCGACTTCATCAACGTGCTTTACTCTGAGTTCCTGACTTACGACCCGGAAAATCCCGCATGGGAAGGGCGCGACCGCTTCTTCCTCGACCCGGGGCACATGTCGCCCATGCTCTACTCCACGTTGGCATTGGCCGGTAAATTCACTATAGACGAACTGAAACAATTCCGCCAATGGGGAAGCCCCACGCCGGGCCACCCCGAACGCGACCTGATGCGCGGCATAGAAAACACCTCCGGCCCGCTGGGACAAGGGCACACCTTCGCCGTAGGAGCCGCCATCGCCGCCAAGTTCCTGCAAGCGCGCTTCGGTGAAGAAGCCATGCCGCAAACCATCTATGCCTACATATCCGACGGCGGCGTGCAAGAAGAAATCTCGCAAGGCGCAGGCCGCATTGCAGGTACGCTCGGACTGGACAACCTCATCATGTTCTACGACTCCAACGACATCCAGCTCTCCACGGAGACCAAGGACGTCACCATAGAAGACACGGCCAAAAAATATGAGGCTTGGGGATGGAAAGTAATCTGCATAGACGGCAACGATGCCGACGCCATACGCGCCGCGCTGACCGAGGCCAAGGCCGAGAAAGAACGCCCCACCCTCATCATCGGTCACACCGTAATGGGCAAGGGTGCCCGCAAAGCCGACGGCAGCAGCTACGAAGCCAACTGTGCCACACACGGCGCGCCCCTGGGAGGCGACGCCTACATCAACACCATAAAGAACCTGGGCGGCGACCCCGAAAACCCGTTCGTCATCTTCCCCGAAGTGGCCGAACTGTATGCAAAGCGTGCCGAAGAGTTGAAGAAGATCGTCGCAGACAAATATGCCGCCAAGAAAGCCTGGAGCGAAAAGAATCCGGAGAAGGCAGTCCTGCTGGAACGTTACTTCGCAGGCAAGGCTCCCGAAGTGGATTGGAAAGCCATCGAGCAGAAGCCCAATTCGGCCACACGCGCCGCATCGGCCACAGTACTTGGCGCGCTGGCACAACAGGTCGGCAATATGATTGTGGCTTCGGCCGACCTCTCAAACTCGGACAAGACCGACGGCTTCCTGAAAAAGACGCACGCCTTCAAGAAGGGCGACTTCAGCGGCGCGTTCTTCCAAGCCGGAGTGGCAGAGCTGACCATGGCATGCTGCTGCATCGGCATGGCCCTGCACGGCGGTGTGATTCCCGCCTGCGGCACGTTCTTCGTCTTCTCTGACTACATGAAGCCTGCCGTGCGCATGGCAGCCCTGATGGAGGCTCCCGTCAAGTTCATCTGGACACACGACGCATTCCGCGTAGGCGAAGACGGCCCCACGCACGAACCTGTTGAACAAGAAGCCCAAATACGCTTGATGGAGAAACTCCAGAACCACAAAGGCCGCAACTCCATGCTGGTGCTGCGTCCTGCCGATGCAGAGGAAACCACCGAGGCTTGGCGTCTGGCCATGGAGAATACCGAAACCCCGACGGCCCTCATCCTGTCGCGCCAGAACATCGTGAACCTGCCCGCCGGGAACAACTACGCCCAGGTGGCCAAGGGAGCCTACATCGTGGCCGGTTCGGACGAACACCCCGACGTAATCCTTGTGGCTTCCGGTTCCGAGGTATCCACGCTGGTGGCTGGTGCCGAACTGTTGCACAAAGACGGCGTGAAGGTACGCATCGTGTCCGTTCCTTCGGAAGGCCTGTTCCGCAGTCAAGCACCCGGCTATCAAGAAACCGTCATCCCCTACGGTGCCAAGGTATTCGGACTGACCGCCGGACTGCCTGTCACGCTGGAAGGACTGGTCGGCATACATGGCAAGATATGGGGCCTGTCATCGTTCGGCTTCTCCGCACCATACAAGGTATTGGACGAGAAACTGGGCTTCACGGCCGAGAACGTTTACAAGCAAGTAAAACAGATGTTATAAACATAGGTTTGTACCAAAACTCATGAAGACAATAGGTATCTGCTCCGACCATGCCGGATTTGAGCTGAAGCAGCACGTCAAAAAGTGGCTCGAAGCCAAAGGCTGGCCTTACAAGGACTTCGGCACCTACTCGACCGAAAGCTGTGATTATCCTGACTTCGCACACCCGTTGGCCCGTGCCATCGAGGCCGGTGAGTGCTACCCAGGCATCGCCATCTGCGGTAGCGGCGAAGGCATCAGCATCACGTTGAACAAGCACCAAGGCATACGTGCCGCGTTGTGCTGGATGCCCGACATAGCAAGCCTGGCACGCCGTCACAACGATGCCAACGTGCTGGCCCTGCCAGGACGGTTCATCACACCGGAGGAGACCGACGCCATTTTGGAGGCATATTTCAACGCCACGTTCGAAGGCGGACGTCATCAGCGGAGAATAGAAAAAATACCTGTCAAGCAGTAAGCACACGCATACTGCCGGTTTTCATCACCCTTTTTCAGCCGCAAGCCATGCAAGGAAAAGACCTCCCGCATTGCTTGCGGCTTATCATTGAACCATAAACCAGCATAAAAATCGATATGCAACATTTCATCTTCTTTGAGGACCGCCTGTTGCTGAAGAAAGACGGGAACGGGAAATGCCATGTGCCCGACGCCGAAGAAGTGCCGTCCGGACTGGCCGACGGATGCCGCACGCTCGACGTGTGGTTGCCCGGAGAGACCAAAGCGTTGGCCAGCGCATTGGAACACCCCGTCGACGAGGACGGGGCATGGATACTATGCGGCCTGCGGGCCTCGTTCGCTTTCATCATGCCCCAAGAATACAAGGCCGCCGGGAAGGCGTTCCAGATACTCTACTGGGACAAGCACAGCCATTACTGCCCGGCATGCGGCACACTCATGCGACAACACACGCCCATCATGAAGAAGTGCCCGCAATGCGGCTATGAATCCTATCCGCCCATAGCCACCGCCATCATCGTACTGGTGCGCAAGGGGGATGAAATCCTGATGGTCCATGCCCGCAACTTCCGTGGCAACTTCTACGGCCTGGTGGCCGGTTTCCTCGAAGCCGGGGAGACATTGGAAGAATGTGTGGAACGCGAGGTGATGGAAGAGACCGGGCTGCGCATCAAGAACATCACTTACTTTGGCAGCCAACCGTGGCCCTACCCCAGTGGCTTGATGGCAGGATTCGTGGCCGATTATGCCGGAGGCGAAATAAAGCTGCAAAATGAAGAACTGAGCGCAGGCGCCTTCTACCGCCGGGACAACTTGCCGGAACTACCCACCAAACCGAGCATTGCGCGACGGATGATAGACTGGTGGCGCAACGGCGAAAGGCAATGACGCAGGCCACACGTAGCACAGGGCTTATACATGGCGGGCCATGACGCTCCCGTTTGTCCTACTATTTAACCAAAGGAACCATACCACACGCAGCCCATGGAAGCCTGACCGGCCCGGCCGGAAACGCCCATCTCCTCCCCCAAAACGCGCAACATGTACGGAGCGTGGCCGCAACGCGTTGCGGGCAAACGCCGAACATGTTCGGAGCACGGACGGAACATGTACGGAGCAAAGGCCATAAATACACCGTCCAGAAGCCTCTGGGAACAGGTATTCCCAGCCGATGCCCCACCATGAAGAGGCATGGAAGGTACACTTCCCCTTTGTTTGGGAAAAATATCCTCTACCTCTGTTATGTTGTTCCATCGTTCTTATTTACCGCCCGAGTTTATCATATAAAAGAAAAAAGATGTAATTTCGCCCGGCGTTATGAAGAATATCATCGTAAAAAAAGTAGAAACGAAGCGAGAAATGGACGCCTTCGTAAGGTTTGCCAAGGAGTTGTATGCCGGCAATCCTTGTTATGTCCCCGACCTGGACATGGACATACGCGAAACGTTCGACCCGCGAAAGAATGCGGGACTGGAGTTCTCGGACATACAACCGTTCATTGCTTATAACGGAAAGAAAGTGGTGGGGCGCATAGCCGGCATCATCAACCGCCATGCCAACGAAAAGTGGCACACCAGGAACGTCCGCTTCGGGCTCATCGAATTCGTGGATGACCCGGACGTGTCCGCCGCTCTGCTGCACAGCGTGGAAGCGTGGGGCAAAGAGCGGGGCATGGACTGCATACAAGGCCCCATGGGCATATTCGACTTCGACAAGGAGGGTATGCTCGTCGAGGACTTCGACCTTACCGGCTCCATGGTCACCATATACAACCCGCCCTACTACCCGCGACATATGGAAGCGCTGGACTTCGAGAAAGAAGTGGACTGGGTACAGATACGGGTGGACATCCCGCAAGACATCCCTGCCAAATATGCGCGGGTGGCCCGGCTTTCGGGAGAGATGTTCGGCCTGCACGTAAGGAAGCTGACGAAAGAAGAAGCATGGAAGGGCGGTTACGGGCGAAAGGTGTTCGAGTTGCTCAACAAGGCCTACGCCCCGCTGTTCGGCTACACGGAGCTGTCGACCACGCAGATTGACTTCTACCTGAAACGCTACCTCCCGTTGCTCGACTTGCAGTTGGTACCCGTGATTGAGAACGAGCAAGGCGAGATGGTGGGCGTGGCCATCACCATGCCCAGCCTGTCGCACACCTTGCGGAAAACCGGCGGGAAGTTGTTCCCCTTCGGATGGTTCCACCTGCTCCGCGCCTTGAAATGGAAGCGGGAGGAGAAGGCCGAACTGTTCCTCGTGGCCGTCCGTCCCGACTACCAAGGACTGGGGGTCAACGCGCTGTTCTTCAACGATCTCATCCCCATCTACAACAAATACGGTTTCAAATGGGCGGAAACAGGCCCGCAACTGGAAAGCAATGTCAAGGAACTATCGCAATGGAAACCGTTGAACCCTACATTCGTCAAACGCAGAAGATGTTATAAGAAACCAATATGAGGGCAACATCCCCACGGGGATACCGTTGCCTTTACGTACATGACATTAAAACAAACAACAGAACATGGAAAGAAGAGTAGTAATAACAGGCATGGGAATATGGTCGTGCTTAGGCACCACGCTCGACGAGGTATGCCAGTCGCTATACACCGGCAAGAGCGGCATCGTCTTCAGCCCCGAACGCAAGGAAGCCGGATTCCGTTCGGCCCTGTGCGCCCATGTGGAACGCCCCGACCTGAAACCTTTCGTATCGCGCAACCTGCGCCAATTCATGCCCGAAGAAGCACAATACGCCTACATGGCCACACGTGCCGCGCTTGAGCACGCACGGATAGACATGGACTACATAGACAGCCACGAAATAGGCATCATCTATGGTAACGACTCGGTGGCCGAAGCCACGATGAACGCCCTCGACAAGTTCCGCGAGTTCAAGGACACCGCCGCCTGTGGCAGTGGAGCCATCTTCCAGTCCATGAACTCCACGGTGACCATGAACCTGGCATGCCTGTTCCGCCTGCGCGGCATAAACCTCACCGCATCGGCCGCCTGCGCGTCCGGTTCCCAGGCAATAGGCATGGCCTACATGCTGATACGCCACGGCATGCAAGACTGCATTGTGTGCGGAGGCGCCCAAGAAGCCAACCTCTACGGCGTGGCGGCATTCGACGGCATCCAGTCGTTCTCCATCCGTGAGGACGAACCCGCCAAGGCCAGCCGCCCCTTCGACCGCGACCGCGACGGACTGGTACCCGGCGGCGGAGCGGCCACCGTCATCCTCGAAAGCTACGAGCATGCCGTGAAACGCGGCGCGCCCATCCTCGGCGAGGTGGTGAGCTGGGGCTTCTCCGGCAACGGGGGCCACATCTCCACGCCCAACGTGGAAGGGCCTGCCCGCTCGCTCGAACTGTGCCTCAAAAACGGGAACATCACACCCGGACAGATAGGGTACATCAATGCCCACGCGACCTCCACCCGCATCGGCGACAGCCGCGAAGCACAAGCCATCGCACAAATATTCAGCGGACACCGGGTGCCCGTCACATCCACCAAGAGCCAGACAGGCCATGAGATGTGGATGGCCGGAGCCAGCGAGCTGATATACTCCATGCTGATGATGAAGGGCGACTTCATAGCCGGCAACCTCAACTTCGAGAATCCGGATGAAGACAGCGCCCTGCTGGATATTGTGCCCGAAACACGCCAGGCACACTTCGACATGTTCCTGTCCAACTCGTTCGGGTTCGGCGGGACGAACTCGACACTTATCGTTAGAAACTTATAAAAAACATACTTATGACACGCGAAGAAATTGTAGAAAAAGTAAACGCCTTGCTGGCGGAAGAGTTTGAAGTAGACGAAGCATTGTTTACACCCGAAGCTAATGTACGTGAGACCCTCTCACTTGACAGCCTTAGTTTGGTGGACCTTGTAGCCATCATCCAACAGACGTACAAGATAAAAATACCCGTAACGGAGCTTCGGGAAATAAAGACGTTCAACAATCTCTACGACTACATCGAGTCGCACGTGGCAGCCGCATGACAAGCGACATCGACATAAAGCGGTTGATTCCTCAGCGCGAACCTATCTTGATGGTCGACAAGCTGCTTAGTGCCGAAAGCGACACGGCAGTATCGCAACTGACGGTAAGGGCAGACAATTACTTTGCCCAAGAAGACGGGACGCTGGCCGAGACGGGAATCATTGAGCACATTGCCCAATCGGCCTCCGCCTTTGCCGGGTACAAAGCGATGACAATCGGAGCAGAAGAACCGCCCGTCGGATATATCGGTGAAGTAAAGAAGTTCCGTTGCCTGCGTTGCCCACACATAGGAGAAACGTTGCAAACCACCATCACCTTCGGAACAGAAGTGGAAGGAGTCACAATCCTGACAGGAGAAACGTACGCCGGTAACGAAATGGTGGCAAGCACGCAAATGAAGATTTACGTCCAAGTAAAGGGTTCGGCCCTCTAACAAATTAGACAACATGCTACTCGAAAACAAATATTACCAGGTGACCGACATGCAGACCGATGCGCAGGCAGACGGTAGCACAGCCATCTATCACATAAGCCTGTTGCCCGACTGCGATGTTTACCGGGGACACTTCCCAGGTAAACCGGTTTGTCCGGGTGTGTGCAACATGGAGACGATTAAAGAATGCGCCATGCATGTTACGGGCAAGAAACTATTTATCAGTAGCATCAAACAATGCCGCCTTACGGCCGTAGCTACTCCTGAGAGTTGTCCGTCGCTGGAAGTCAGGCTCAAAGTGGTTCCTACGGAGAATGGCTACGCCATCATGGCAACAATAAGCAGCACCCAAACAGGAATGCACAAGGTGTACATGGAATATAAAGGAGAAATGATCGCCGTATGACAGGAGCGTGCCTACAAGTACGCTAACGTCACGGCCAATAATACTCCTGATAAACTGACGCGGGACATGAAGTACGACGTAATCATCATAGGTAGCGGACTGGGAGGTTTGGAGTGCGCATATATCCTATCCAAGGCTGGCAGGAACGTGCTTGTGTTGGAACAAGGCGCACATGCCGGAGGTTGCATGCAAAGCTACAAAAGGCATGGTTTAGCTTTCGACACCGGTTTCCACTATGTAGGCGGGCTGGCCGAAGGGCAATCATTGCATAGCATCTTCAGCTATCTGGGGCTGATGTGCCTGCCATGGCAACGCCTTGACCAGCACTTCGACCGTATCACGATAGAGGGGCAGGAGTTTGCCTTCGCCGAAGGTTATGAAGATTTTGCCGACACGCTGGCAAGCTACTTCCCGGCAGAACGGAAAGCCCTCCATGAATATGCCACCCTGCTGAGACAGGCCATGGAGCAAGCCATGATACCCTTTGCCTTCGCCAAGGAAAGCTATTATGAATTCCTTGCCGAGACGGGAGTTTGGCAGTACCTAAACACCACGTTCCGCGACCCGATGCTTATAAACGTGCTAAGCGGCACCTCGCTGAAAATGGAGCTACGCAAAGAGTCGTTGCCGCTGTTTACTTTCGTGCATGGCAACAGTAGCTTCATTGAGAGCAGTTGGAGGTTGAAAGGCGACAGCTCAATGATAGTGGACACACTATTGAATGGCATCCATGCTCAAGGCGGAAAAATAATCTGCCAAGCCGAAGTGGAAGAACTGGTAGAAAAAGACGGATGCCTTGTACAAGCCCGTTGTACAAATGGCGAAGTCTATGAGGGCGACCTCTTCATCAGCGACATACATCCCGCGCAGACATGCGCCTTGGTGAAGCACAGTACAACGATGAAGAACACGTACCGCAAACGTATCGATGGTTTGGAGAACACGTTCGGCATGTTTACCGTGTCCATTCGCCTCAAACCTGGAACGCAGAAGTACTTCAACTGGAACCGGTACATCTATCGTCGCCCCGATGTTTGGGACTTCTACCGAAAGGGTGGAAAAGTAGCCGGACTATTGGCCAGTTGCCGCGTACCGGAGGACGGAGGGGAATATGCTGACCGCATAGACTTGCTTACCCCTATGCTATGGGACACATGCAAACGCTGGAACGGCACCCGCGTAGGCCACCGGGACCAAGATTATGAAGCATTGAAAGCCCGCTTGGCAGACGAATGCCTCGAACTGGCCGAGTGCTCCATTCCGGGTTTGCGGAATGCTGTAGAAGAAATGGTTACAAGTACACCCTTGACGTATAGTGCCTACACCCACACTCCGCAGGGCTCGGCATACGGCATACGCAAGGACTTCAACAACCCGCTGACCACAATCTTGTCGGTACGTACGCCCATACCCAACTTGCTGCTGACAGGGCAAAACCTCATGCTGCATGGCGTGCACGGCGTAACGATGACGGCCCTGCAAACCTGCGCCACCATACTGGGGCAGGAGCATATAATAAAGATAACAAAGACCTAACATATAAACAAAAAAGACAGAATGAGATACGCATTAGTAACCGGCGGAAGCCGAGGAATAGGCCGCGCCATTTGCGTCAAGCTGGCACAGATGGGATATCATCTTCTGATAAACTACGCCAGCAATGACAGCGAAGCAGAAGCCACCCTCCGGATGGTACGCCAAATGGGACAGGACGGCGAGCTGATGAAGTTCGACGTGAGCGACAGGAAAACCGTGACCGCCACGCTCGAAGCCTGGATGGAAACGCATCCGGACGAGTACATCGAAGTGCTGGTGAACAACGCAGGTATCCGCCGCGATAACCTTATGGTATTCATGCCTGAAGAAGACTGGAGCCGTGTGCTCGACATCAGCCTGAACGGTTTCTACAACGTCACCCAGCCTTTGTTGCAACCCATGCTGGTGCACAAATTTGGCCGCATCATCAGCCTGGCCAGCGTGAGCGGCATGAAAGGCTTGCCCGGACAGGCCAACTACTCGGCCGCCAAGGGAGGCATCATTGCCGCAACCAAGGCGTTGGCACAGGAGGTGGCCCGCAAGAATGTGACGGTAAACGCCATAGCACCCGGTTTCATCAAAACTGACATGGTGGAAGGACTGGACGAAGCCGCATTGAAAAAGACCATCCCCGCCAACCGCTTCGGCACGCCGGAGGAAGTGGCCGAACTGGCAGGTTTCCTGGCCTCACCCGCAGCGGCCTACATCACCGGCAACGTCATCGCCATAGACGGAGGCTTGTACACATGAGCAGCGGAGCATTCATAAAAGAGCTGGAGGACATGTGCCGCATACAGGTGAAGTTCAGCGAGATCGACTCCATGCGGCGGGTATGGCACGGTTCGTACGTCACCTACTTCGAGGACGGGCGCGAGTCGTTCGGCCGCCGCTATCCGGGCATAGGCTATGCCGACATGCAGCGCGCGGGCATCTACGCCCCCATCTACGACCTGCACGTGCGTTACTATGCCCCGCTGGAGATGAACGACGTGGCCATTGTCCACACCCGCTACATCTACAAACCCGGCGCAAGGCTCGACTTCAGCTACCGCATATTGCGCGAAAGCGACCAGGTGCTTTGCACCGAAGGCGACACCGTGCAGTTGTTCATTTCACCCGACGGGGCACTCATGACCGACTTGCCGGACTACTACCGCCGCTGGCAGGAGCAATATCTCGGCACAGGGCGCGGACTGTAGCCGCTCCCGACAAACCGGGAGCATAGTTCCCGCAAAAGGAAGCCGCACATGGAACGGCTGTAACGACTAAGGAAGATATGGTAAAAAGATTCGTTTTCATATTCTTATGCCTGTTGTCCGTCATAGGAACGGCATACGGGCAGCACACCCTGATAAAGGGCGTAGTGACCGACTCGCTCAGCGGGGAGAGGCTGCCCTACGTGTCGCTTATCTTCAAGGGCACCACCATAGGCACGTCCACGGGGCTGGATGGCACCTTCTCTTTCAGTACCGACAAGCCGGGGCGCGAGCTGGAAGTGTCGTACCTGGGCTATGACACCAAGCACGTCAAGATACGTCCGGGCCGTACCAACACGTTGGAAATAGCCCTTGTGCAAAGCGGCATCACCCTGAACGAAGTCACCATAAAGCCCACCAAAGAACGTTACAAGAAGAAAGGCAACCCGGCCGTGGAGTTCGTGAAACAAGTCATCGAACGGCGAAGTGAAAACACGCCCTACGAACACGACTACTTCAGCTACGACAAATACGAGAAGATACTCATTGCCAAGAACGACTACCAGTCCAAACCTAAAAAGGCAGACAGCCTGCAACACAAGCCTGGCAAGTTCGACTTTCTGTCCGAGTTCGTGGACACGCTCGACACGGGCGGCACCATCCTCCCCCTGTCGGAGCGGGAAACCATAGAGAGCGTGTTCTACCGCAAAGACCCCAAGTCGGAGAAGCGGCTGGTGCGGGGCAGCAAGTCGGCAGGCGTGGATGAGGTGCTGTCGCGCGACGGCATGCAGCAGTTCCTGCACGAAGTGTTCCGCGAGGTGGACATCTACCAGAACAACATTCCCCTCTTCCTGCAACGCTTTGTCAGCCCGCTGTCCAGCATGGGACCCAACTTCTACAAGTACTACCTGATGGACACGCTGAACATAGCCGGGAAGCCTCATGTGGATTTGGGATTCGCCCCTTTCAACTCGGAATCGTTCGGCTTCACGGGACACCTGTACGTGGCGCTCGACTCCACCTACTTCGTGCACCGTGCGGTGCTCAACGTGCCGAAAGACATCAACCTGAACTTCGTCACCCGCATGGCCATCGACCAGACTTTCGAACGGCTACCCGACGGGACGCGCCTCATCACCAAGGATGATATCAACGTCTACTTCAAGCTGAGCGAGAAGTCGAAAGGTGCGGGATTCTATGCACGCCGCCTCAATGTGTACAGCCACCACTCGTTCGACCTGCCGCAAGCAGAAAACCTGCAACTGCTGGACGGTGCCGCGCCCATCGTGACACAGAAGGATGCCTACAGCCGGACGGACGAATTCTGGCAAGACATCCGCCCGCAAGAAGCGGAAAAACGAAACCCCAACTCGGTGGAGCAACTCATGAAGCGACTGCGCTCCGTGCCGCTGTTTGCCGTGACGGAGAAGGTGGTCACCACCCTGGTATCCGGCTACCTGCCTACCAACCAAGACCCACGACAGAACAAGTTCGAGTTCGGCCCGATGAACTCGACCATCAACGGCAACGCCATCGAAGGCCTCCGTCTGCGCGTGGGCGGCGCCACCACGCCCATGTTCCACAAGAACCTCTTTTTTGAGGGATATGCGGCTTACGGCACAAAGGACCGGAAGATGAAGTATGACGCTTTGGTGGAATACTCGTTCAACGACCGGAAGGACTTCTTGCGCGAGTTCCCCCGCCACTCGCTGCGCTTCGAATACATGTACGACATCAACAAGCTGGGGCAGCAATACATGTACACCAGCAAGGACAACGTGATGCTGGCCATCAGACGTAAGAAGGACACACGGGCCACGTACCTGAGGCAGGCCGAGCTGGCCTACACGCGCGAACACTACAACGGCTTTTCATACGAGGCCATCCTACGCAACCGCCGCGAATATGCCACGCCGTATGCCGAATTCCAACGCATCGGGGCCGACGGCAGCCTGTCGCCCGTGCACCATTACGACATGACGGAACTGGAGCTCAAGTTGCGCTACGCCTACAACGAAAAGTTCTACCAGACGCACACGCAGCGCATCCCCATCACGTTCGATGCGTTGATATTCAACCTGAGCCACGTCATGGCCAAGAAGGGGCTGCTCGGCTCGTCGTTCAACTACCAACGTACGGACATCGGCGTGCAGAAGCGCTTCTGGTTCTCGGCGTTCGGTTACCTGGACGTGATAACCAAGGCCGGGAAAGTGTGGAACAAGGTACCCTACCCCTTGCTTATCCTGCCCAACGCCAACCTGACCTACACCATCCAGCCGGAGTCGTACACCAACATGAACGCCATGGAGTTCTTGTACGACGAATACGCCTCGTGGGACCTGACCTACTACATGAACGGCAACCTGCTGAACCGCCTGCCGCTTATCAAGAAGCTGCAATGGCGCGAAGTGTTCTGCTTCCGCGGCCTGTGGGGCCACCTGACGGACAAGAACAACCCGACAAAACAGGGAGAAGGACTGTACGCCTTCCCCGCCAACTCGGGCACGCTAGGCCGGGCACCCTACATGGAGGCCAGCGTGGGCATAGAGAATATCTTCAAATTCCTGCGCATAGACTACGTGTGGCGCTTGAACTACCGCGACCGCCCCAACATACAGACGCGCGGCATCCGTTGCACCATGCGCATGTCGTTCTGATACATCGCCTGAATTCCAGACACTTATAAGGCATTTGCTCCGAACGCGTCGCGAGCGCGCCCGGAACACGTTGCGCCCGCGCTCCGAACATGTTGCGAGTACGCTCCGAACGTGTTGCGGGCAAGGGCGGGAAATACCATACGGGGGAAGGATATAGGTTGCACAAACCTGCGGCTTGCATAAGGTCAGGGTACCGAAAACATTATTCCCCTGTTTTTCTTGCAATTATGATTCCTTTTGGCTATCTTTACGGCATCACCTAATGCTTTACAGTCATGAAAAAACAAATGTTTGCCTTCGCAGCCGTATGCACATTGCTTGCAGCTTGCCAGAACGACGACGGATCGTCTGTCGGGAACAATGATTTCGTACCTATCGAACTGACTGCGGCCGAAACGCGTGCCGCCTCGCAAAGCAACGACTTCGCCTTCCGCCTGTTCCGGGCATTGGAGGCCGACCCGGCGGTGTCGGCCAAGTCCCAGAACTTCGTCTCTCCGCTCAGCGCATCGTTCGCCCTCTCCATGCTGACCAACGGGGCGGAAGGGCAAACCAAAGAGGAACTGGTAGACGCGCTGGGCTTCGGCGGCCTCACGATGGATGAGATAAACGGCTACAACCAAAAACTGGCCACCAAGCTGGCCGGGCTGGATAAACTAAGCATAGTGCGCATGGCCAACTCCATTTGGACGGACGAGGGGTTACCGGTGTTCGACACCTACCAGGCCGTACTGGCGCAGCATTACGCCGCCGAGGCATACACCATGGATATGTCCGCCCCATCCACCATCGATGCCATCAACGCATGGTGCGCGGAGAAGACGGAGAACCGCATACCGAAGTTTCTG
>CALUGY010000009.1 GCA_944320295.1 uncultured Bacteroides sp.
GATAGATGGAGACGCCACCCACAATCCCGAAGCCATCATGCGCGTAGTAGACATGATGGACCGCTACAACATCGGCTATGGTTCCGTGAACCACAACCGCAACCGCTGCATGGATTGCGGATACGAGAATTCGGCCGAACATCTGGACGCCTGCCCCAAATGCGGCAGCACGAACATCGACCGCCTGCAACGCATCACAGGCTATCTGGTCGGCACGACCGACCGTTGGAACAAAGCCAAACTGGCCGAACTGAACGACCGCGTCATCCACCAATAAATCCGGAATCATGCTCTCCATACTCGATATACTCGAAGATACCACCGCAGACGGTCCGGGTTTCCGCACCTCCATCTACGCCGCCGGATGCCCGAACGCCTGTCCCGGGTGTCACAATCCCGAATCATGGGACATCCGCCATGGACGTCGGATGACTACGGATGAAATCCTGCAAAAGGTGCTCGACGACCCTTTCGCCGATGTCACGTTCAGCGGAGGCGACCCTATGTTCCAGCCCGAAGGCTTTGCCGAACTGGCCCAAGCCATCAAAGAGAACAGTAACAAAAATATTTGGTGCTACACAGGATATATGTTTGAACAGCTATTGAACAGCACCCGGCATACCCGCCTCCTGCAATACATAGACGTACTGGTGGACGGCCGCTTCCGGCAGGAACTGCGGGACGAATCGCTTTATTTCCGCGGCAGCAGCAACCAGCGCCTGATAGACGTCCCCGCCTCCCTGAAGAACGGGAAAGCCATAGCATACAGCTATCGGCCCGAATAGAAGTACACTGATAAAAAAACTACCCGAAACGCCGGTGTCAAATCCGACGTTTCGGGTAGCCATTTATCTTTCGTTTTTGAAATCCTACCATTCTATAAACTTGCCACGTTCTTTCCGCTTCTGCAGCTCTTCAGCCAAGAATCGCTGCCTGTCCTTGGCAATGTAGCGGCGTGCAAAGATGTTGGGTACAGCTACGCCCAACGATATGCAAAGGATGATGAGCGAAGCATTGATGCCATTGGAAACCGCGATGGTCACCTCGCCTACAACACCGTTCATATTGATCAGTGCCATCAACGACCGATACATCAATACACCGGGAATCATCGGGATGACCGATGGAATGGTCAGCACATGGTTGGGAACATGGAACCAGTGTACCGCCTTTACTGCCACCAGGCTCACCACCAGCGCCCCCATGAAGGAACCTACTACCGGACCGAAGCCCAGCTCGAAGTTGACGAAATTTCGGGTACAGACAGCCAACATACCGCCGATAGCCACTACCCATAACAACCGGCGCTGGATATTGAAAATCATGGAGAAGCCCATAGCAGCAATAGCTGCCGCAACAGCATACGTCAAGTACGTGTCGTGCGGAACAATGCTCAATTCGCTGAACTTCTTGTCGATGACCAGGTCTTCCATAACCAGGACACGCATGGCCAATACAATGCCGAATGCCATCGCCACCACCATCAAGGCCGTATTCACAGCCCGGACGATGCCCACCTGTATGTAGTTGTCTATCATATCGTCCACAAAGTTGATGAGCGGAACTCCCGGCACAATGAACAATGCACAAGCCAACAGAGGATGATACGGAGTATCCGACCAGCCGGAAAAAGTCGTAATATAAGCCAGGCACGTAGAGATAAAAGCCGCAATGGCGATGCTCATATAATGATTGATACCGAACTCATTGCAACGCGCACGCACCCGAAATCCGGCAAAAGCACAAATGGAAGCAAACAGGAAAGCAATCCAGTCACCGCCGAACAGTTTGCAGAATCCGCCACATGCAAAACCGGCACCGATAGCCACCACATAGGGCACATAATTGCGCTTCTTTGAACGGATGCGCTCCAGTTCCTCTTCATACTGGTCCAGAGAATAGTCGTTCTCGATGGCCCGCCACGACAACTTGCTGATTTCAGAAATCGCCGTCATGTTGATGCCATGCTTCTCGCATTTCTGAAACTTGGAGAACGAATGCGAGCCGTCGCTCACGTTCACCATCAGCATGGTATAACTCACATCGATATGCAGCTTCTCTTCGGGTAGTCCCAAATAGGCCGCCACGCGGTTCATGTTACGGACAATGCGGTTTGTATCGGCGGCACTCTCCACTAATAATTTTCCTGTACGGAGCAACAAATCAAGTTTCCTTCTCAACAAGGCCACTTCTTGGTCAGTCAATGCTTTAGCCATCTTCCAGTAATCGTTAATTTTTCGGACTGCAAAGATAGTGCAAACGGAGTGAAACACAAAGTGAAAACGGAGTTTTCAAGTTTTGAAATTCAAGACTTCACATATATCCTTTAATTAGAATACGACCAATAATCATAGACATAAAAAAAGCCGTCCCAGTCGGGACGGCTTCCTTTGTCATATACCGGTGAAGAAATTATTCGGCCAACTTGTTGTTTGAACCCAGCACGTTGATGATTTTGTGCTTGTACAGTTTCTCCATTTCGTCACGAGCCGGACCCAGATACTTACGGGGATCGAACTCAGCGGGTTTCTCAGCGAATACCTTGCGGACAGCAGCTGTCATAGCCAGACGAGAGTCTGAGTCGATGTTGATCTTGCAGACAGCAGACTTGGCAGCCTTACGCAGCTCGTCTTCGGGAATACCGATAGCAGCTTCCAGCTTGCCACCATACTGGTTGATCATGTCTACATATTCCTGAGGAACGGAAGAAGATCCGTGGAGTACGATGGGGAAGCCCGGCAATTTCTCCATAACGGCGTCCAGAACATCGAATGCCAAAGGAGGAGGTACCAGACGGCCTGTCTTCGGATCTACGTGGCACTGTTCGGGTTTGAACTTGTAGGCACCGTGAGAAGTACCGATAGAGATAGCCAAGCTGTCGCAACCTGTACGGGTAGCAAAGTCGATTACTTCTTCAGGGTTTGTATAAGTGTGATGTTCAGCAGATACTTCATCTTCTACACCAGCCAATACACCCAGTTCACCTTCAACTGTTACATCAAACTGATGAGCATATTCAACAACCTTCTTAGTCAGAGCGACATTCTCTTCGTAAGGCAGATGAGAACCGTCGATCATTACAGAAGAGAAGCCCATGTCTACACAAGACTTGCACAGTTCGAAGCTGTCACCGTGGTCCAAGTGCAGAACAATTTCAGGATGTTCGCATCCCAATTCCTTTGCATACTGAACGGCACCTTCGGCCATGTAGCGCAGCAAAGTCTGGTTGGCATAGTTGCGGGCACCCTTAGAAACCTGCAGGATAACCGGGCTCTTCTCCTCAGAAGAAGCCTTGATGATGGCTTGCAACTGCTCCATATTGTTGAAGTTGAATGCCGGAATGGCATAACCGCCCTTGATGGCACGCGCAAACATCGCTTTGGTGTTTACGAGACCTAAATCTTTGTAATTAACCATTTTGTTTAAAAGTTTATTGTTAGTGAATCAAATTCTATGCAAAAGTAAGCATTCTCCTTTAAATACAAAACACTATCGGGCAATTTATTTTGACCGGATTCCTTGGATTTGCAAACAATTTAAAGACATGGAACATCATTTAACAAAACAAAAGGCCTGCCTCCGCACCCATGTTCCTTGGGAAGGAAGCAGCGAGGGACAGGAGCGGCGCGATTTTCCATTTCCGGCCCCCCATGGGGCTTATAAGCGTATATATAAATAAGGTGTGAACATCGCAAGGGTAGGAGGAGAAGTTTCGGAAGCGGCTGCTAAAAGTGCGTTCTCCATGCCATAAAACCTGTCAACGCCTGCTATAAATTCCATCTTTAGGCTGAAGATGCCCGTCTGTAGCTTGCAGATGTTCATCTTTAGCCTACAGATGTCCATCTTTAACCTACAGATGGAAAATGATTAATACCCTGTCAAGTAAAAGTTGAAGCGAAAGAATTTATTAAAGGACAGGTGAGAAAAGAGGCTCTTTCTGCATGAAATGCGTATCTTTGGCTGGTAATTTTGATGCAAAACCTGTTACTTTCGTTACATGTATCAAAATTACATGCCTTTGAAACATGCGTGACAGCCTTGCGATGCGCTTCTTCCTACTTTTGCTGACGGAAAACATCCTCGGCAAGGATGTAGCGAGAATGAATCAATCTTTATTAATGAACTTTAAAAACACAGTAAGGATGAAAAACATCAAACAAAGGATCGGCGCCCTCGTGGTGCTGTTGTTTGCCGGGCTAGCGGTATTTGCCCAGCAGATGCAAGTGAAAGGGACAGTCGTCGACAAGGCGACAGGCGAGACCATTATCGGGGCTTCCGTGGTGGAGGCCGGTACCCAAAACGGAGTGATTACGGACTTCGACGGCAACTTTACTCTGTCCGTGTCCGAAGGCGCTTCCATTGTCATTACTTATATCGGTTATAAGGATGTCACGGTGAAAGCGGCTCCTTCGTTGCGCATCGAGATGGAAGAGGACAGCAAGATGCTGGACGAGGTGGTGGTGACAGGTTACACCACGCAACGCAAAGCCGACCTGACGGGTTCGGTCAGCGTAGTATCGGTAGACGAATTGCAGACGATTTCCGACCCCGACCCGATGCGCGCCCTGCAAGGCAAGGTGCCGGGCATGACGATTACGGCCAACGGTTCGCCGAGCGGCGTGGGCACGGTCCGCATCCGTGGTATCGGTTCGTTCAATTCTTCACAAGACCCGTTGTACATTGTGGACGGTGTGCCCACGACACGCGCCTTGAACTCGTTGAACGCAAGCGACATCGAGAGTATGCAGGTGCTGAAGGATGCCGCATCCGCCTCCATCTATGGTTCGCGTGCCTCGAACGGCGTCATCATCATCACGACCAAGCAGGGCAAGAAAGGCGACAAGATCAAGGTGGATTTTTCCGCCAACCTGACGGCCCAGTTCTACACCTCGCAATCCATGATGAAACTGTTGGATGCAGGCGGATATGCCACGGCCATGGCCCAGGCTGCGCTGAACGACGGGTTGGACCCGGTGGCCTACGCTAGCAATTACGGCCTGAACCTGAACGCGGCCAACGGCACGCCCATCACGGTTTGGAATCCCGCCACAAACAGCTATGTGGATTATACGGTGAACGGCCTCTATGACGGCTATATCAACCAGAAGCGCACGATGCGCTATTCGGATACTGACTGGCTGGATGCCATCACCCGCACGGGCTTTGCACAGAATTACGATCTGTCCGTTTCGAAAGCTAGCGACAAGTCGTCTACGATGTTTTCTCTGGGGTATAAGAAGAACAACGGTATCATCAAGTACACCGACTTCCAAAACATCTCGGCCCGCATGAATTCTTCTTATAACATCAGCAAGTATCTCACGGTGGGAGAGAACTTCACCGTCACCTATACCAGCCAGGTGGACGTGGCCCCGATGGAGAACGCTCTGAAGATGTCGCCCATCGTTCCTGTCTACGAGGAGGATGGCAAGACCTTTTCCGGCCCCGTGGGCAGCATGAGCGACCGCCAGAATCCTCTGCGCGAGGCTTATCACAACAAGGATAACAGTTTGGACTATTGGCGCCTCTTCGGCAATGCCTACGTGGATGTCAAGCCGTTCAAAGGTTTCACGTTCCGTTCGAGCTTTGGCATTGATTATTATAGTTCCTTCATCAACTCGAAGGGGTATACTTACCATTCGGACATCGTGAACAACGACATCGCCAAGACCACCCTTTCGCACAACAACGAGGTCAACTGGACGTGGTCCAATACCGCCAACTATAATTTCAAGGTGGCAGACAAGCACGACATCACCGTGTTGCTGGGTGCCGAGCTGAACAAGCAGACAGTCGTTGATTTCTCCGCCTATTCCGAGGAATATGCCATCGAGACCCCCGACTATATGTGGCCCAATGCCGCCACAGGCACGATGCGCAACACAGGTGCCAAGGTGGGTTACCGCTTGGCCTCCTTCTTCGGCAAGGTTGACTATAACTATGACGACCTGATATTGGCTTCGTTCACCATTCGTCGCGACGGTTCTTCCCGCTTTGGCAAGGACAACCGTTGGGGTACCTTCCCCGCAGCCACGTTGGGCTTCCGTATTTCCAAATTGTTGGAGAAGGACTGGATGGACGACTGGAAAATCCGCGTGTCTTGGGGACGTACCGGTAACCAAGCCATCGACAACAATGCCCAGTTCGGCTTGTATGTGGCTGATTACGGTTTGGACCGTGTGACTTCCACCGCTTACGACTTGTTCTTGCAAGGCAGCGGTCTCTTCCCTTCAGGCTATCGTGCTACGCAATTGGCCAATCCGGATTTGAAGTGGGAGTCTGCCGAGCAGTTCAACGTAGGTACGGACTTTACCTTGTTTCGCGGTTCGCTGTATGGCAGCATTGATGGTTATGTGAAGGACGTAGACGACATGCTCATCAGTCCGGCCTATCTGGGCGCTTTGGGCGAAGGCGGCGCTTCTTGGTTGAATGGTCCCTCGCTGCGCAACTGGGGTATGGAGTTCAGCCTGGGCTACCGCAAAGAACTGGCTTGCGGATTGGGCATCGACATCAATGCCAACGCCGACTTCTTCCGCAACCGTGTGACTTACTTGCCTTCCACGACGACAGGCTCGTATGCCCACACCACGACAGAGAATCTGGTGCAGTCTCGCCAACCTTATGGCTCCCTTGTAGGCTATGTGGCCGACGGCATCTTCCAGAACCAGGCCGAAGTGGATGCTTCGGGACAAGCCAATGCTCGTGTGGGTGGCTTGAAGTATGCCGATTTGGACGGCAATGGCTCCATCACCGATGCTGACCAGACGTGGATATACAACCCCGTTCCCAAGTTCTCTTACGGCTTGAACATTGCGTTGACCTACAAGAACTTCGACCTGAGCATGTTCTGGCAAGGCGTTTGCGACAAGGACGTCTACAACAACCAAAAGTTCCAGACAGACTTCTGGGCAGTGAATGACCCCGGTTCCAACAAGGGTGAACGCGTATTGGAAGCCTGGACGACGGCCAACACCTCTTCCACTATCCCGGCGCTGAGCACGATGAATACTGCCGACGAAGGACGCGCTTCCAGCTATTTTGTGGAGAACGGTTCTTACTTGAAACTCCGTAACCTGCAGGTGGGTTACTCCTTGCCGAGCAGCCTGCTCGCCAAGCTGAAGATGACCAATGCCCGTATCTATGTGTCAGGCCAGAACCTGCTGACCATCAAGAGCAAAAGCCTGACCTGCACAGACCCGGAAAACCCGGATTGGAACTACCCGCTGGCTACCTCCGTATCGTTCGGCGTACAGATTGGCTTCTAACCTTACACATTATATAATAACTTCAATAACAGACTACAAT
>CALUGY010000010.1 GCA_944320295.1 uncultured Bacteroides sp.
TTCTGCTGTATGCTATAACCCATTGCCTCGTCTTCCCGATGCGTGATATACGAGTCTTCCCCTGTTACCGGGTCTTTTCCAAGATATTGCTTTATGCCAAAGTTCTTATAACGCAAAGCTTTGTTGGCATGGTAAAAGTCGAAAGAGAAACGCCCTTTTATCGACAAGCCCTTTGTCACCAAGCGGGACAAGTCCCATGTCAGCCCGGCCGTGGACTGGATAGTGGTCAAATGCTCATCCGAATAGCCGGTCTGCGTGGCCTGGCCCCATGGATTGGAACCGATGTAGGTAGGCAAGCCCGAAATACTGCCGTCCGGGTTCGTCACGGGAAATGCGATAGGTCCGGTGTCCCTTAGCCCGTTGAAGATTCCTGCGGCACCGGCTCCCGGATAGTTACGGTCGTCTATTACGCCGCCCACACCCAACTCTACCACCAAATCCCTCGTCAAATTAATATCAACGTTAGAACGGTAGTTGTATTTTGACACTTTGGCATTCGTATTGTGGGGGTTGTTCGGATCCGTTTTATAAATACCGTTTTGCATGGAATAACCCAGATTCACGTAATAACGTACTATCTCATTACCTCCGGTCACACTCAAATTGTTTATGGTTTGGTAGGAGTTCTTGTTAAGAACCTCGTCTATCCAGTCGACGTTCGGATACAGATAAGGGTCGGAACCCGTGCGGAATTTCTCCAGTTCCTCGGCAGTCCACCGATCCGGTTTGCCCACGTTCCTGAGGCCTTCGTTCATCAAGGAGGCGTATTCATACCCGTTGATGTAATTCCGCTCAGCCAAACTGGTAAGGATAGCCGACTCCGTACGGAACGATATTTGTGGTTTACCCTGTTTGCCTCGCTTCGTATTGATAAGGATAACGCCATTGGCTCCCTTCACACCATAAACGGCCGTGGCAGAGGCATCTTTAAGAACTGAAAGGCTCTCCACTTCATCCGGATTTACAGAACCTATGGAACGTTCTATTCCGTCCACTAAGACCAAAGGGGCCTTTTGTCCCCAGGTGGCAATACCGCGAATGTAGATAGAAGCCGCATCAAACCCCGGCTCACCGGATGTTTGTCGCGTGATGATTCCCGGCACCCGTCCGGAAAGAGCGTTAGGTAACGACGTGGTAGCCGTCTGCTTGATGGATTTGGGCGCAACATTGGAAATGGAACCAACCACGCTCACTTTCTTTTGGACGCCATACCCCACGACCACAACTTCTTCCAACTTCGTATCGCCTTCCTTCATGACAATAATGAAACTGTCTTTCCCATCAATCGGTTGCTCCAGATTGCCGAAACCCACATAAGTGAACAACAGTACACCATCGGCCGGTGCTTCCAATGTGAATCTTCCGTCCAAATCGGTAACAGCACCGATAATGGTTCCTTTCACTACAACATTCACCCCCGGAAGGGTCATGCCGCTTTCATCTTTTACAACACCGCTTACTTGGATCCTTCTGGAAGAAGGAGTTTGAAGAACGCTTTCCACATTTGGAAATGCCGTCTCTCCCAATACACTCATAGGCAATATCAGTCCACCAACCAAGGTACACACTTTGATATGCTCCCAAAAAGCCTTTTGAAACTTAGCAAGGCTTTCTTTAGTTCTCTTTCTAGTTTTCATGGATTAATTATATTATGTAGTTTAACAAAAGTTGGGGTTCTGTTTATATCATACTCCCACGTCTACCCATACCAATGGCTTTCCGCCTACAGATATACTGGACAGAATAGACATAGCCATCACGTGCACGGCTCCAAAAGAGCCGTGCAAACGAGCCACGCAACAAAATTATACGAAGGGTTTTACATCATTTATCACTCGTGTACACAATGTAATCCCACGAACGCATTAAGGCATTTTCTGAGTGCTTATCGACAACAACTTTAATATTGTGTTTCCCCTCCTGTAGTTGATAATTCCAAAAGAGTTCCAAACGACGGTCATGAAAGTTGGCCGGAAACTCCGCTTCCTCTACAAAGCTATCGTCTATATACAGCTTTGCCTTCAGCACACCACCAGGCCGCGAGTTGTCCCTACACACCGTTTCACCGCGAAGGACAAAGCCAGTACCCTCTATATCAAAGGACAATGTATCGATGTCCCCGCAATACAGGTTCGTCTTTGAAACCGGACGCAAGCCTTCAAAACTCTGTTCCAACCTTACCGGCTCAGGAGTTTCAAAGGGCAAAGTCACGTGTTCTTCCGAAACGCTGCCTCCATTTTGTTCTATCATCGCCAAAGCATGCTTAAAACTAATCTGGTACAGTTCGTTCAAGGACAAGGAAGTATATTTGAAGTCTTTATCTTCCGCTCCTTTCAAGCCTTTCAGCCAATATTCAGGAATGCCGCTATAGCCCTTCAATACTCCCAAGATACCGCCCGCAGATGATGGATTGCAATCCGAATCCTGCCCGGCACGAGTCGATATCTCCATTGTCTTCGTGAAGTCTCCATCTCCATACAACAGTCCGAGCACTATGTAAGCCGCATTCACCTTTGCATCTATATTGAAAGGAGCATATACCCCGTCCGGACAACCTATTTCTTCGGCCCAGTTCCTTTGTATCTCGAACCATGTCTGTTTCCAATCATCGGGATATTCTTTGTGCCACCTTATCACGTCCGCAATACATTGGTAGAAGGTGCTTTCTACCGGAATTGCCTTCAAGGCTTCTTTCACCACATAGTGCACATCGTCGGAAACAAAAGCCAAGGCATACATGGCACCTACATAGATACCTCCATACCAACCATCCCCATAGCACATGATATGGCCTATCTTGTCACTGATTTCAGATGCGGAATTAGGCATGCCGGGGTTCATCAATCCCGCGAAGTCCGCCTCAATCTGGTAGTCAATATCATCGGCGTGAGGATTCGTCATCCAATGTCCGGATTCTTTCACTCCATGCAAGATATTGTAACGTGCAGCTTGATTGGCATGCCACAAGTTATAGTCCGCCGTGGCAAAAGCCATAGCAAACGAATCGACCGGAGCATCCATGCCCACGCGCTCCAACACATCCACGAACGTCAAGTCCATGTAAATGTCATCATACAAATCCGGCCAAGAATCCATCAATTCACCCACATAGCCTTCATGCCACTCTATCTCCTGATAATCTTGGATGAAAGTCCCCTGATACTTGAACTCGGTATGACTCCCGAAACTCACCCCGATAGCTTGTCCTGCCCATCCACCTTTTATCTTGTCAAACAATTGGGATTTCGACAGCGATGTATTTACTGAAGGGGAATCTGTTTTGCAAGATTGCAAAATACTTCCCGACAAAAAGGAAAACAACAATACCAACAAAGAACATCTACTCATAATCGCATTTTTTATAGTTACACTTCATTTCTCATTGCTCACAAATTCCAAGACCTCTTCTTTTGAAGGGATGGAAGGTTGCGCTCCAGCTCTGGTGACAGATAGTGCCGCAGCAGCCGTTGCAAAACGAACCGAAGCAAGCACATCACTCCCCTCCATCCATCTTGCCACGAAAGCGCCGCAAAACGTATCGCCAGCCCCAGTCGTGTCAACAGCCTTCACTTTATAAGAAGGGATACTTTCCGCCAAGCCCTTGCCTGCCACGACCGAACCTTTCTTCCCCAAGGTCAGGATTACCGTCTGAACCCCTTCCCCGCACAAGTACTGCGCCATGTCCATAGCTTCTGCTTCCTGAAAAGATTTGTCTGTGATGAAAGCCGCCTCTGTTTCGTTCAGGATAAGGACATCCACCTGCCTCAACAAGTCGAGAGGTATTTTCTTGGCCGGGGCAGGATTGAGCACGACCTTTGTCCCGACGGAATGTGCATATTCCACCAATGCCGTTACCGTGGGGAAAGGTATCTCCAACTGCAAAACCAGCACGCCAGCCCGCTCTATCAAGGGAAACAACTCGCGCACGCCGTCACCCTGCAACAAGCCGTTGGCACCGGGGGCTACCGCGATGCAGTTTTCCCCTGCCTCCGACACGAAGATAAGCGCCACTCCCGTCGATACCCCACGCAGTTTGCGGATGTATTCCGTGTTTATCCCCGCCTCTTTAAACGAAGCGAGCAGCGCATCGGCATACACATCCTCGCCCAGGTAAGACACGAACGTCACGCGTCCTCCCGCCTTGGCTGCCGCCACCGCCTGATTGGCACCTTTACCGCCATAGGCCACGCTATATTCCGCCTCACCTATCGTTTCACCGGGAAGCGGCAGATGGGCCACACGCGCCACCATGTCCACGTTCGTGCTGCCCACCACAACTATTTCCGTACTCTTTTCCATATTCCGAGATTATTTTCCAACCATCATTCTTTCATAAGACAAAGCAAGAGCCTACATAGGAGGGATACATCCATCCCTATGTCACGAGCCGTCACATGCCGGCATAGATAATCAGCCCTATGCCAGAGAGGAAGAAGATGAACATGCACGCCAGCAGCCAGTTGTTGAAGCGCGGACCGCCCTTGAACTCCTTCCAGATAAATACGCCCCAAAAGGCCGCCACCATGGTGGCTCCTTGCCCCAGACCGTAGGATATGGCCGTGCCGGCTTTCTCCGAAGCCAACAGGCTGAACAAGTTGCCTATGCCCCAGATGATACCGCCCAATATACCCACCGCGTGCAGCTTCATGTCGCCTGCAAAGTAGTCCTTATAGGCCACCGGAGTCCCCACGAAAGGCTTCTTCATGGCTATGGTATTGAAGAGCAAGTTGCTGACAAAGATGCCCAGGGCAAAGATGAACATGGCCGTGTACGGCGTCATTTTGCCTGCCTGGGGCGATTCGAAGTTGCTCACGTCCATAGACGCGGCGATAAAGCGGAAGAAGAAAGACATCATGACGCCCGCCAAGATGGCTATCACAATTCCCTTGGTCTGTTGCGTCTTGCCCTTGGAACCCATGTTCTTATAGGCCCAAGCATTCAAGACAATGGCTACGATGACCAGCAGCACCCCGATGAACAAGAAGTAGGGATTGCCTTGGGGCGTAGTGAAGTAATTGATGAACACGCCAAGCACCAAAGCCAAACCTACCCCCAAGGGGAAAGCCACCGACATGCCGGCAATGGACGTGGATGCGGAAAGCAGGATGTTGGACAGATTGAATATCACTCCGCCGATGAACGCGGAAAGCATGTTGCCCGCCTCGGCCTGCCGCAAATCGTCCACAAAGCCGCGTCCCGACTCGCCTATGCTGCCCATGGTGAACGCCGCAAGCAGCGAAAGAAGCAAGACGCCTATCACATAGTCCCAATAATACAACTCATAACGCCACACACGGCTGCCCGCCAGCTTCTGGGTGTTGCCCCACGAGCCCCAGCACAGCATGGTGACAAAGCAGAACACGACTGCCAACGAATAACTTTCTATGATAAACATGGTACAAGATTTTAAGATGTTACTTATTTCAACGAATTACATATCTCCGAGTTTATCTGCCTCAACGCGGCTTCGTCCAGTTTGATTACCTTGCGGTCGTAAGTCAACAGGCCGTTCACTTCTATCTCCACATCGGTGGTCTGCGTGTACACGGCGGCCGAGAAGCCTTGCGCTATCATGTCCTTCAGCAGCTTGGCAAACTTCAGGTATTCCTTTGTCGCGTCTTCCGACGTGCTGAACTGCACATAACCCCAGTTGCGGTCGGGCTCCCACAGGTGACCTTTCAAGACGAGGCCTATGCCCCCGTACTCGCCGAGCACCGTGGCTCTTTGGGCATCGTACAGATACATTTCGGGGTTGGGATAGTTATGCAGGTCGAGCATGTCGCCACAGGTGTAGTGGTTGCCGCCGCTGGCCGGGTTCACCAGCCGGGTGGGGTCGTACTGTTTGGTCCATTCGGCTATCTCGCGGGTCTTAAACTGTCCCCATGCCTCGTTGAAGGGCACCCACGTGCCTATGCAAGGGTAGGAATAGAGGCAGTCGATAATTTCCTTCCACTCTTTGCGGTAGTTGGCCTCCGATTCGGGGGAGCGTGTCAGTTCCGTCCCTTCGAAATACTTGCGGTTTTGCCACTCGGGATTACGGTCGCCGCTGGGCATGTCCTGCCAGACGATGATGCCCAGGCGGTCGCAATGCGTGTACCAACGGGCGGGCTCCACTTTGATGTGCTTGCGTATCATGTTGAACCCGAAGTCCTTCGTCTTCTCAATGTCATAACGCAGGGCTTCGTCGGTGGGCGCGGTGTAAAGGCCGTCGGGCCACCATCCCTGATCGAGCGGGCCAAACTGGAAGAGGTCTTTGTTGTTCAACTGCAAGCGCACGATGCCTTTATCGTCCCTCTTCGTGGAATATTTGCGCATGGCGGCGTAGCTCTGCACCTGGTCTTGCACCTTGCCGCCCGAGCAGAGGGAGACTTCCATGCGGTAGAGGAAGGGAGAGTCGGGCGACCACAGTTTGGCATCTTCCGGCATGGCCACTTCCACCGGCTGGCCGTTTATGGCGGCCGCCGTGGCCACGAGGCGCTCGCCGTCGAACACCCGGACTTCCACCTTGTCGCCCGCGGCGGGGGCATCGATGGCGGCCTGCACCGTCAGCTTGTACCCGTCAATGTCAGGCGTCGTCTTCAACGAAGATATGTAGCGTTGCGGCACCGGCTCGAGCCACACGGTCTGCCAAATGCCGCTCACGGGCGTGTACCAGATGCCTTCGGGCGACGACACTTGCTTGCCGCGCGGCTGGTAGCTCTTGTCCGTGGGGTCCCACACCTTCACCGTCAGCCGGTTCGAGCCTTTCTGCAAGGCAGCGGTGATGTCGAAAGAGAAGGGCGCGAATCCACCCGTGTGCGTCCCCACCTTGATACCGTTCACCCACACGTCGGCCTTCCAGTCCACGGCGCCGAAGTGCAGGAGCACCCGCTTGCCGCTCCACTTGCCGGGCACGCTGAAGTCGCGTTGGTACCACAGTTCGTTTTCCGCGCCCAGCGTCCGTCCCACGCCGGAGAGGCTCGACTCGATGGCAAAGGGTACCAGAATCTGGCCGTCGAACGAAGCCGGACTGGCCTTGCCGCACGGCTGCACGGCGTAGCTCCACAGGCCGTTCAGGTTCATCCAGTCCTGACGTTCCATGATGGGACGCGGGTATTCGGGCAACACGTTGTCCACGTCGATTTCTTGGGCCCACTTGGTCTTGATTTTGTCCCCGGCCGGTTTCCATTGGCCATATGCAGGGAGAGAAAAGAGTGCCAGACATGCCAGCACGGAAGAGATGCACAATTTTTTCATGATATCACAATCGTTTGTTTATGCGTGTTTCGGTATTCGCAAAATTAGTGTCTAACAGGCGCACAATATACAAAAAATCTCTCAATAAATAATAGAAAAATCCCATTGGGACGGAATCTTCACCCCAAATGGACGATATTGGGAGTTTCCTGCCGTACCAAACCGCCTTTTCCGCCAACATAAAGGCGGTTTGGACGGAACATGTTGCGGGCGCGCCCGCAACATGTTCGGAGCACGGCCGCAACACGTTGGAAGCACGGCCGCAACGCGTTGCGAGGAAACGGCTTGTCCGTACAGAATTATCTTATTGATTACGAGAAAGTTGTACATAGTCCAACCCCGCCAGCAGGCCGACGGTTTTTTCATTCTTCTCCAACAAGACGAACTCCAGTTTGCCGGTCTCCTCGTCCTCATGTACAATACGTCCAAATCAAGCATTTCTTTGCCAACCACCGTGCGGCAAGTATCCTCCTCACTCACAAAAACGCCCCCGGAAAATGGGGTGGCAACGCTTCAGTCGTTCGACAAAAGGTGGTGGGGAGTATTCAGGTACTTATGGACTACGGGATTCTCAACGGCCTCGGGCGTATTCACCACAGGCATCGGCATGTAATACGAATCGACCAAATCGGTCACCTGCTCCACGGAAGACTGCCCTTTGTCGAATGTCAGGTCGAACTCGAAGGTCATCTCGCCCGGCGAGTCTACGCAGAAGTTCACCACCCAAAGGTTATTGTAAAGCATGGCATACAGCTCGTTCACATTTTCCGGGGCCTCTTGCAGGCGCATGCCCATGTTATGGCCTCCGCAGCTCACGATGGGCACGTCGCCCGACGACCATATGCGCGAGCCGTCGCCACCGTCGTACCTCACCCAGCTGTCTACCACAAAGAAGTCTTTGCACGAGTTGGGCAATTGGTCTTCATACAATTCGAACGGAACCCCGCCATTGGTGGCCAAGGGGCGACGGCAGTCTTCGGGGAAGGGGAACTTGACATAGAACACCTCCGGGGCAATGGACGAAGTCCTGTCGAAGAATATGCTGACCTTGGCCCTGGGAATCTCCTTGAACAGCTCCACTTGCCTGTTCAGGCTCTTCAGCCTCGGATGCGCCATGTCCTGCGAGATAATCCAGGAATAGGGCGTTTCCCTCACGCTGGCTTTCCCCGCAGGTCGGGCCCAATCGGTCTTGGTAATGCCCGCAAATTTCTGTATGCGCTGCGAGTCGGGCATGTGCATATACACGTCGCCTTGCGACCAACGGTCCATGTCATCATAATGCACCACCATGAAGTCGGCTATCCTCTCCGTAAACAGGGGCTTCTCCATGCCCGGCCATTGCGCAGAAGCAATCCAGCCGTCTTTGTCGAACACCAGTTCCGGCAAGTCGGCATGTCCGGCAGGCTGCGGAGCCTCATCCGTTTCAAGGGAAAAGCGGGTGAACGAATTGGCCGGCATGTCCGACACCCAGAACCAAGCCTCCGTGCCGCCCGGCACAGCCTCCCTGGTGGTATTGAGATGCTCGTCCACCACCCAACGCCACACGTAGTCGCCCTCCTTGAAGAGAGGATAGGTTTGCCCGGTCTGCACGTTTTTCACCGACTGGTAATTCACTTCCCTGAAGCCGGTGACATCCAGCTTGACCCATCCCGTATAAGGCACGTTAGCCGCGTTGACCACATACAGTCCGGCCGGCTCCGTTGCAAACTTGTTGCGGGCCAATTGCGCCAAAAGATACTTTCCACGCTCCCACGGACGGAAGGCGTAGCTGTTCTTCTCGTTCAGCTGTCCCAACGTGTACAGGCTATAAGGGGCTTCCGACGTTTCATTCGACCCGTATGTGTGTTCAAAATAACGGCACAACAGGCGGTTGATGTCTTTCAATTCCTCTTTTGTCCCTTCATTCGGCGTTCCCCATACTGGCGATTCTATGGCTTTCGTGTGATACACAGCCTTGCGGGCCACTTCCATTTCGCGCGGCATGGCCGCCCCGCCAAAGGCCCACCAGTCCTGCCATTCTCCCTCGAAAGTCTGTAAGCGGTCGCCCACTTCCTTCTCTATATTTTCCATGGCTTCAGCGGCAGTTTTCATCCGCAATACCGGCTTCAGCCCCATTTCATTCCACTTCTCGATGAATGCAAGCAGCTGGGGCATCGGGCCGTCGTTGTCGCACCTCCATTCGTTGGTAAACGTCAGCGTGAGGAAAGGATAGTCATAGCCCTTGTCTCTCAGGTCTTGCAGGCGCTTCATACACACCGCGTGGGCCTTGCGCATGGATGCCGTATCCGTAGGCAATATGTTTCCAGTCCGAGGCCACGAGGTTTCCGTATTGGCATATTCGCGCTGTTGCAGCCTCCACTCGCGCTCGGCAAAGAAAAGGTATCCTTGCCAATAGGGATAGCCTGACCAAACCAGCACCTTGCGGTCATCGGGCATCTTCCACCAAAACGCGCTTGGCTGTTCTACTGGTGACCCTCCCCAATGAGGATTGATTCCCGTCCATATGTAACGCACACCCCTGTCTAACAAACGCATGGCTGCCGCCCTCGGAAAACCGTTCACATCGTGCTGCATGCCTATTTCGATATCCAGCTTGTCCCACAAGCCTTCCGGAATCCATTCGAACATAGCCTCCCATTGTTCTGCATTGGCATAAGGGTGGATATGGAAGGGCATCGCGTTAATGCCCATCTGCTTGGCCTCGATCATGTCGAGCATGTCTCTACGCCGTGTGTCCGAAGCCGACTTCCACCATAGTTCAAACGGGTCAAGAGCCTCCACCGTCCACACAAACCGGTTCTCAGGCACTTCGTTACGGGTTTGCAAGGCCAAGTCCAAAGCCACATCAATAAACCGCTTGTGCAGGTCTACCGCAACGAGCGCATGGTCCGTATAGCCGTAATCGGTATGAGTCACATGCACCACGTCTATGTACTTATACCCAAGCGTGTCTTTTCCCTCTACATTACCCGCAGACATCTTGCCCCTCTCTCCTGCGCAACCGCAAAGCAGCATACAAGCCAACAAAAAACAGGCTACAAACAAATTACTAATAACATTCTTCATGATAGTTCATATTAAAGGTTCTACATCAGCCTTTCCTATGTTTTGTCCGTGTCATCTCTGTTCCCGAAGTCTTTGGGCAAAACACCGAACTGCTTCAAAAAGCACTTGGAGAAATAAGACGGGGAATTGAATCCCACCATATAACATATCTCTGTAACACGGTTCTTCCCTTCACTCAACAGTTGTGCCGCACGCTTCAGACGTTCAATGCGCAGATATTCATTGGGAGTCAGGTCAAGCACGCCTTTCATCTTGCGATAGAAATTAGAGCGGCTCATGTTCAACATCTCCGCCATGTTCTCCATGGAAAACTCCGGATTGTGCAGGTTGGAAAGGATCACATCGTTCAATCGCCTGATGAACTCCTCGTCCGACTTTGTCAACGCCATCGTATTTGCCGCGACAAACGGCGATTGGGCAAATGTTTGGCGAAGCTGTTCCCTGTTCCTTATCAAATTGGATACGGTTGCCCGGAGATATTCCAACGAGAACGGCTTCTCAATGTACGCATCAGCTCCCTGTTCCAATCCTTCTATCTTAGACTGCACATTGGTCTTTGCCGTCAACAGTACTATCGGAATATGGCTATAGTCCAACTGGGATTTCACGACCTGACATAGTTCAAAGCCATCCATAACAGGCATCACCACATCACTCACTATAAGATTGACAACGTGCTTATCCAATATATGTAAAGCTTCCGCACCATTCGCAGCGGTCAATACCACATATTCCTCGGACAAATGATGGGCAATAAATGAAAGCATCCCCGCATGATCATCCACTACCAATATGGTATACTTCCTCCCAGTCTTTCCATTCGCTTTTTCATTCTTTAAAAGAACATTCTCCGCTACTCCGGAAGGAACGTATTCAGAGTCCATGACAATGGCATTCTGCTGGACAAGCGGCAATGACAGGCAAAACACATTATCCGTGCCTTTCTCCATCATCAGGCTTCCGCGATGGAGTTCCGCCAACGAACGTGAGAGAGCCAATCCAATGCCTGTTCCGGCTACGACCTTGGCATCTCCCCTATCAAAACGCATAAAAGGCCTAAAGATGTCCTCTTTCATCGCATCAGGAACCACAGGGCCATCATTTACTGTACGCACATAAAAGCATTCGCCGGGCGGAACATCAACGTCCAAGCTTATCGACAACCGGGTATCGGCATATTTCACACCGTTACTCAACAGATTACTCAGTATCTTGGTAAACGCTTCTTTATTGACATGCGCATGTAACTCGTCAGGTGGCAAGTGCAATGTAAAATCCAGCCCTTTCTGCTTGGCAAGGGAAGTAAACCTTAAATAGGTGCTCCTTACTATTTCTGTTACATTGCATTCTGTAAAGTTTAAGTTATAAACTTTGCTTTCAGCCCTATGGAAATCCAACAGTTGGTTTGTCAATGTCAGCAGCCGTTCCGTGTTCTGTTTCATGATATTCAAATCCTCCCGCGTCTCAGCATCGACGTCCCTACGCAAGATTATGTTCTCCAACGGCCCCTTTATCAATGTCAAGGGAGTGCGTATCTCGTGTGCCACATTGATGAAAAAGTCGAACTTAGCATCGTAAACCTCCTTCTCTTTCTCTTGCTCGAATTTCTCATGTTGACGCTGCCGCTTCTTGCGACTTCTATTTCTCACATACAAATACAAGCAGAGAGAAAAAGAAACAAATAAAATGGCATAGAGGCCGTAAGCCCATGCCGAGAAATAGAATGGTGGCAAAATACATATCTCAAGGCGCACATCGCCCGGCCCTTCTGCCTTGTTTTCATCAGAAGCCTTCAGATGGAACACGTATTCTCCGTGAGGCAGATTGGAATAAGACACCAAAGGGTTCTCGCCTACCGCGTGCCAACCCGAGTCAAAACCTTCCAGCTTGTATTTCAGCTTGTTTGATTTGGAAGTCTGGTAGTCTAACGACGCAACACGGAATGCAAACGAATGTTGCTCCGATGTTAGCAGAATCCTCTTGGTGCAAGTGATGCTTTCCTGCAAAGGTGAATTGTCTTTCCCCGGGCGCATCGCTTCATTAAAAAGCAAGAAATCGGTAATGACGGCGCAAGGGACATGGGTGTCTTCAGAAAACGTAGCGGGGTTAAAGGCAATGAAACCGTCTATGCTTCCAAAATAAATAGTGCCATCCCGTTCCTTAAAACCTGAACGGTAATTAAACTGGTTACTCAACAAGCCATCGTCCATGGTATAGACCTTCACGACCTTCTCCCCTACAGGGTCGAAGTGAACCAATCCACTATTCGTAGTCATCCAGAACAGCCCTTCCGCATCTTCTACAATCTGATAAACCACATCATTCGGCAGTCCGCAACGAGTGTCATAACGGGTAAAGTCCAAACTGTCGGGGTGGTAACGGCACACGCCCCCGCCTTGGGTCGTCAGCCAGACATTCTTACGGGAATCTTCAAAGATGCTCAAAACCTTATTTGCCGACAAGCTACGGGCATCGGAGTCTATATAGCGGAAATTTTTCCACTTCTTCTGTACGACATCGTAACGGAAGGCGCCATCCACATAAGTGGCCAGCCACAAATTGCCTCCTGCGTCTTCTTTGATGTCGTAAACGAACTTGCCTGCCAGTTCGGGCACATTGATAAAACTGTCGGTGCTCTTGTCATAATGCTGCAGGCCGGCACTAGTCCCTACGAACACCTCACCCGCACGCGTTTTGAATATGGCAAATACATTGTTATCGTTCAATCCCCTGGAGGCTGCATCATAACCGTATGAACGTATCAGCCTTTTGGTGCGGGGGTCGATGACTTTCAGCCCCTTGGTGAATGTGCCCACCCACAGTTCGTTACCTACCATGCAGAGCCCGTGCACATTGGTAAAGGCAAGACTGGGAGTGAAGAAGTCTATCCGCCCGGTCCGCATATCAAAGCAATTCAAACCACCGTCTTCCGTACCTATCCACAGGTTGCCCATACCGTCCGGACAAAACTCGCGTACCCGGCGACCATGCAGGCTGCTTTCATCGGACTTAGGGTAATATTTCTCGAAACAGGCATAAGAGCGCGGATAATAGTTCACGCCACCGAAGTAAGTGCCTATCCAAACACCCTTTTCCGAGTCTTTGTAAAGGGAATAGATTGCATTGTCCGATAAGGAATAAGGGTCATAAGCCGAGCTTTCCTGATGCACGAATTCCCTTGTACGCAAGTTATAAATATAAAGCCCGGATTCCGTGCCTATCCACAGTTCGTTGTCGGAGAAAGAGAGCAGTTCGCGGCTCCAAATGCGCTCGCCATGCTCGTCCACGAGCAACAAGTCGTGTGCCCGTCCCGATGCCAGGTCGAGTTCTTTCACGCCATTGCCCACAGAGGCCACGTAAAGGCAATTGTAGGCTCCCATCGCCATCTCGGCAATGATGTCGTTGGCAAAAGGCTCGCGGCCGTCCGCAGCCACATACGGATGAAGCGTCTTGAAACCGTCGTCCGTGTAGAACAGCCCGTTGCCGTAAGTGCCCACCCACAAGCGGCCTCCGTTGTCGTGCACGAGGCACGTCACGGTGGCGCGGATAAAGGGAAATTCCTCCAGCGTATAGTTCTTGAGCGAACCGTCCTTGGAGTTGTAACAAAAGACGCCTTGGCGTTCCACGGCTATCCATACATGCCCGTCCTTGTCTTTCTTTATCAGGGGAACCGCATTGATTATCCTTGTCTTCTCACGGCTGATTTGCTGGAAGTATTCAAAGGTTTCCATCTGCGGGTCATAGATGTAAAGCCCCATGTCCGTGCCCACCCAGATGTTGCCCTCATCGTCCTCGCACAAGGCCATGACATAGTTGCATCCCAGGCTGTGCGGGTCGGAAGCATCGTGCTTGAACTTCCGGAAGGAGGAGCCGTCGTAGCGGTTCAGCCCGTCTTTCGTGCCGAACCACATGAAGCCCGTCTTGTCCTGCAAAATGGCATACACCGTGTTTTGCGACAGTCCGTCTTTCACGTCCAACCCCTCGAAATAATAGTAGTTCCCTCTTTTCCCGTAACAGCAGAGGGAAAAGAAGAAAAGTGCCACTACCCATATGACGTGTTTCATCACTATGCGTTTCATGGTTCCAAGCGTTAGCAAGCATTGCCTTGTCATGTTGCAAAAATAGCCAATTTACAAGACATGCAAGAGGGAAATGCGTCCCAATGAATGTAAAAAACGTCCAAACGCACGGCCGGCACAAGCGGCCCGCGCCTCCGTCAATGCCTGAAGCCCGGCACGTCGGGCATGATGGTGGGACCGCCACGGCGATGGTCGTCCTTCTGGATAAGCCCGCGAATCACCTCGTAAATGATGGGGCCGACGTCTATCTGGAGCTTGAAATGGTCGAAGTTATAGTAAGGAGCCACGATGGGGCGCGTTTCCCAGCGGCCCATGGCGGGATTGTAGTATCGCTCCACACCCAACTCCATGCCGAACCGGTCGGTCACGTCGAAACCCATGGTGCCGCCATAGCTGTACGAGGTGAAGCCGCCGAAGTTGCCGTAGTCCACCGAGCCGAAAGCGCGGAAGTAGAGCCGGTCTTGCGCCTGGTAGTACAGCATGCCCGACGTGCCGAACGACTGCCCGGTGAAGTGTGCGGCGTTCATCTTGATGGCGCCCACGGTGAGCGACAGGTGGAGCCGTTCGTTGAGTTGGCGCTGGTAGCCCACCTCGGCCACGTTGTAGCGGCCGATGCCGGGCACGGTAGTCTGCGCCCCCGAAGCCGTGAAGTATCCGCCGCCCACGCGGCCTATCACGCCGCCGGTGCTGTAGTCGCCGCGGAACATGGGCGAGGGGTTGACGGCATAGGGCAAGGCCATGGCGTTGCGCAACAGGAAGCTCGGCGGGGGTAGCTGTCTGGAAGGCATGGGAAGCGCAGGCAGCTCCGCGCTTGGGGGAGCAAGCAGGGCGGGCGCCTGGAGCGGCTGCGACGGTTGCGGGAAGAACACGTCAAGCGGTTGCACGCGCAGGCTGTCTTCCTGTTGTGCAAGTGCCGCCGGCCCGGCCAGGAGCATCGCCGCAAGGCACCACAGGCGGAACGGCGGGAAACGGCGTATCTTCATCTCTCCCATACCGCGAAGATAGGAAAAATATACGAATCGTTTCCGCGAAGAAAACGAAATACTCTCCCTTGAAAAACATGCTCTGCAACATAAAAACCTCCAGCCTATCCGGCAAACAAGCGCGACATGTTGCGGGCGCGGACGCAACATGTTCCGAGCACGCTCGCAACGCGTTGCGGACACGCTCCGTACACGTTGCGCCCAAAAGCCGTATACACAGGGTGCCTGGAAGGGGAAAACGGCGGAAACCCTTCCTGTTTCAACAAAAGAAAGGTTCAATCTGTTTCTGACATTTTGTAAGCATTTAGAGAGGAAACATCAAGAAAACAAGCCATAAAAGAGGAACAGAAGCTACATAAAAGAGAAACAAGTAGCAAGAATCCAAACAAATGCTTACATTTTGATTCCGGACAAACGGCAAATCCTCGCGATTTTCCGTCGCGCCCCGCCCGTTGTGCGCGAAAATCGCAAGCAAATGGCATCAGGAAGAAGGCTTTCACCCGCAAAACCCGCCTTTTCCTTTCCTGTGAAAAAAATCCGCGAACTCGTGCGTTTTTAGTAACTTTGCACGCAGTAACACAACTTCATGCAAGAATGACATTCAAGTACGACGTAATCGTTATCGGCGCGGGGCACGCGGGATGCGAGGCCGCCGCGGCCTCGGCCAACCTGGGCTCGTCCACCTGCCTCATCACGATGGACATGAACAAGATTGCCCAAATGAGCTGCAACCCCGCCATAGGTGGCATAGCCAAGGGTCAAATAGTCCGCGAGATAGACGCGCTGGGCGGCTACACGGGCATCGTGACCGACCGCACCGCCATCCAGTTCCGCCTGCTCAACCGCTCCAAAGGCCCGGCCATGTGGAGCCCGCGCGCGCAATGCGACCGCGGAAAGTTCATCTGGGCTTGGCGCGAAATACTGGAAAACACGCCGAACTTGCACATCTGGCAAGACACCGTGCGCCGCATCCTCGTGGACGACGGCGAAATCCGCGGCGTGGAGACGGTGTGGGGCGTGACGTTCCTTGCCCGGTGCGTGGTGCTCACGGCCGGCACGTTCCTCAACGGGCTGATGCACATAGGCCGCGTGATGCTTCCGGGCGGACGCATGGCCGAACCGGCGTCGTACGAGCTTACGGAATCAATTGCCGCACAAGGCATTACGTTCGGACGCATGAAGACCGGCACGCCCGTCCGCATCGATGGGCGTAGCGTCCACTACGAGGACATGGAGGTGCAGCAAGGAGAGTGCGACTTCCACAAGTTCTCGTTCCTCGACAACGGCGTCCGCCACCTGCGCCAGCTTCCATGCTGGACGTGCTTCACCAACGACGAGGTGCACGAAGTGTTGCGGCAGGGTCTGCCCGACTCTCCCCTGTTCAACGGGCAAATACAGAGCATAGGGCCGCGCTACTGTCCCAGCATCGAGACGAAAATCGTCACCTTCCCCGACAAACCGCAGCACCAGCTCTTCTTGGAGCCGGAGGGCGAAACCACGCGCGAGCTTTACCTCAACGGGTTCTCCTCCTCGCTGCCCATGGAAATCCAGATAGAGGCGCTGAAAAAGATTCCGGCGTTCCGCGACCTGGTGGTCTACCGTCCGGGCTACGCCATCGAATACGACTACTTCGACCCCACGCAACTCAAGCACACGCTGGAGAGCAAGCTCGTTCGAAATCTGTTCTTCGCCGGACAGGTGAACGGCACCACCGGCTACGAAGAGGCGGCAGGCCAGGGCATCGTGGCGGGCATCAACGCGCACATCAACTGCCACGGTGGCGAGCCGTTCACATTGGGTCGCAACGAAGCCTACATTGGCGTGCTCATCGACGACCTGGTCACGAAAGGCGTGGACGAACCCTACCGCATGTTTACCTCGCGCGCGGAATACCGCATCCTGCTGCGCATGGACGATGCCGACGTGCGCCTTACCGAAAAATCGTGGAAGCTGGGCCTTGCCACCTCCGAACGCTACGAGCTGCTGAAGCGCAAGCGCGAAGCCATAGACCGCATCCTGTCGTTCACACGCGGCTATTCCATGAAGCCCGCGCTGATAAACGATGTGCTGGAAGCTCTCGGTACCACCCCGCTCCGGCAGGGATGCAAGCTGGCCGAACTGATAAACCGTCCGCAAGTCACCTTGCTGCAAATGGCCGAACATGTGCCAGCCCTCAAACGCGAGCTCGACACGATTACCGACCGCAAGGAGGAGACCATCGAAGCGGCCGAGATACTCATCAAGTACGAGGGCTACATAGGCCGCGAGCGCATCATCGCCGATAAGCTGGCGCGGCTGGAGGCCATCAAGATTAAAGGCCGCTTCGACTACAACAGCCTTCAGTCGCTGTCTACCGAAGCCCGCCAGAAGCTGACGAAGATAGACCCGGAGACCATTGCCCAAGCCAGCCGCATACCCGGTGTTTCGCCCAGCGACATCAACGTCCTGCTGGTGCTATGCGGCAGATAACTCCGTCGTTCCACGTGAAACAAACGCTTGAATAACGTAAATAAATCTATTAAGTATGAACAAGAAAGAACTAACAGAAAGCATCCGTACCGTCAAGGACTACCCCATCCCTGGGATACTGTTCTACGACGTGACCACACTATTCAAGAAGCCCGAAGCCTTGCAGTCACTAGCCGACATGATGTATGACATGTACAAGGACAAAGGCATCACCAAGGTGGTAGGCATCGAGTCGCGCGGATTCATCATGGGGCCAATATTGGCCACGCGACTGGGCGCGGGATTCGTCCCCATCCGCAAGCCAGGAAAGCTGCCAGCTGAAACCATCGAGGAGAGCTACGAAAAAGAATACGGCAAAGACACCGTACAGATGCACAAGGATGCCATAGACAAGGACGACGTAGTGCTACTACACGACGACCTGCTGGCTACTGGCGGAACCATGCAAGCTGCCTGCAAGCTGGTGAAGCAACTCTGCCCGAAAAAGGTGTACGTGAACTTCATCATCGAGCTGGAGGCCCTGCACGGCAGGGAAGTATTCGGCGACGATGTGGAAGTAGCGTCCGTATTGACCCTCTGAAACATTTAAAAAGGACTCCATACACAAACAAGGAAACCTGGAAAGAGCCAGGAGAAAAGAGCCTGGCAACCCTCCGGAAGATGCCGGACGAACGCCGCTCTTTTCCCCTGCCCCTCCGCAGCAAACACTCCACTATGGAAGAACTCAAGACCAACGAATACTTGAGAGGCATCGTGCTCAACCTGCCTGAAAGCCCCGGCATCTACCAGTACCTGAACAACGAAGGCACCATCATCTACGTGGGCAAGGCGAAGAACCTGAAACGCCGTGTCTCGTCCTACTTCAACAGGGAACACGAACCGGGGAAGACGCGTGTGCTGGTAAGCAAGATAGCCGACATACGCTACATCGTTGTAAACACGGAGGAGGACGCGCTGCTGCTGGAGAACAACCTGATAAAGAAGTACAAACCCCGCTACAACGTACAGCTGAAGGACGATAAGACGTACCCTTCCATCTGCGTGTGCAACGAATATTTCCCCCGTGTGTTCCGCACACGGAAGATAGTGCGTGACGGCTCCACTTACTATGGGCCGTATAGCCACATACCGGCCATGTACGCCCTGCTCGACCTCATCAAACATCTTTTCCCGCTACGCACATGCTCGCACAGCCTGTCGCCGGAGAACATACGGGCCGGCAAATACAAGGTCTGCCTGGAGTATCACATCAAAAACTGTGCAGGTCCCTGCGTGGGCAAGCAGACACACGAGGAGTACATGCAAAACATAGCCCGCATAAAGGAGATACTGAAGGGAAACACCAAGGACACCACCCAGATGTTGTACCGGCAGATGCAGGAACTGGCTGCAGAACTTCGTTTTGAAGAGGCGCAGAAGGTAAAAGAGAAATACCAACTGATAGAGAGCTACCGCGCCAAGTCGGAGGTGGTGAGCAGCATGCTGCACAACATCGACGTGTTCTCCATAGAGGAAGACAACGAGGGGCATTCGGCCTACATCAACTACCTGCACATCACGAACGGGGCCATCAACCAGGCCTTCACCTTCGAGTACAAGAAGCGCCTCAACGAAAGCAAGGAAGAACTGCTGGCACTCGGCATAGCCGAGATGCGCGAACGCTACAAAAGCCGTTCCTGCGAAATCATCGTCCCCTTCGAACCGGACGTGGAGTTAAGCGGAGTGACCTTCACCGTGCCGCAACGCGGGGACAAGAAGAAGCTACTCAACCTCTCGCTACTCAACGTGAAGCAGTACAAGGCCGACCGCCTGAAGCAAAGCGACAAGCTGAACCCCGGTCAACGGGCCATGCGCCTGCTCAAGGAGATACAGGAGATGCTGCACCTGGACAAACCGCCAATACGCATAGAGTGCTTCGACAACTCGAACACGCAAGGCTCCGACCCCGTGGCGGGGTGCGTGGTGTTCGTAAAGGGCAAACCTTCGAAGAAAGACTACCGAAAATACAACATCAAGACGGTGGAAGGCCCGGACGACTACGCCTCCATGCAAGAGGTTGTGCGCCGCCGCTACCAGCGGGCCATGGAAGAAGGCTCGCCCCTGCCCGACCTCATCATCACCGACGGCGGCAAAGGGCAGATGGGCAGCGTAAAGGAAGTGCTGGACGAACTGCACCTGCACATCCCCATCGCCGGACTGGCCAAGGACGGACATCACCGCACCTCCGAACTGCTGTGCGGCTTTCCCCCGCAAACCATCGGCATGAAACAGGGCACGCCGCTCTTCCTGCTCATGACGCGCATACAAGACGAGGTGCACCGCTACGCCATCAGCTTCCACCGCGACAAGCGCAGCAAGCGGCAGATAGCCTCCGAACTGGACGAGGTGAAAGGCATCGGCCAAAAAAGCAAGGCCGCCCTGCTGAAAGCCTTCAAGAGCGTGAAACGCATACGCGAGGCAAGCACCGACGAACTGGCCGCCGTGGTAGGGACTGCCAAAGCACAGGCCCTGAAAACGCACTTCGCCCAACAGCCAGACATCCAAGAAGAAACAACAGAATCTGCAGGCTTATAACATACTGTATATCTGATAGTTACTTTGAACATTACAGGCAAACGGCCGCAACGTGTCCGAAGCGCGGGCGCAACACGTTCGGAGCAAGGACGCGACACGTTGCGAGCAAACGCGCAACATGTACGGAGCAAACGCGCAATATATACGCCCACAAACCACCACAAAGAACCACGAAATGCAACGCCCGGGAAAAGCGAACTTCCCTTAAATCAGAACAAAAAGGCTGGACAGATGCAAATTTATTCGTAACTTTGCAGCGCGAAACGGGGAAAAGGCCATTCCCCCGCCCCGCCCGGCTGCAAGCCTCCGCGCACGGCACATGCAGGCACGGGCACAACAGGGTAAAAAGAGAAGCAGACAAAAGGATAACATTATGAGAGTTGTAATACAACGTACCGCGCACGCCTCCGTCACCATCGACGGACACCTGAAAGCCGCCATCGGCCAAGGACTCCTGGTGCTGGTGGGCATCGAAGAAGGCGAAGGCAACGAAGACATCGGCTGGCTGTGCAAGAAGATTGCCGCCCTGCGCATCTTCGACGACGAAAACGGCGTGATGAACCGCTCCGTCACCGACATTGGCGGGGAAGTGCTCGTGGTGAGCCAATTCACCCTGCACGCCTCCACCAAGAAAGGCAACCGCCCCTCGTACATCCGCGCGGCCCGGCCCGAAACGGCCATCCCCCTCTACGAAGAATTCTGCCGCGCCCTAAGCACGGAACTGGGCCGCGAAGTGGCCACAGGCCGGTTCGGCGCGGACATGAAAGTGGAACTGCTCAACGACGGCCCCGTAACCATCTGCATTGACACCAAAAACAAAGAATAATGACACTCGAACAAGCACAAACCCAAGTGGACCTTTGGATTCAAAAGTACGGAGTGCGCTACTTCAGCGAACTCACCAACATGGCCATCCTCACCGAAGAGGTGGGAGAACTGGCACGCATCATGGCACGCCGCTACGGCGACCAGTCATTCAAGGAAGGTGAAAAGGATAACCTCGACGACGAAATTGCAGACGTGCTCTGGGTACTTATCTGCATAGCCAACCAAACGGGCGTGGACCTGACAGAAGCATTCGCCCGCAACCTGCAGAAAAAAACCGCAAGAGACTGCGAACGACATATCAACAACCAAAAACTAAAAGAACATGGAGACGAACACACCGACCCGGAGCAAGTATGACGAGGCGCTCGCCAAGTATGACACTTGCCTGAACGATGCCGAAGTGGCAGCCGCCACAGCCGCCCTGATAGAGGGCAAGGCAGCGGAAAACAACACGCCCGACGTGAAGAAATTCCTCTTCAACTGCATCGACCTCACCACGCTCAACACCACCGACAGCGACGAGAGCGTGATGCGTTTCACCCAAAGCGTGAACCGCTTCGACGAGGAGTATCCCGACATGAAGAACGTGGCCGCCATCTGCGTCTACCCCAACTTCGCGGAGATTGTGAAAGACACGCTCGAAGTGGAGGACGTGAAGATAGCCTGCGTGTCCGGAGGCTTCCCCTCGTCGCAGACGTTCAACGAGATAAAGGTGGCCGAAACCGCCATGGCCCTGCTCGACGGGGCCGACGAGATAGACGTCGTGATATCCGTAGGCAAGTTCCTATCGGGCGACTACGAAGCCATGTGCGACGAGATACAAGAGCTGAAGGACACCTGCAAGGAACGCCACTTGAAGGTGATTCTCGAAACCGGAGCCCTGAAGACGGCTTCCAACATCAAGAAAGCGGCATTGCTGGCCATGTACTCCGGAGCGGATTTCGTCAAGACATCCACCGGCAAGCAGCAGCCCGCCGCCACGCCCGAAGCGGCCTACGTCATGTGCCAGGCCATCAAGGAATACTACGAGCAGACAGGAAACAAGGTGGGCTTCAAACCAGCCGGAGGCATAAACACCGTGGCCGATGCCGTGAACTACTACACCATCGTGAAGGAAGTATTGGGCGAGGAATGGCTCAACAATAGCCTGTTCCGTCTGGGCACCAGCCGCTTGGCCAACCTGCTGCTGTCGGACATACTGGGTAAGGAGACCAAGTTCTTCTGAGACACATCTGCCCGGAAAGGCAAACAAAAAGCCCGTCAGGAGCACACGCATCTGCTCCTGACGGGCTTTCGCTTTCATATAATCACGTTACTTGTCGCGCTTCATCACGTAGTCCAAATAAGCGGTAAGGGCAACCTTCACCTCGTCGCTTCCGGGCATGGAACGTAGCAAATCCAATGCCTTTTCCCGGAAGTCCTCCATCGTGCGGAAGGCGTATTCTATGCCTCCATGTTCCTTGGTAAAGGCTATCAAGCGGGCGATTTCCGCAGGTGTGGCCTGCCCTTTCTTCACTTTCAGGGCCATCGCGCAAGCTTCGGGGTCGCAGGTGGCATTGAGTACATACAGCACCGGCAACGTAAGTTTCCCCTCGGCCATGTCGTTTCCTGTGGGTTTCCCCACCTCCTTGCTGTCGTAATAGTCGAAGATGTCGTCCCTTATCTGGAAGCACAGGCCGATGTATTCGCCGAACAGGCGCAACTGCTCCGCCCTCTCCTCGTCTGCCCCGGCAGACAAAGCCCCTGCCTTGGTGCAAGTGGCAAACAACACGGCCGTCTTCTTGCGTATCACGTCGAAATATACTGCTTCGCTGAACTGCTGGTTGTCCACACTCAGCAATTGCAGCAACTCGCCGTCCGCCAGTTCCTGCCCCAGCACGGCCACAAGGTCTATAATGCGTTGGTCGCACGTGCGGCACACCTGCATCAGCGAAGTGGCAAGCAAGTAGTCACCAGCCAACACGGCCACCTTGTTGTTGAACACGGCATTCACGGAGAGTTGTCCGCGGCGCTCGGCACTTTCGTCCACCACATCGTCGTGCACCAGGCTGGCGTTGTGCAACAGTTCCAGCGACACGGCGGCATGAAGCGTGGCGTTCGATACACGGCCCAACAGCTTGGCCGCCAAAAGCACCAGCATTGGACGCATCATTTTCCCGCTCTTCTTCCGAATGTGTGCGATGACCTCATTCAACAAGAAGTTGGAGCTGGAAAGCGAGGTATCAAACAGATTCCTAAAGTCTTCCAGTTCCGCTTCAATCGGTAATTGTATAAGTGATGATGTATCCATGAAACGCTATTTGCGCACAAAAGTAGTAATAAAACGTCGAATACCGTATTTTCTTCGTACTTTTACCATGAAAAAACGATGAATATATGGATTCTACAGACAAACTGTTTCTGCTCGACGCCTACGCGCTGATCTACCGGGCTTACTACGCTTTCATGAAAAACCCGCGCATCAATTCCAAGGGCTTCAACACCTCTGCCATCATGGGCTTTGTCAACACCCTGGAAGAAGTGCTGAAGAAGGAAAATCCCTCGCACATAGGCGTGGCATTCGACCCGGCGGGCCCCACCTTCCGGCACGAAGCCTACGAACAATACAAGGCACAGCGTGAAGAAACACCCGAAACCATCCGCCTGTCCGTACCCATCATAAAAGACATCATCCGCGCCTATCGCATCCCCATACTCGAAGTGCCCGGCTACGAAGCCGACGACGTGATAGGAACCCTGGCCACCGAAGCCGGACGAAAGGGCATCACCACCTATATGATGACACCAGACAAAGACTACGGCCAACTGGTATCTGCCAACGTCTTCATGTATCGCCCCAAGCATAGTGGCGGGTTCGAAGTTATGGGCCCGGCAGAAGTCAAGGCGAAGTTCGACATACAAAGCACCACCCAAGTCATCGACATGCTCGGATTAATGGGTGATACCTCCGACAATATCCCCGGATGCCCCGGCGTAGGCGAAAAGACCGCACAGAAGCTGATAGCCCAGTTTGGCAGCATCGAGAACCTGCTGGACAACACGCACGAACTGAAGGGCGCGCTCAAGGTCAAGGTGGAGGCCAACAAGGAACAGATACGCTTCTCAAAATTTCTTGCTACCATAAAGACCGATGTCCCCATAGCCCTCGACATGGAGTCGCTTGTGCGAAAGGAACCGGACGCCGAAGCTTTGCGCAAGATTTTCGAAGAGCTGGAATTCCGCACGCTCATAGACCGCGTGCTGAAGAAAAGCCCCAATGCCCCGGCCTCCGCAAACGACCTGTTTGCCGGCCCACTCTTCGCGCAAGCTCCTACCGACAAGTCTGGCGACAAACAGGCACCCATCCAAGGCGATTTGTTTGCGAATTTTGCAGGCGATGGCACAGGCAACGCGGAAAATTCGATTCTCGATAGCTTAGAATCGCTCACCGTATCATACCAATTAGCTGATACAAAAGAGAAAAGGGCGGAAATGCTTCAAAAGTTACTTACAACGGACATCCTCTCGATAGACACCGAAACCACAAGCACCGAGCCTATGGACGCGGAATTGGTGGGAATGAGCTTCAGCAATGCCGAAAACACGGCATACTACGTGTCCGTGCCTGCCAACCGCGAGGAAGCGTGCCGCATCGTGGAAGAACTCCGCCCGCTCTACGAAAATCCCGCATCGCTCAAGGTGGGACAGAACATAAAGTACGACATCATCGTGCTGGGCAACTACGGAGCACGGGTGCAAGGCCCGCTGTTTGACACCATGCTGGCGCACTACGTGCTGCAGCCCGAGCTAAGACACAACATGGACTACCTGGCCGAAATCTACTTGCACTACCGCACCATACACATCGACCAGCTCATTGGCCCGAAGGGCAAGAAACAAAAATCCATGAGAGACCTCAACCCGGAAGAGGTTTACCGCTACGCTTGCGAGGATGCCGATGTAACCCTGAAGCTAAAAGGCGTGCTGGAAAAAGAACTCGAACAGAAAGGCGCCATCCATCTGTTCCGCGACATAGAGATGCCCCTCGTGCCGGTGCTGGCCAACATGGAGAGCAACGGCGTGCGGCTCGACACGGAAGCCTTGCGCTTATCTTCGGAACACTTCGCGGCACGGCTGGACGAGATAGAGCGGCAGATTTACAGTCTGGCAGGAGAGCGCTTCAACATCGGTTCGCCCAAGCAAGTGGGGGAATTGCTGTTCGACAAACTGAAAATCGCAGCAAAGGCCAAGAAAACCAAGACGGGGCAGTACGTCACCTCGGAGGAGGTGCTTGAAAGCCTGCGTGGCAAACACGAAGTAGTGGGCAAGATACTGGAGCACCGCGGCCTGAAGAAACTGCTCAGCACCTACATAGATGCCCTCCCCTTGCTCATCAATCCCCGCACGGGACATGTACACACTTCGTTCAACCAGGCAGTCACCGCCACGGGACGGCTCAGTTCGAGCAACCCGAACCTGCAAAACATACCCATCCGCGACGAAGACGGCAAAGAGATACGCCGGGCCTTCATCCCCGACGAAGGCTGCGAGTTCTTCTCCGCCGACTATTCACAAATAGAGTTGCGCATCATGGCACACCTAAGCGGCGACAAGAACATGATAGAGGCATTTTGCAGCGGCCACGACATCCATGCGGCCACGGCAGCGAAAATCTACAAGACCGATATAAGCGAGGTGACGGCAGACATGCGGCGCAAGGCCAAGACTGCCAACTTCGGCATCATATATGGCATATCGGTGTTCGGGCTGGCCGAGCGCATGAGTGTCTCCCGCCAGGAAGCGAAGGAGCTTATCGACGGCTACTTCGCCACCTACCCCCAGGTGAAAGCCTACATGGACAAGAGCATAGAGACGGCACGCGAACTGGGCTACGTGGAAACCATCTTCGGACGCAAACGCTTCCTGCCCGACATCAATTCGCGGAACGCCGTGGTGCGCGGCTATGCAGAACGCAATGCCATCAACGCCCCCATACAAGGCAGCGCGGCAGACATCATCAAGGTGGCCATGACACGCATACTCCGGCGCTTCGACAATAACAATCTGAAAGCAAAGATGATTTTGCAGGTGCACGATGAGCTCAATTTCAGCGTCCCGACGGAAGAAAAAGCCATCGTGCAACAAATCGTAATCGAGGAGATGGAGAACGCATACCCCATGCAGGTGCCCCTGAAAGCCGATTTCGGATGGGGAAAAAACTGGCTGGAAGCACACTAAAAGCGGAAACAACATTATTTAACTTACAATCAGAAAGCCACTCCGCAAAGCCGCCGCACAGGCACTTTGCATCGTGAAATATCCGGCGAAGCAACCGCCGGATATTTTTTTGGCGCAAAAGCAGCCAAAAGGAAAGGGGCACACGATAGTCATAGCTTACATTTTGACAATAAATAACCATACTTTAACACATATTCCCCGGTTACAGCGTACATTTGCTGCCAATCAAGCAAACAAACAGTAGAAAATAGTAAGTACAACTCTAAAAACATATTTGTCCTATGAAAAGAAACATTTCTGTAAAAGCAGCACTTCTTTCGGCACTCTTCGTGGTTTGCGGCATGAGTGCTTCCGCAGAGCACAGAAGCAATCTCATTTACAATTCAGAAGAAGCCAACGGACTGAAGGTGGCTGAAACCATCTACAAGTCGGAGGGCAACACGCTGGCCAAGTACATGAAGTACAACTACACCTACGACGCGCAACGCCGCATGACGCAAAGCGAGGGACTGAAGTGGAACGACCGCAAAGGGAAGTGGGAGAAGGACATCTGCCTGCGCTATGCCTATAATGGCAAAAGCGTGACTACCACCTATTATAAATGGAATCAGAAGAAAGGCGCATACGAGCTGTTGCCCGACATGACCGTAACCATGGACGCCACGAACCTGTAACCCGCGGCACGCTCCCTTAAAGTATTGCAAGACTACTGACCTGAACCAAATACTCTTTTTATAACATGAACCGGGGCCGGAGTGCGTGATGCATCCCGGCCTTCTTTTTATACATCCGCCACAGAATCTCCACGGAAAACCTGGAAAAATGCAACGAATTAACTATTTTTAGTGACTATGTGATGTAAGACCGTTAAAAATGGCTTATATTTGCGAAAAACGAATCAGCACATTACCGCCTATGATGCACAACAAAGCACAGCACGACGGATATGCTAATACGTAATGAGAAAACACTTATCTTTTTGTTCAATTTAAAAACACTTCTAACCATGAATGATTTTATTCAAGCCCTGAAGAAATGGAAAGACTTCTCCACTCGGGCACGGAGACGCGAGTACTGGATGTATGTACTGTTCTTGATTCTTACGCTCATCGTGGCCATGATACTGGACACGATAATATTCGGCTTCCCTGTGGCCCTCTTCTACGGTTTGGTCTGCCTGCTCGCCATCGTGCCCAGCATCGCAGTCTGCGTGCGTCGTCTGCACGACACCGGCCGCAGCGGGTGGTGGTACTTCATCCAGCTCGTGCCCTTCATCGGCGGCATCTGGCTCTTCATCCTGATGTTGCTCGACAGCCAGCCGGGCACCAACCAGTACGGCCCGAACCCCAAAGGCATCGAAGGCCCGATGAACTATCAACAGCAATAAAAAAAACGCACAATGCCCCGGCCCGCCGCCGGGGCTTTTTCATGCCTGTACACGCCATGTATGACGGGCAAACGCGCAACATGTTGCAAGCGCAAGCGCAACGCACACGGAGCACGGGCGCAATGCGTTCGGAGCGCGGACGCAACGCGTTGCGGGCAAAAGCGGGAAAAGCAGGGGAAGTTCATGCCTCAAAATCAAATCTCTACGCAAACATGCCCCGTATTAGGCGGGATTTTGCTACTTTTGCAGGCTGAATAAGAACCAAACAAGAACGATACAAAAATAATCTTACAACGACTATGGCATTACAATGTGGTATAGTAGGTTTGCCGAACGTGGGCAAATCGACGCTTTTCAACTGCCTGTCCAACGCGAAGGCACAGGCCGCCAACTTCCCCTTCTGCACCATCGAGCCCAACGTGGGCGTCATCACCGTGCCCGACGAGCGCCTGACGCGCCTGGCCGAGCTGGTGCACCCGGGGCGCATCGTCCCCACCACGGTGGAGATTGTGGACATTGCCGGACTGGTGAAGGGCGCCAGCCAGGGCGAGGGACTGGGCAACAAGTTCCTGGCCAACATCCGCGAGACGGACGCCATCATCCACGTGCTGCGCTGCTTCGACGACGAGAACGTGACGCACGTGGACGGGTCGGTCAACCCCGTGCGCGACAAGGAAATAATAGACACCGAGCTACAGCTTAAAGACCTGGAGACCATAGAAAGCCGCATACAGAAGGTGCAGAAGCAGGCACAGACGGGAGGCGACAAGCAGGCCAAGCAGGTGTACGACGTGCTGGTACAGTACAAGGAAGCCCTGGAGCAGGGACTCAACGCCCGTACCGTGCACTTCGACAGCAAGGACGAGCAAAAAATAGCCCACGACCTGTTCCTGCTCACCTCCAAGCCCGTGATGTACGTCTGCAACGTGGACGAAGGCAGCGCCGTGACCGGTAACCGTTACGTGGACATGGTGCGTGAAGCCGTGAAGGACGAGCAGGCCGAAATACTGGTGGTGGCCGCCAAGACCGAAGCCGACATAGCCGAACTGGAGACCTACGAAGACCGCCAGATGTTCCTCGAAGAGATAGGACTGGAAGAGTCCGGCGTGAGCCGCCTCATCAAGTCGGCCTACAAACTGCTCAACCTGGAGACCTTCATCACCGCCGGCGAGATGGAAGTCAAGGCCTGGACCTACCATAAAGGTTGGAAGGCTCCCCAGTGTGCGGGCGTCATCCACACCGACTTCGAGAAAGGCTTCATCCGAGCAGAAGTCATCAAGTACGAGGACTATATACAATATGGTTCCGAAGCCGCCGTGCGTGAAGCCGGCAAACTCTCCATCGAAGGCAAGGACTACGTGGTGCAGGACGGCGACATCATGCACTTCCGGTTCAATGTATAAGGAAAGGATATTATGCTGCCAACACTCATCATCCAAGAGAAGATACACATCATACGCGGCGAGAAAGTAATGCTTGACTATGACTTAGCCGAAATGTATGGAATGGAAACCAGAACGCTGAAACAAGCAGTAAGAAGAAATATAAATCGTTTCCCTTCCGATTTCATGTTCGAGCTAACCAAGGAAGAACATGTATCTTTAAGATCACAATTTGTGACCTTAAAGACCGGACGGGGTCAGCATTCCAAGTATCTTCCTTTCGCCTTCACCGAGCAAGGTGTTGCCATGCTTTCTTCCATCCTGAACAGCGAGACCGCCATCGAAGTGAACATCGCCATCATGCGCACCTTCGTGGCCGTACGGCGGTTGGTGATGGGCGGCACAGCTCTGCCCTCCTCGCCTGCCGAGCGCATCGAGAAGCTGGAACATGACGTACAGGCATTGAAGGAATACATGGAAGAAGTGTTCCGTGACCAAAACGATATAAATGAAGACACCCGCACGCAGGTGGAGCTTATCAACCAAGCCTTGGCGGAACTGCAAGTCGCAAAGCAACGTGCAGAGAAACCCCGCAACCCCATAGGCTTCATCAAACCCGGACAATAGCCATGGGGCAAAACAGCCTATGTGCCATACTATAAAAGGAAGAAGCAAACAACTACCACCCCGGATTTTGTGCTTTGAAAAATAAAAGCTACATTTGGCACCGCGAACAGGGAAACACGTCAAGCCCCGCCCGCAAACCGACATACAAAAACTGCAAAACAAACCGGAAACATCATGCTACCACTACTCGACATTCATTGGAACCCCGACCCTGAGCTGTTCAAGCTCTTCGGCACCATCTCCATACGCTACTACGGACTGCTATGGCTCATAGGACTGGCCTTGGCCTTCTTCATCGTGAAGAAGCAGTATGCCGACCGGCGCATAGGCAGCGACAAGTTCGACCCGCTGTTCTTCTACTGTTTCTTCGGCATCCTGATAGGCGCACGCCTGGGCCACTGTCTGTTCTATGAACCGGAGTACTACTTCTCCGGATGGAAGCCCTTCCTTGAGATGTTCCTCCCCATCAGGTTCGGGGAAGGCTGGGGATGGACGTTCACCGGCTACCGGGGGCTGGCCAGCCACGGCGGAACACTCGGCCTCATCATCGCCCTGTGGCTCTACTGTCGCAAGACAAAGGTGCACTACATGGACGTGTTGGACATGATTGCCGTGGCCACGCCCATCACCGCCTGCTGCATACGCCTGGCCAATTTGATGAACTCAGAGATCATAGGCCGTCCCACCACGGTGCCCTGGGCCTTCGTGTTCGAACAGGAGGACATGCTACCGCGTCATCCGGCACAACTCTACGAAGCCATAGCCTACTTCGTGTTCTTCCTCATCATGGTGTGGTTGTACAGGAGGAAAAAGCAACCTATGGAGCAAAAGCCCCGCACAGACTTCAGCAAGGGAAGCAAGACAGCTGTACAACCCCTGTCTTCCGGCTACCACAGAGGCTTCTACTTCGGCCTGTGCCTGACGGAGATATTCGCCTTCCGCTTCTTCGTCGAGTTCCTGAAGGAGAACCAAGTGGACTTCGAGGAGGGCATGGCACTCAACATGGGGCAATGGCTCAGCATCCCCTTCATGCTCATAGGGCTGTACTTCATGTTCTTCTACGATAGGAAGAAAGCTTGAAACGGCATTGCCAGTCTCCCCGCTCCCCGATTGTATCAATCCGAATGACATAACCTGTAAAACCAGAGAACCATGACAAAGAAAGCATTACTCGCCGTAGCATGCCTGCTGTTCCTCCTCGCCGGAACGGCCACGGCACAGAACAATGCCCACGAATGGGCCAACTTCAAACGTTATGCCGAACAGAACGCACAGCTCAAGGCCGACGGCTCCGCCGCCGGAAAGGTGGTGTTCATGGGCAACTCCATCACCGAGGGATGGGTGAACCAACACCCGGACTTCTTCACGAAGAACGGATACATAGGCCGGGGCATCAGCGGACAGACTTCGTACCAATACCTGCTGCGCTTCCGGCAAGACGTGGTGGAACTGGCACCGCGCATCGTGGTCATCAACGCCGGCACCAACGACATTGCCGAGAACACGGGAGCCTACAACGAAGACTACACCTTCGGCAACATCGTCTCGATGGTGGAAATGGCGCAGGCCAACGGAATCAAGGTGATACTGACCAGTACGCTGCCCACCAAGACCTTCGGTTGGAGGCCCGAAATCACCGACGCCCCGCAGAAGATAACCGCGCTGAACAAGCGCGTGAAAGCCTATGCCGACGCACACGGCATCCCGTACGTGGACTACTACTCCCGCTTCGTAGACCCTGCCACACAGGGACAGCAGGAGCAATATACGCTGGACGGCGTGCACCCCAACTCCAAGGGATATGACGTGATGGAGGCGCTGATACAGCCTGCCATCGAGGCCGCAAGCCGCAAATAATCCGAACCAAACACATACAAGACAAACATGAAAAGGACATCTGCCATGCTGTTGGGCGGCCTGTTGCTGGCCGCCTGCTCCGGCGCGACGAAACAAACGGCCGACCCCGTCAGCCTGACGCGCGCCACCGAAACGCTCGATTCGCTCTACGCACACTATGGCGTGGAGGGAGCCTTCCTGCTCCGCGAGAACTTCCCCTTCGAGGGAGACTACAAAGCCACCTATCTGGCCACGGAACAAACGGAACAAAACCAACCCAACCCTTACTCTTACCTCTGGCCATACTCAGGCACGTTTACCGCCGTGAATTGCCTCTACGAGGCCACCGGCAACGAGAAGTACAAGACGCTGCTCGAACAGCGCGTGCTGCCCGGCCTGAAGGAATACTTCGACAGCGAGCGGCAACCCGCCGCATATGCCTCATACCTGCGCATCACTCCCCTGCCCGACCGTTTCTACGACGACAACATCTGGCTCGGCATCGACTACACCGACCTTTATGGCATGACGGGAGACAAGCGCTACCTGCAAGAGGCGGAAGACATATGGAAGTTCATCGAGAGTGGCACGGACAGCGTGCTGGGCGGAGGCATCTACTGGTGCGAGCAGCGGAGGGATTCCAAAAACACCTGCTCCAACGCGCCCGGCAGCGTGCTGGCCCTGAAACTGTTCCGCGCCACGGCCGACAGCAGCTACCTGCGGCAAGGCAAGGCGCTCTACGACTGGACGCGCCAGTTGCAGGACAGCACCGACGGACTGTACTTCGACCACATCCGGCTGGACGGCACCATAAGCCGGCCCAAATACGCCTACAACAGCGGGCAGATGATGCAGGCTGCCACGCTGCTTTACCACCTGACGGGTGAGGAACGCTACTTGCACGAGGCGCAGCACATAGCACGCGGCTGCTACGTGCACTTTTTCGAAGAATACGCCCCCGAAGGGAAACCCTCCTTCCGCCTGCTGCGCAAGGGCGAGACGTGGTGCACCGCCGTGATGCTGCGTGGATTCATCGAACTGGCGCTCGCAGACGGCGACATGCGCTACATCGACGCGTTCAAGCAAAGCTTAGACTATGCGTGGACCCATGCCCGCGACGAGAACGGCCTGTTCTCGCAAGACTTCAGCGGACGCAACCCCGACCAACGGAAGTGGCTGCTCACGCAAGCGGCCATGGTGGAGATGTACGCACGCCTCGCCGCCTTCCCCGCAAGGAAATAAAACAGCCATGCGGAGGCCCGGAATGCCGCACTCGTACGCTCGTCGGGCGCGACATGTTCCGAGCGCAAGCGCAACATGTTGCGAGCACGGCCGCAACACGTTCGGAGCAAACGCGCAACACGTTGCGGGCAAAGGCCCAATACACGGCCATCGGTTCCGGAACATACCCCATTGAAATACAACGCAATAACGGATAATACCCACAAACTATAGAACAACCATACAGAAAGCATGAGAACAGAAAACTTCATCCTCGGCATGGCCGCCCTGATGGCCCTGCCCGCCGCAGCCCAGGCTGCCGAACCTGCATTGCCCGCCGACAACACGCGGATAGTGAACCACGCCCTCACGCGCGAGGCATACAAGACAAACCGCCCGGCCAAGAAAGACCGCCTCTTCACCTCACAGGCCGTGGAGGCGGAGATAGCCCGTGTGAAGCAATTGCTCACCAACCCCAAGCTGGCCTGGATGTTCGAAAACTGTTTCCCTAACACGCTCGACACCACCGTGCACCCGCGCAAACTCGACGGCAAGCCGGATACCTTTGTCTATACTGGCGACATACACGCCATGTGGCTGCGCGACTCCGGGGCGCAAGTGTGGCCCTACGTGCAGCTGGCCAACAAAGACCCGGAACTGCGCGAGATGCTCGAAGGGGTGATACGCCGGCAGTTCCTCTGCATCAACATCGACCCCTACGCCAATGCCTTCAACGACGGCCCCACGGGCGGCGAATGGATGACCGACCGCACCGACATGAAGCCCGAACTGCACGAGCGCAAGTGGGAGATAGACTCGCTGTGCTACCCCCTGCGACTGGCCTACCACTACTGGAAGGTGACGGGCGACGCCTCCATATTCGACGGAGAATGGCTGAAAGCCATAGCCAACATACTGGCCACCTTCAAGGAACAACAACGCAAGGACGGCACAGGCCCTTACAAGTTCCAGCGCAAGACGGAACGTGCGCTCGACACGCTCAACAACGACGGCCTCGGCGCACCTGTCAATCCTGTCGGCCTGATTGTATCGAGTTTCCGTCCATCGGACGACGCCACCACGCTCCAGTTCCTCGTGCCGTCCAACTTCTTCGCTGTAAGTTCGCTCCGCAAAGCCGCCGAAATCCTCACCGAGGTGAACCATGAAACGGCCCTGGCTGCCGAGTGCATCGCCCTGGCCGACGAGGTGGAGACGGCCTTGAAGAAGTACGCCACCTACAACCACCCTGAGTTCGGCACCATCTACGCCTTCGAGGTGGACGGCTTCGGCAACCACCTGCTCATGGACGATGCCAACGTGCCCAGCCTGCTGGCCATGCCCTATCTGGGCGACGTGGACGTGAACGACCCCATCTACCAGAACACCCGCCGCTTCGTATGGAGCGAGAGCAACCCCTACTTCTTCAAAGGTACGGCCGGCGAGGGCATCGGCGGACCGCACATAGGCTACGACATGATTTGGCCTATGAGCATCATGATGAAGGCGTTCACCAGCCAGGACGACGCGGAAATAAAGTGGTGCATCCGCACGCTGATGGACACCGACGCGGGCACCGGCTTCATGCACGAGTCGTTCCACAAGGACAACCCCGCCAAGTTCACCCGCGCCTGGTTCGCATGGCAGAACACCCTGTTCGGCGAACTTATCCTGAAACTGGTGAACGAGGGCAAGGTAGATTTGCTGAACAGCATAGAGTAGATTCCACGCCTCGACGAAAAACAGGCAAGCCGCCAACCCGGTACCGGGATGACGGCTTGCTTTTTACTTGCCATACACGAAAAGGGGGAGTGAAGGCTACTTCCCCTTCAGTATCTTCTTGATGTCGTTCAGTTTGTTGAGGGCTTCGAGCGGGGTCAGGTTGTTCACGTCGAGGTTCAGCAGCTCGTCGCGAATCTGGCAGAGTACCGGGTCGTCCAGTTGGAAGAAGCTCAGCTGCATCCCTCCCGCCGAGTTGGCCCCCTCGGTGATGGTCTTTCCACTAATGGTCCCGGTTTGCCGGTTCTCCGCTTCCAGCTGCTTCAGGATTTCGTCCGCGCGGCGCACGATACTTTTCGGCATGCCTGCCATACGCGCCACGTGTATGCCGAAAGAGTGCTCGCTGCCTCCCCGCTCCAACTTCCGCAGGAATATCACCTTGTTGTCCACTTCCTTCACGGCCACGTTGTAGTTCTTTATGCGGCGGAAGTTCTTCTCCATCTCGTTCAGCTCGTGGTAGTGCGTGGCAAAGAGCGTACGCGCCTTGGCCTTCGGGTGCTCATGTATGTACTCCACTATGGCCCATGCTATGGAGATGCCGTCATAGGTAGACGTCCCTCGTCCCAACTCGTCGAACAAGACAAGGCTGCGCGGTGAAAGGTTGTTCAGGATATCCGCCGCCTCGTTCATCTCCACCATGAAAGTGGACTCGCCTACCGATATGTTGTCGCTGGCACCCACCCGGGTGAATATCTTGTCCACCAAGCCGATGTGCGCGCTTTCTGCCGGCACGAAACAGCCCATCTGCGCCATGAGCGTGATGAGTGCGGTCTGGCGGAGCAGGGCGGACTTTCCGGCCATGTTCGGACCAGTAATGATGATGATTTGCTGCGTGTCGCTGTCCAGCCGCACGTCGTTGGCAATGTACGCCTCGCCTACTGGAAGTTGCTTCTCGATGACCGGGTGACGGCCTTGGTGTATCTCCAGCACATCGTCGTCCACTATGACAGGACGGATGTAGTGGTTCTCGGCAGAAGCCGTGGCAAAAGCCAACAGGCAGTCCAAACGGGCTATCTGCGCAGCGTCCACCTGCAACAAGGGGATGAACTCTACCAACGACTGTACCAACTCGGCATACAGCCGGGTTTCCAGCTGCAGTATCTTGTCTTCCGCGCCGAGTATCTTCTCCTCGTACTCCTTGAGTTCCTGGGTTATGTAGCGTTCGGCGTTGGCCAACGTCTGCTTCCTTATCCATTCCTGCGGAACCTTGTCCTTGTGGGTGTTGCGCACCTCGATGTAGTAGCCGAAGACGTTGTTGTAGCCGATTTTAAGGCTCGGGATGCCCGTCTGCTCGCTCTCGCGCTGTTGTATCTGTAGCAGATAGTCCTTGCCCGAATAGGCTATGCGGCGCAGTTCGTCCAGCTCCTCGTTGACACCGGAACGGATGACGCCGCCCTTGTTGACCAGCAGGGGCGGGTCGTTGTTTATCTCGCGGGCTATGCGGTCGCGCATGGCGGGACAGGGATTCAGCTGTTCGCCTATGCGGTTCAGGCTGGCATTGTCAGCTTCCATGCAGGCTGCTTTAATAGGCTCCATGGCCGTCAAGGCCACTTTCAGGGCCACCACTTCGCGGGGCGTGGCCCTTCCCACCGCCACCTTGGAGAGTATGCGCTCCAAGTCGCCCACAAGGTGGAGTTGCTCGCCGAGCAACTGGCGGAAGTCGGGATGGCGGAAGAAGTACTCCACCACGTCGAGCCGGTCGTTGATGGGACGCACGTCCTTCAGGGGGAAGAGCAGCCAGCGCTTCAGCAGGCGTGCGCCCATGGGGCTGATGGTGCGGTCGAGCACGCTGAGCAGGGAACTGCCGCCGTCGTTCATCGACCCGATGAGTTCGAGGCTGCGGACGGTGAACTTGTCGAGCCGCACATACTTCTCCTCCTCTATCCGTGCCAGCGAGGTGATGTGCGAGGTCTGCGTGTGCTGGGTCATGACAAGGTATTGCAAAATGGCGCCCGAAGCCACGATGCCGTGCCTGAGGTGCTCCACCCCGAACCCTTTGAGACTCTTGACATCGAAGTGTTTGAGCAAGCGTTCGCGGGCGGTGCTTTCGGTGAACACCCAGTCGTCCAGCTCGAACGTAAAGAACTTGTTGCCGAAGTCGGCCTCGAACACCGGGCGTTTGCCCCGCTCGAACAGCACCTCCTTCGGCGCGAAGTTGTTCAGCAGCTTGTCTACGTAGTCCACCGGGCCTTCGGCGGTGAGGAACTCGCCGGTGGATATGTCGAGAAAGGCCACCCCGCACACGCCCTTGCCGAAGTGTACGGCCGCGAGGAAATTGTTCTCCTTATAGTTCAGTATATTGTCGTTGATGGAAACGCCGGGCGTGACAAGCTCCGTGATGCCGCGCTTCACCAGCTTCTTGGCCAGCTTGGGGTCTTCCAGCTGGTCGCAGATGGCCACACGCTTGCCCGCCCGGATAAGCTTGGGCAGGTACGTGTCCAGCGCGTGGTAGGGGAAGCCCGCCATCTCCAGCGTCTGCCCGCCCTTGCCGTTGTTGCGCTTGGTCAGGGTGATGCCCAGAATCTCGGCTGCCACCACGGCGTCCGTGGAATACGTCTCGTAGAAGTCCCCGCAGCGGAACAGCATCACGGCGTCGGGATGCTTCGCCTTGAGGTCGAGAAACTGCTTCATCATGGGGGTAAGGACAATGTCTTCTGTCTTCATGTTGCCGGAATGCTTTTACAGGGATTTACCCGGCAAAGATAGGGATAAAAAAGAGAAATGAAAAGCAGAAAGAACAAGGGCAAAGGCAGTAGAGAAGCCCCCGAATCCTTAAAAAGTTGCCTAAATCCTTTAAAGCATGTTATAAAACACACTTTTTTCCTTGGATAATTTGCAAATTGTTCCAACCGCCGTACCTTTGCAATGTGTTTTTCATAGTATTAGATTTAAGGTTAACAAAGGTTGGGCTCAGCGGAGCCCTTTTTTTATGCCCGTAGGCGAGGCGGCATCGCCGAACAAAAAGCGGGAAAAAATTGGATATGTCGCGGAAAATGATGAATATTGCGTTTGAAAAACAAGCATCTTCAGAACCATGGCAGACACGGACAACCACACGACAACCTCACAGCTTTTGTTCAACACCCGGGACGAATTCACCCGGGTAGACCTGCGGCACGTGGCCTACTTCGAGGCGGACGGCAACTACACGCAGGTGATGTTCTCCAACGGGTGCAAGGTGATGCTGC
>CALUGY010000011.1 GCA_944320295.1 uncultured Bacteroides sp.
AGAACTTCCGGAATACAATCCGCTACATCGCTTACGAGTTTGGCAAGAAGGCGGTGCGGAAGTTTGAAGCAAACATAGCCCAATGGGAAAATCTCATCGCCATGAACCCGGCAATGGGACCCAAAGAGCCCTTGCTGCAAGGCTTGAAGCGAGAATACCGCAGCGTGGTGGTACACAGAAATTGCAAGCTGGTCTACTATGCCGAAGGCGATACGTTGTACATTGCCGACGTATGGGACACCCGTCGCGAGCCACGCGCCCAAGCAGACAACCTGAAATAATATAATAACTAAATAAGGAGGAACCGACAATGAACGCAACAGTTTCCATGGATGCCCTTTACACCTTCTTGAAATCGCTCTCGCTGGGCAGAGAGAATGAGCGATGGCTGGCGGAAAAGCTGTACGAGGACATAGAAGAACAAGAAAAGCAACTCGCTCCCTACACAATGGAGGAGCTGGATGCCCGCATCGAGCGGTCGCTGGCCGATGCAGAAGCCGGACGTGTATACACTACGGAAGAAGTCAAGCGTATGATGGAAAGCAAATATCCATGCCTATGCGAGTGATATGGAACACGGAGGCTACCCGGCAACTTGACCTGCTGCTTGACTATGTAGGACAGGAATTCGGATTGAGAGCCATGCAAAAACTCTACGCACGCCTGCTCAGCTACGAGCCGTTGCTGGCCGCCAATCCCAGCATAGGCCGCAAAGAGCCATTGCTGGAGAATCACCCCAAAGGCTTCCGTAGCATCGTAGTGCACAAATATTGCAAGCTGATATATTACGTGGAAGAGGACGGGATTCATATCGCCGACCTCTGGGACACCCGCCGCGAGCCCGCCACCCAAACAGACAACATAGAAATAACCCAATAAAAAACCAAACATTATGACAACACCAACCACCCGGGGCCGGATTTTACCCCCCCCTATTTTTAAGAAAGTTTAACCTACTATTCCTCCTCGCCGTCTTCTTCGCAGCCTGCACGGGCGACGACACCCCCGCAGGCCAACCCCTGCCCCCCGGCGAGCACCCCATGACCTTCACCGCCGCAGGCATCAGCCTCAGCGTGGAGACCAAAGCCACGACGGACAATAACTGGCAGGGCGTCGACCAAGTATCCGTAGAAGTAGGCGGCGAAGTGAAGGCCTACGACGTCCAGTCCACCGCCCCCTACGCCACCGCCACCCTCACCTCCGACAATCCTTTCTACTGGCAAAATACTGCCCCGATAGAAGTCACCGCCTGGTGGCCCACCGGCGACGTCATGCCCCAGGTGGTAGTGAAGGCCGACCAAAGCGAAGGAAACAACTACCAGGCCAGCGACTACATCAGCGCCACGGGCACGGTGCAGTTTGGCGGCAGCCACGACCTGCAGTTCACCCACCGCACGGCCAAGGTGGTGGTCAATCCCCTCGTGAAGGGTGAGGGCATGACCGATGACGAACTGGCCGGCGCCACGATAGCCCTCATAGGCGTATCCACCGGCAATACCGAGAGCGCCACCGTCACCCCCTACCAGAACACCACCGCCCTGCTGCCCGAACAGCAGATAGCGGCCAACGAACCTTTCATCCGGGTCACCCTCGCCACAGGCACCACCTACAGCTACAAGCCCGACGAGGCCATCACCCTGAAAGCAGGCTATCAATATACCTACACCATCACCGTGAAGAAGACCGGCCTCGGCATGGAGAATGTCGCCATCAGCAGCTGGGACAATACGACCCCGGCCATCAGCGGCGAGGCCGAACCCCTCACCCATGCCTACGACCAGGCCACCAACACCTACACCGTCTACACCGCCCAGGGGCTGCAGGCATGGGCCGCCGCAGCAGAAAGCGACAACGATACCAACTGCACCCTGGCCGCCGACATCGACATGGCCGGGCAAAGCTGGACAACAATCAGTACAAGCTATTACGGCACCTTCGACGGCGCGGGGCACACCATCAGCCAGATATCCGGCGGACTGTTTGAACAGATTCAATCCGGCACAGTCAAGAACTTGACGATACAAGAAGCATCGGTCAGCGGCAGCAGCAGAGACTATGTCGGAATGATTGCAGGCGAAGTTCGTAGCGGTAATATTGAAAACTGCCATGTGGTGGGCGGCACGGTCACGGGAAATATTCATGCAGGGGGCGTAGTCGGAATGATATATACCCAAGGTACGGTCCGGGCTTGCTCCTCGTCGGCAACGGTCAACGGAGGCGGCTCTTATGCCGGAGGGATAGCAGCTCGGAATAATGGAACCATCCTATCCTGCCATGCGACAGGGACAGCTACAGCTACCACATCCTCTGTAGGAGCCATAGCGGGTTTGAACGGGGGTGCCATCATAGCCTGCTATTGGAGCGGAGCTTCCGCCAACGGTATTGGAAGTAGCACCAGCTACTCCACCGCTTCTGAAGCCGAGAAAACCGACGACTGGCAGACGGCCGCCGCAGCCATGAACAACACCCTACCCGACGACTTCGGCTGGGAGTGGCAGGCCAGCGACGCGGACACCCCCGTCATGGTGGAGAAAGAATAAAGAGATACGGACAATGATAAACTCCCACTTCCCGGCGGGAGACGGTGCCGGGAAAACTCCTTACAACCTCTGCCTGTCCGCACCCGTCCGCGACAAGGCCGAAGGCCGAGGCTCACCCTCGGGAGGGTCGAGGGTCACCCTCGACACCCTTTAGGGTCACCCTCGACCACCTCGAGGGTCACCCTCGGCAAAACCGGGGCGCAGGGGCGCGAGGAGGCTAATCCAGATAGCATATGTTGTTTTTCAAATCGATGTATCAAAAGTTGACAAAGAAGTGGTATCCCGTGCTCGTCACGGTGAACGACCCTGTGGAGACGCAGGAGCTGGCCGAGCGCGTGGCACGCGAGTCGAGCATGTCGCCCGGCGACGTGCACAACGTCATCCGCACCATAGTGCCCATCATGACCGACTACCTGCGCGACGGCCGCCCCGTGCACCTCGAAGGGCTGGGCTGGTTCCGCTTCACCTGCCAAGCCACCGGCAAGGGCGTGGACACCGAGGAGGAAGTCAATGCACAGCAGATAACCGGCGTGCGCGTGCAGTTCACCCCCGAACGCGAGCGCAACATGGGCGGCGGCTACACCCGCGCCCTGGTGGACGACCTCTCCTTCACCAAATGGAAGGGCGACGACGCCGACCTCATGCCCGACGACGACGAGGACGACTCCGGGCAGGGCAGCGGCGAAGGCACGCTGGGCTGACCCTCTCCCCCGGGACACAGAAACGCGGAAAGGGAAGCGCGGACGGGCGCTTCCCTTTTCTGTCATAAAAAACGGCCCCCCCACGCGCCTGTTTCCGGGGAAAAACGCTAACTTTGCGTCGGACAACCTGTTTGAGAAAGGAGGAAACGTATGGATAAGAAAACCGGACAGACCAAAGAAGAACTGCTGAAAGCCATCAAGAAGGCCAAGGAGCACAAGAAGCAGGCACTGGCACGTACCGCCAAGGAGTGGAAACGCGAGGGCATCAAGGGCAAAGTGGTGCTGCTATGATAAAGTTCTCCTTGCAACGCATCGCGGAGCACGCCCCCTACGAACTGCTCCTGAGCGGGAACGACTTCACATTCCGTACCGACTTGGGCATCCACTACAGCGTGGGGTTCAACAAAGAGGACATCGTGCTGGGCGGGTGCGGCACCTACCAGCTCATCATCCGCAAGATAGAAGAAGCCCGCAGCCCGTACGACCCCAAAGTGGAAGCCACCATTCTTGCCATCGTTGACGAGTTCTTCCGCTCCAATCTGGAAGTATTGCTCTATATGTGCGACACCAGCGACGGACGGGAAGAGTCCCGTCACCGCCTTTTCCTCACCTGGTTCGAGCACTATGCCGAAAAGCAACGCTTCACCATCTGCCAGGCTCATGCCGAGGTGGAAGGCGAAGGCCTGTTCCTCTGCATTGTGATTGACAACCGCAACCCTCGCCTGCAAGCCATCACCACCGACTTTACCGAAAGTGCCGCCCTGCTGACGGAAGGCAAGCCTTAGGAGATATTGAAGCAAGGAGGCATGCGGTCAGATGCGCTCCGCCGCCTCGTTTATCCCGTCGTAAATCTGCTCCGTCAGCGTCTTGGCAGCGGGGAAGAACAGGCCGGCCAGCGGCTCCATGCGGTAGTAGAGCACGGACTCCTGCTTCTGTTTCTTGCTGATAAGGTCGTCCTTTGTATCCACCGCCTCCAGCACGCATATTGCCAAGCTCACCAGCAGCGTATGCACCACGCCGCCCAGCACGCCGCCCAGCAGGCGGTTCACCCAGCCCAGGCAGACGGCATCCATCGCCTTGGTCAGCACGCAGGCCACCACCCAGAACAGCAGCGGCACCACCACCCAGATGGCCAGGAACGACAACATCTGCGCCACGGTCATGTTGTCCGTCACGCGGCTGAACACCTCCTGCGCCACGGTGGCATAGAGCGCCTTGGCGGCCAGCAGGCCCACGACCAGGCCCAGCAGCCCCGCCAGTTGCTTCAGCGCGCCTTTGATGAGGCCCAGCAGGATGCCCAGGCCCAGGATGACGAGGATGATGATGTCGAGGGTCGTCATGCGAGGGGTTATATAATTTCGTTGCGGCGCAACAGTTCCATCAATTCGCTGTCGGTAAGCGACTCGCGCTCGGACTTGTCGTAGATGTAAAGCAGGCCTATCTCCGCTTCCTCCTCGCTATAAGCCAGTATGAGGGTGATGACCCTGGCTCCGCCGCTCTTGCCCTTGCCTTTGGCGGAGATGGTCATGCGGACTTTGCGGAGGCCACGGCCGAGGTCGGCGCCGACCAAGGGATTCCGCTGTAACTCGTCCAACAACTTCTTATAGTCCTCCCCTATGGAGCGATATTTCTTAGCCAGTCTCTTGAGCGCGCGCTCAAAAAGCGGGTAGGTTATTGTCTTACAATTCATTGAGCAACTCCTCCGCTGGTCTGCCTTTCAGCTTTCCAGCCCGTATCTGCTTGATTTCCTCGCACATCTCGTTCACTTCGGCAATCTGCTCCTCGCGGGTCAGGCGGTGGTAGGGCACCGTTTCTTCGGACACGACATAAGAAGTCGGAGCGGCAGCAGTCTTGCTTTGCTGCGCCACCAGCTTCTTGACAAACGCCAGCAGTTTCTTCATGCTGCTTTCATTGTCTGCAATGTAACTTAACTCGCGGAAGAGTTCCGCATTCAGGTTCATGGTTGTCATGGGTCAGTCCTCCTTTATATAGATTTGGCTTCACGTTATTCCAAGAGAATGTGTCGAAATGCAGAACAGTTATCATTCTGTCATTCTGAGCGCAAGCGAAGAATCTCCTAAAAGCATAAACAAGCGGGAGATCCTTCACTTCGTTCAGGATGACAGAGCAAAACGATAGTCAAAACTCATTTTGACACATCCTCTTGCTTGCATACCTTTACAGCGTCTGCTTCACCTCCACCTCTTCGTAGGTCTCGATGACGTCGCCCACCTTGATGTCGTTGCAGTTGGTCAGGCTGATACCGCACTCGAAGTTGGTGCCGACTTCCTTCACGTCATCCTTGAAGCGCTTCAGGGCGTTGATGCCGCCGGTGTAGACCACGATGCCGTCGCGGATGAGGCGTGCCTTGTCGGTGCGTTTCACCTTGCCCGTCTTCACCATGGCACCGGCCACCTGTCCCACCTTGCTGATGTTGAACACCTCGCGCACCTCGATGGTGGCGGTCACCTGCTCCTTCAGCGTCGGGGCAAGCATGCCCTCCATGGCGGCCTTCACCTCCTCGATGGCGTCGTAGATGATGGAGTACTTGCGGATGTCCACGCCTTCCTGCTCGGCCAGCTTGGCGGCACTGCTCGACGGACGCACCTGGAAGCCCACGATGATGGCATCGGAAGCAGCAGCCAGCGATACGTCGGACTCCGAAATCTG
>CALUGY010000012.1 GCA_944320295.1 uncultured Bacteroides sp.
CCGAAAGCACGAGGAACACGGCGCAAATCATGATCATTATCCCGAACTCCGAGATACCCTTCGCCACACCAATAGCAGACTCTACATGCTCCATAACAAAACCATATATGTTACCACCAACGCCGTCACCTCCACCCAAAACATGGGCTTTGTCCGCAAGAAATCACTCAACGCCCGGTCCGTGACGTGACGGGCCATCATGACCACGGTATAGATCACATAAACGATCCAGACCATAAGGAACCACGGGCAGGTCAAGGCGACCCAGACCTGCGAGAACACGAGGCACAGGATCGCCCCGGCGACGTGTATGGGTCGCTCGATCCCCTCTCGGAAATTTGGAGCCACGCCGATCAGGAACATCCCGCCACAAGCCAAGAAAGCCGTGAACTGGTAAGACTCAGGAGTCACCTCAAGAATAGCGGGCATGAGAAGCCCGGCAGTCAGGAACATCGTAGCCCCGAACCATAGCTTGTGCTCCAGCCTATAAAACGTCTCCGAGATGGAATAAGGCACACCCTTACATTTGACGCAAACCGCCGTCGTGTAGGCGGTGATGAGCAATAAAGATACAAGCACTAGACAAATCATACGCCGGAAGTGTTAAGGTTCAACTTATCCGGATATCCGGTCGTATAATCATAGGCTTCCACCTCCTCGATGCTTGTCAACTTTCCGACATTTGCCTTATGTTCGGCCGTCTTGTTATAGCATTCCAAAGCATACAGCTCAAGAGCGGAAAGCAACTGGATAGCCAGATCACAATTTATTACAAGGCTAACGGAACCAAGCCACAGTGTCGTCGTCTCATGGCCAGCGGCCTTCTCAATCTGGGTCGAGTTCATCAGCCCTACACGGGTTTCTTTGTCAAGCCATACGGGGAGTCCGTTAAGGTTGAAACTATTTACCTCGGAAGACGTATCGTAAGCGTCGATCTTGGCAAGCACCTCCGCCTTTACCTCGTCCAGTTTTGTGGCGTAGGTGCCATCAAGCGAACAACGAACCCATTCGGCAAAATAATCAAACTCCTTAACATCCGGATCGTTGGCATTTTGACGATGTTTTCGGGCGATGTCTTCCAGAAATGCCGTAAGCTCACCAGCACTGAGCAGCCCATAAGCGTCCATGATGGCCGCGGAGACAGCCTTGTCGATTGTGTATGGTTTTTCTACGCGGACGGGATAGGCCACGGTTATTTGTTCCTCACTCCCCTCCCCTGAAATAATTGTCTCATTCTTGTGCCCAATGAAACGAGTGATATATCTTCCCTCGTCAAGCGACACATATAGGTTATTTTCCCATTTCGATTTTGTCTTGTTTAAGTCGTCAGCTATGGTTGACGGAACTTGTTGATAATTGATTGTTTTCATCCTCAATGTACGTCAGTTGGTTGGTACTGCCCTTGAAGATGTAACCGCACTGGTTCTCGATCTCAACGTCCTCAAGGGGCAAAAGATTTCTCTTCCCAAACTCCTTCTCGCACGCTGCCATAAACTGAATGATACCTTGATAATTGCCATGAAACTCCCGAGCCAACACCTTACCGGTTTTCTCGCCATCAACAACCTCATCATAACCTATCAGGCACTTAATCCAGTTCGGTTGCTTCTGGCTGTTATAACGGATCTCGTAATCGTAAATCGTTATCACCACTCCGATAAGCTCACGTATCTCAATGTTACGCGCGTCCATGGTACGGTCTATGCGCACCTTCTGTGTTAAATCTTTCAGTTTCATATTATCTTGTATTCTATTGATCAGTTGAAAGCAGTCTGCGTGGATCAGCAGGCCGAAATATGATGCCCAGGAGCGATCATTGTCGCATTTCTTCGCGTCCCTCGCGATGGATTCCCGAATACGGACGTAACCCTTGTTATGGTCGCATACTCCCTTGTTCTCGTTCCGGTGAAACACGTATCCACAAAAATCAAGCGGTTTGGACATCGGTTGTATGACACAGGAATGACGTTTTGAGCGTATTCCCAGAACATACCACCAATAATTCTTAACACGCCATTTAGCGGCTTGCGCTTCCTCTACCGTATGGAACGCCATAAAGTTATCGTCAGCGTAACGGATCGCAAAAGGAGCAAAGTCCTTGACGTAATAATCAAAAGACAACATTAGCACGTGATGGATGAACGGGGATGTTGGCGTACCGATCGGCAGCTTCCCATCCACGAAAGACACGTCCACGGCAAAATCCACCAGCCATTTATCATCAATGACCTGTTTCAATGCCCTGCGGAACGTCTTGGCGGTAACATGCTCGTAACATTTCCGCTGGTCTATAAGAAGGCAGTAGTGCAAATCCGTCCGATCAAAATAAACTTGCTTCATTCGGTATATCACGGACCGGCGGGAATCTTTCGCCGTTATGCCACAGCCTTTCTTACAATTCAAGCCATTCAGGTTATCTTTACTGTTATACACCGGCTCCAACAAGTTCAACAGCAAATGTTGATAGATCCGGGTAACAAGCGTAGGGCTGTCTATATGCCTTTCCTTTCCGTTCTTGTTCACCTTAATCATTGCCCTGTAGGATATAAGCCCTTTCCAAGAGCCATCAACCAATGCCCTATAAAGAACGGCGCAACGATTCCGGAAGTCCTCGATAAACTCAGTGACCTCCCGTTTGCCGGAGTGACCCTCAAAGGCCCTCCATGCCGCTCTCTCGATGTCCTCTTGGCTCAGATTTGAGCTTATTCCTGCTATCCGTTTCATGATGCAAGCCGGGCTTTTGGGTAGCGTCTTGTGAACGCTACCACACGTCTCATCCATTTCTGGAACACGTGCGTTGTCTTTTATTTTTCGTCACTCCTGGACACGAATGGAAGGGGGTGTCTATTTATTTTTCCGATTTGGGCAGACCCGGCATAATTGCGGTTCGAATTTGAAACAGCGTTGTTCGCATTCACATTACGCGCGGAACAATTGCCATTATTAGCATTGCCGCGAAAACGCGAGCCGGCCTTCCATCCGTTCTTTCAACCTGTCTTTCACGGTTCGGTGGTCGCGGTCCCATTGCCGGACTTGCCGTGAGACGGCAGGATTTGGCTACTAATGTCGATATTTTTTTCATTTCTCTCTTATCTATTTTCCATGTTGTCCAACATTTGGGCGGGGCTTGCAGCCCCTCTATTCCACTTGCAGCGGGGCTGCGCCTGCAATCAAGGCTTGGGCAGACCCGGCATAAGAGCGGTGCGAATTTGAACCAGCGTAGTACGCAGACACAATACGCGCGGAACAATTGCCATTACTAGCAATGCCGCGAAAACGCGAGCCGATTCTGTAACGGGTGTTTAAGACGTTTCCCCAATAGTTATCGTCATACACATACAAGCACTCACCAGTACTGATACTACCGCCCTTCTCCGTCTTCCAATTTGAGTAGGGGTGACGTTTCGAAGCGTAACCATTTCCTAAGTTCGTTGCGGTATTCAACTTCCTATATGTTTGTTCAAAATCGAATACGCCTTTGTCGGCCTTACTAACGACTGTCTCTGAGTGCCACTTCTTCTGATCCGGTTCAAAGTACAAGTCTACTGGGTTACCCGCACGGGAGGAATTGACATCCACCGCATGTGTACCGACATTCTCCAAGCCACCACCCCAATAAGCGAATACGTCACCTGACAAGTTCATACCGCCGACCAAGGACATCCGAAGGATTATCTCAACATCCCAGCTTTGCTCTGCTCCCGCCGAGTCATAAGCGTTAAACGTCGTGGACATCCGCTTGAACACACGGACATTCATACCTCCTTCTGACAAACCGGATGCGTTCGGAACATTCTCATACCAATACGTACCGCCATAAAACTCGAACTCAACACCCGGCTGAATACCGGTCTCGCTA
>CALUGY010000013.1 GCA_944320295.1 uncultured Bacteroides sp.
CAATACAAGGGCGACGTAGACCTTGAAGCCTTCGAGGCGTTCTACAACGGATGCCAAAAGCCCCTGTTCTACAACGGGGACGTGCGTACGCTGGACGACATCGAGCGGCTTTCGGCACATTATTCCCGCCTGTCGGGCATCGTCATCGGACGCGGTCTGCTGGCCAACCCCGCCCTTGCCTTGGAATACCGACAAGGCACGCTCCTCACGCCAGACGAACTGAAAGCAAAAGTCCGGGTATTGCACAGCATGCTTTATCAAGCCTACAGCGAACAACTGCAAGGCGGCGAAGCACAATTGCTGACCAAGATGAAAACTTTCTGGGAATACCTGCTGCCCGACGGTAACCGCAAAGCACACAAAACCATACAGAAGACAAGCAAACTCGCCAACTATCTGGGCGCGGTGAGCAACCTGTTGGCCTGACCCGCCGTGTCCCTCACCAGCGGGGATTCGAAGGTTTCTGCTTCAGATACTCGTAGCCGAAGCGGCAACGCAGACAGTCCCGCTTGTTGCAATAGGCCTGCTGCAGTTGGAGCACGGCTTGCGAGTCGGCTGCCGTGTCTACAGGCAGGCCGGCACCCGTCCACGTGCGCACAATGCGGTTGTCTTCCGCCGTAAGTCCTTCAAGGAAACGCAACGCCCGCTCGCACAACCGCTCGTCGGCCTTATGGCGGCCGTAGGCGAACAGGAAGGGAACGACCGTGTTGATGACAATGAGCTTCAACGCGCCGTTGCCCAAATGCTTCTCGCTACGGGGCGAAGTCTTGCGGAAGTTGAAATGCTCCTCCCAATAGGGCGACGTCTGCAACTTGAAAAGCTTCTTCACATCATCCACCGTTTCCACCTCCATCACGCGGGAAAACAACGACTGTTCTTTATGGTATAAATACGCAAGCTGTGCCAAGCGCACATGGGGGAAGTTGCCCGGACGCAAACGAAGGAACCGCCATTGGCTCGCATCCATCGGCGCGGGAAGCTCGAACTTGCGGCGAAGGTAGGTGTACTCCTGTTGCAGCTTTTGGTAATATTCGTCGGAAGCGTCTTCCCCGTCGAGCAGGCCGGCCTGCCCGAAGAAGAAGGCCTCCACCTGGAACAAGTTGTCGCGATGCTTGTCTACCGCACGGAAAGGCAGGCGAGTGGCCCACATCTCGAACGCGTCGCCGTTCAGCCCGAAGCCGAAGTTGCGCGAGAGGGTGATGAAAAACACGTCCGACCAATGGTTATTGCTCTGCGCCAGCCGCCGCACGATGGCTTGCTCTTTCTGTTCGAGCCGTTCGGCCTGCAAGGTGGAGAGCCACGCGTGCACCTTCAATGCGGGCAGGGCGGGAAGTATGTCGTAGCAAGGCGGGAATATCTCGGCCTGCCGCAGTTCGTCATAGCGCAGGCGCACGGAATCGGGACACGCCAAGAGCATCTGCGGGATGAGCTGGCCGTCCGTACGATACACGTCGCAGTCGTACTCGCCTATCACGTGAAGCACCACGCTGTCATACGCCCGGTCGCGGTCGTGACCGTGCGCCAGCCAGTCGGAAGCGCGGAGGTGCACCTCCACATTGCCCACCCAGAGCGTACCGCCTATCTTCACCTTGGCGTTGAAGAAGTCGGGGCCCGCATCGGCATTGGGCAAGCCGGGGTCTATCACTTCCACAGCCAACCCGGCCGTGGTGTGCAATGGCTGCAAGGGGAATATCTTATGCCGCCAGATGTAGTGCAACAGTTCTTCCATGATATGCTGTCAGGTTTTTAGGGCCGGCATGGCGGGCACACCGGCCTATGAAGCCCAAAGGTAAGGCAAATTGCGTGACACGCAAGCGGCAGAGGGCAGATATTTTCGCCCATGACCCGCATCACACTTCTTCGGGAGCCGGAGGAAGGGGAAGCGAAATGGTAAACTCGCTGAACTTGCCCGGCACGCTCTCCACGCTGACGTAGCCGCCGTGTTCGCGCGCCACGTTCATCACGTAGTTCAGCCCAAGGCCGAAACCGGACACCTTCTTGCCTCCCTGCTTGCCCCCGGAAGCGGGAAGCACGCGCTCGAACTTGTCGAATATGTTGCGCTGGGCCGCAAGCGGGATGCCTATGCCGTTGTCGCGCACGCGAAGCTGCGTGTAGCGGTCATGACGCGAGGAAGCGATGGTTATCTCCACCGTGTCTTTGGAATACTTCAGGGCATTGTCCAGCAGGTTGGCCAGGGCTTCGCGCAGGTGACCCTCGTCGGCATAGACACCCTTTTCACGCAGGTCGAGGCGGAAGGTCACGGGCTTCGTGGCCTTGGCTTCGAAGGTCCGCACCAGGTCTTCCACCAGCGGCGGCAGGGCTATCCAGTCTTTGTTGAGCAACAGCCGTCCGTGTTCCAGCTTCGAGATGGTCAGCACCTTGTTCGTCAGCTCCAGCAGGTGCTGCGCCTCGCTCTCTGCTATGTCGAAAGTCTTTTCGCGCTTCTCCGGTTTATCGTCCAGCTTGCCGGTGCGCAGCATTTTCAATCCGAAGAGGATGCTGCTGATAGGTGTCTTCATGTCGTGTATCATGGCGTAGGAGAAGTCTTCCCTCATGCGCGCCATCTTGTCCTGCCGGCGTATCACGTCCACCTGCTTGGCAATGCCGTAGCCCAATAGCCCGATGCCAATGAGCGTGCCCAGCAGATAGTACAGCTGCCCGCCCACGGTCTCAGCGCGAAGGTTGAGCAAGCGTGCCCGCAGGTATTCGCCGTTTTCCAGGGGGACGGAAAAAGTGTAGCCCTCGCGCAGCAGCGGGGCATAGTCGTCATAATAGGGCAAGGCGGCACGCAGCGCCACGTGGGGTTCGGACAGGGCGGCCACGGTGTCCAGACGGAAGTTCAGGCGCATGAGGCCTGCGTCGCGCAGCCCGGCACGGAACAAGGAGTCGGGCGAGGAGGAGGCGTGCGCCCCACAGGCATCGGCGGCGCGGCCCCATGCCTCGTGCACGGAGCGCAACACCTGCTGCTGATGCAGGCGGAAGCCCATGCCCACCCAACGGCCCAGAAAGAAGGTGGCGGCGCAGGCGGCCACAATGGTGAGCAACGTGTAGTACGATTTCTTCATGATTCCGGAGTCCATGGTTTACGGAGGGCAAAGATAGCAAATAACCCGCTTGTTAACGTAAAGATAACGTAGCGATAACATTCCGCCCGCGCAGCGTGCCTTACCTTTGCAGCGTAATCAAGGACAGAAAGCAAATAACCAACTTGTTTCATCATAATAAAAAACGTACTGATATGACAACAACGACCAACAACCAAGCCGCAGGCCAAGGATACTTCGCCCCGGCGGAAAGCGCAGAATCCATGAACGGCGTGGCCATCAAGCTGCCGCGCGTCAAAATCACCGTGTGGGCCATCATCATCGGCATCTTCGTCGGGATATGCCTCATTCTGGTATTCGACTATATCTGGACAGGCTTCAACGCCTACGACAACGGATACACCATAGGGAAGATGCTCCGCCGGTGGTTCTTTCCCATACTCTTGGGAGTGTTCGTCCTCTACCTCGGCGTGCAATACCTGCTGCTCTATCTGCTGAACGGGCGCAACCGCAAACACATAGGCTGGACCACGCATGCCGGTTGCGTGGGCTTCTATCCCTTGCAGCCCATCACGCTCCGGAATTACCGCCTTGTCATGCTGCTGCCCGGCATCGTGCTCGGCATACTGCCCCTGCTGCACGGCTTCTGCACAGGAAACTTTCCGGTATACTTCTTCGGGTTATACGGCTGCATAACGGCCTATCTGGACTGGGTCATGTGGTTCCGCCTCCGCAAGTTCGACGACGAAGACCTCTACCAAGGCACAAAGGACAGCTACCAAGCCACCATCATCCGCAGGAACTACGGGAGGTAAATAAAGAAAAAGCAGGAGGTTCTCCCCCGGCCCCCACAAGCCTCTCCCCCGGCCCCTCCCCCGTAGGGAGGGGAGATGGCAGGCGGGGGGCTTCCTCTTATCGAGATAAATCATTTAGTATTAGTGGATTAATATCCCACGCTTTGGGGCTTGCGCTCGCAACACGTTCGGAGTAAACGCGCAACGTGTTGCGAGCGCGCTCCGTACACGTTGCGACCGTGCCCGCAACGCGTTGCGGACAAACACGCTTAATATACCCCTTTTTACGCCCTCATTACGCAAAAAACACGCTGCCCCGTGGCAAGAACGCCATCTGCGCGTCTAAGCATTTATAGGTATCCCAAAGGGATGCAAAGGCGACATGTTCCCTTTCCGACAAAAACATATATCGCTGATATACAGACTAAATTAAAAATTCTTACCGTCCATAATTTCACAAAATCCCGCACAAATTTTCATAAAAAGTGGGTATTGACCGCGCTCCGGCTGCAAACTACTTTTGCAGCACAGAAAACGTAATACAATTATGGACATGAAACTAAAGACTTATTTTGCAGTAGCATTGGCCGCCTTGATGACGGCTGCATGCAGCGACGACGAAAAAGGCGTCAACCCCGTAGAGAACATAGCCGGAACATATAGCGGATACTCGGAAGCCGCGTTCCAATACGTCACCACGCCGATGGTGACAGACGGCGAGAACCTGAGCATCACGGTCAACAGCGACGGCACAACTGCCACCGTCAGCTACACATCGGGCAGCTTCGGCGAGTTCACCATAGACAATGCCACCGTGAGCTATGCCTCAGGCAGCTACACATTGAACGGCAGCGGCTCCACGCTTATGGGCATGGGCGACCAGAAGTCCGAATACCCCTGCACCCTGACAGGCTCGCTGAACGAGGGACGCACGGAAGGCTCCATCACATTCGATGTGCCGGGCGTCATGGGAGGGATGACCATCACGTTCTACTTGGGCGACGCACCGCTCTCCAAACTGCTGGCAGGCGACTACAGCGGCTGGACAGACGCCTCTTGCGCCTACTTCCCCAGTTTCGGGGTGACGGCCGACGAGACATTCAGCATGGCCGCCAACGATGACGACAGCTTTACGCTGGCCTACACTTCGGCCACTTGGGGCCAGTTCACCTTCAACAGCATCACGGCAACCACCACGGCGGATGGTTACACCTTCAGCGGTGAAGGCACATGCCAGATGGGCATGAGCGGCAACGTGAGCGACTATCCTTGTACCGTGGAAGGCAACCTCGATGCCAACCGCGAGGCAGGCACCGTCACGTTCAACGTGCCGGCTGTCATGGGCGGACTTACCATCACGTTCACCTTAGGCGATGCCCCCGAAGAGGGCACTACCCCCGAAGCGTAAAAGCAACCTCCAAGACAACTATGATGAAAACATCTCCGTTTAGCTTTGCTTTCGTACTGGGAGCGGCACTTGTGTCGCTCTCGGCTTGCGACGGCATATTCGAAGGATTGTACGACAAGCCGGCAACCAGCGTGGAATACGGCATCAACCCAAACGCCGACGGCGTGACCGGCACGCTCCTCATCGATGCCACCGACTACGCGCAATGGACTTACATAGACCTCCACGCCGGGCGTGTGGACTCCACGCGCATCACCGGCAGCGACGGAACGGAAGAACCCTTGGGCGACAGCGGCACGCTGCCCGCCGATTGGGACTTCGCCATCCACCGCTACGATGTGAAGACCAACAACGGTGCCGTCATCGAAACAGCCTTTACCAGCATGGATGCCATGCTGCTGGCCACCGGAATCCCCGACGGGGAATATGTGGCCGACACACAGACCGACATCACCATCGACATGTCGGGCATGATGGATGGAAACATTCTCTACGCCCAGTCGGATTGCAACACCGAACTGGCCAAGTGGCTGGACGTGGACACCAGCACCATGCCACCCATCTACACGCTGTCGTACAAGGTATACGTCGTCCGCCTGGAGGATGGCACACATGCCGCCTTGCGCCTCAACTCATTCCGCAACGAACAAAACACGTCGGGGCACCTCACCATAGAATACGCTTATCCGCTTGAGGAAGCCCTGGCCATATACTAACAACAAACCATTGAAGCTATGAGACAAACCATACTGACAGCCTTGCGGCTCGGCCTGATGTGCTGCTGCCTTTCCGCCTTGCCCGTAGCTGCCCAACGCGTGTTGAGCGGCCGCGTGACGGACAAGGCGCAACAGCCTCTGCCGGGTGCCACCGTGATGCTGAAAGACGACCATCGCACCGGTGCCATCGCCGATGCCGAAGGAAACTACCGGCTGCACCTGCCCTCCACAGGCGAATATACCGTGCAAGCTTCTTACGTGGGCTACATCACCTGCACGACCACGATAAACGCCGGCGAAACACACCGCGACTTTGCCTTGGAAGAGGACGCCATCGGCATGGAAACCGTGGTGGTGACCGGTACCCGTACGCCCAAACTGCTGAAGGAAGCCCCCATCGTGACACGCGTCATCAGTAACAACGACATCCGCAAGGTGGATGCCACCAACGTGGGGGAACTGCTGCAGGCCGAGCTACCGGGCATCGAGTTTTCTTACTCCATGGACCAGCAAGTGTCGCTAAACATGCAGGGCTTCGGCGGAAACGCTGTCCTGTTCCTCGTGGACGGGGAACGGCTGGCCGGCGAGACGCTGGACAACATAGACTACTCGCGCCTGAATCTGGACAACGTGGAACGCATCGAAATTGTGAAGGGGGCCGCGTCGTCGCTCTACGGCTCGAACGCCGTGGGCGGAGTGGTCAACATCATCACCAAGGAGAGCAAGGAGCCGTGGACGCTGAACCTGAACGGGCGATACGGAGCGCACAACGACCAACGCTATGGCGGTACCGTAACCTTCCAGGCAGGAGACTTCAACAACAGCCTGAACGTGCAGCACACGTCTACCGACCCCATAGAACTGGGAACCACGGACGAGAGCGGCGAGGCCAACGACATAAGCCGCATTTACGGCAACCGCACATGGAACTTCAAGGAACGCCTTGTCTACACGCCGACCGACAAGCTGAAACTGACCGGGCGGCTTGGTTACTTCTTCCGCGAAAGGGACAAGAGCGCATCGAGCCGCGACCGTTACCGCGACTTCGCGGGCGGACTGAAAGGGAACTACGCTTTCAGCAAGCAGAACGACCTTGAGCTGTCGTACAGCTTCGACCAGTATGACAAGAGCGACTACGATGCCGGCGCCCGCACGGACATACGCGACTACACCAACGTGCAGCACACCGTCCGCGCACTCTACAACCACACCATAGCCGAAAACCATGTGCTGACCGTGGGCGGCGATTTCATGCGCGACTACCTCATGAGCTACCAGTTTACCGACAACGGCAGCTATGAGCAATACACGGCGGATGCTTTCGCCCAGTTCGACTTAAACCCCACCCGCCAGCTGAACATAATGAGTGCAGTCCGTTTCGACTATTTCTCGGAAGCCGACGTGCAGAACGCCTCGGCAAAGCTGGGCGTCATGTACAAGTGGAAGCATTGCTCGCTGCGGGCTTCATACGCCGGGGGCTTCCGTGCGCCTACGCTGAAGGAGATGTACATGGACTTCAACATGGCCAACGTGTTCATGATATACGGAAACCCGGAACTCAAACCGGAGCAGAGCCAGAACTTCTCGCTCTCGGCCGAATACATCAAGAGCCGCTACAACGTGACGTTGACCGGGTATTACAACCTCGTGGAGAACCGCATCAACACGGCTTGGAACCAGGAACTGAACGGCATGGTATACACCAACATGGAAAAGATGGACATAGCCGGAATGGATGCCACGGTGGCCGCCAAGTACCCGTGCGGCATAGGCGTACGCCTGGCCTACGCTTACACGCACGAACGCGTGCGCTACGGGCAGCCCTACAGCTCGATGACGCGCCCGCACGCGCTGACCGCCCGGCTGGAGTACGGCAAGGACTGGAAGAAGTACGGATTCAACGTGTCCCTGCACGGGCGGGTGCTCTCGAAGGTCACGAGCGACGAGTATACTTCGGACAACTCATGGGAGTCTACCGAAGCCGTCACCTACCCGGCCTACACGCTATGGAAACTGAACGTCTCGCAGAAAGTGATGGACGGCATCAACCTCATCGTCAACATAGACAACCTGTTCAACTACCGGCCGTCGCACTACTACAGCAGTTCGCCCACCACCACGGGGACAACCTGCTCGGTGGGATTGTCGCTGGACGTGGAAAAACTGTTCTGACATTCGGGCGGTTTCCTTCCGACGTGTTGCGGGCACGGACGGAACACGTTGCGAGCACGGACGCAACACGTTGCGGGTGCGCTTCCAACATGTACGGAGCAAAGGCCCCGGAAGGTGCCGCCATCCGGCTTCTTTGTTGACTGGAAATCAAACTAATAACAACAAGTAATTATGAACAAACTAAAAAAGAAAATCCTGTGGTATGGCAGCTTCATCGTTGCCATATTCGTGCTCGTGGGCATTTGGAACTGTTGGTTCGGCCACACGCGAATAGGTTTCATCAACTACCAAGTCATCAACTTGGGCGAGATGTCCAAAGCCAACGACAACCCCTACATCAAGCTCAACCAGATAAGCACCGACGACCTGGACGGCCTGGGTCGTTATGACATGGTGTTCATCAACGCCATGGGGCTGCGCATCACCGAGGAACAGCGTGCCGCCATCCAGAAAGCGGCGGACGGCGGACTGCCCGTCCTCTCCACAGCGGTGACCAATCCCGCCAACGACATCTGCTCGCTCGACTCGGCCACCGCCGCCACCCTGCGCGGATATTTGGCCAACGGAGGCCGCCGCAACTACCGTAGCCTGCTGAACTACGTGCGCAAGGTGGTGGACGGCAAACTGATTTCCGTCCACGAGCCGGAAGCCGTGCAGCAAGCTGCCAACGAAATGCTTTATCACGCCAACCCGGAACGTCCGGACGACGAACCCCTCGGCTTCCACACCGTGGCCGGGTACAACCGCTTCTTAAAGGACAACGGCCTGTGGAAAGAGGGCGCGCCGCGCATCATCGTCACCGGGCAGATGGGAGAACCGGCCGACCTTATCCGCCGGCTGGAGGAAACGGGCAACGTGGTCTATCCCGTGCGACGCATGAAAAGCTTCGTCTCCCTCCACCAGATAGACTCCGTACAACCGTCGGCCGTCATCAACATGGCCCACGGGCGCATGGGCGACTATATCGTGGAGTACCTGTCGCAGCGGAACATACCGCTCTTCGCCCCGCTGAATGTCAACTGCCTAGTGGAAGACTGGGAAAACGACCCGATGGGCATGAACGGCGGTTTCCTGTCGCAAAGCGTGGTAACCCCGGAAATCGACGGTGCCATACGCCCTTACGCGCTCTTCGGCCACTACGCCGACGATGAAGGTTTGCAACATGCATTCGCCATCCCCGAACGGCTGGAAACATTCGTGCAAACCGTGAACAACTACATCAGCCTGAAGACGAAGCCCAACTCGGAGAAGCGCATAGCCATCTATTACTACAAAGGCCCCGGGCAAAACGCCCTGACGGCCGCCGGAATGGAGGTGCTGCCTTCGCTCTACAACCTGCTGGCCGCCCTCAAGCAAGCCGGCTACCGCGTGGACGGACTGCCGTCCAGCAGCACGGAACTGGGGCAGATGCTCCAGCGGCAAGGCAGCGTGTTCAGCCCGTATGCCGAAGGGGCTTTCGACCGTTTCCTGAAAGAGGGCAACCCCGAACTGATTACAAAAGAAGAATATGAACGCTGGGTAAAACAATCGCTCCGCCCGGAGCAATACGCCGAAGTGGTGGCCGCCAACGGCGACTTCCCGGGACAATTCATGGCTACTCCCGACGGCCGCCTGGGTGTAGCCCGTCTGCAACTGGGCAACATCGTGTTGCTGCCCCAAGTGGCCGCAGGCGTGGGCGGCAACTCGTTCCAGATAGTGCATGGCACGGATGCCGCGCCTCCCCATCCTTACATCGCTTCCTACCTGTGGGCACAGCACGGCTTCCACGCCGATGCCCTGGTGCACTTCGGCACGCACGGCAGCTTGGAGTTCACGCCGCGCAAACAGGTAGCTCTGTCCAGCAAAGATTGGCCCGACCGTCTGGTAGGTGCATTGCCGCATTTTTACGTATACACCATCGGTGACGTGGGTGAAGGTGTCATTGCAAAGCGTCGGGCCTATGCGGGTCTACAGTCACACCTCACCCCGCCTTTCCTGGAAAGCAACCTGCGGGGCACGTACAGCAAGCTGGCTGAGACCATCCGCAATTACAACAACCTGCTGGGCGAAGACAACGTTTCCCCCGCCGACCTCGACCGGGCCTCGCTCAAGGTAAAAGCCCTGACGCTGGAGCTTGGCCTCCACCGCGACTTGGAACTGGACAGCATCCCGGAACATCCCTACACGGAAGCCGACATAGCCCGCATCGAGAACTTCGCCGAAGAGCTGGCCACGGAGAAGATTACCGGCCAGCTGTACACATTAGGCGTGCCCTACGAGAGGGAACGCATCGAATCGAGCGTCTATGCCATGGCCACCGAACCGATAGCATACAGTCTGCTGGCCTTGGACAAATTGCGCGGCAAGGCCGACCCGCAAGCAGAGAAACACCGCACGTATTTCACCCGACACTATCTGACACCTGCCCGGAACTTGGTGGCCCGCCTCTTGGCCAATCCGGCCTTGGGAACCGACGAGCTGATATGTCGCACGGCAGGCATCAGCATGGAGGAACTGGAAGAAGCGCGTGAGATAGAATCTTCCCGTTCCAACCCCGACGGATTGATGAGCATGATGATGGCCGCCGCCGAAGAGATGACCGACCGTCCTCGTCAGGAAGCCGTGCAAACAACGCACTCTCCCGCCAATTCCTCCGAAAATGCCATGCACCGCAAGATGCGTGCCGCCGCCAAAGGTATGGGTATGGACATAGATAAAGCCTTGGCCATGGCCAAGAAAATGGGAGCAGATTCCGCCGCCCTGCGCAAAATGGAAAAAGCCATGAAAGGGCAGCAGGCACAGGAAGGGAAAAGCCCGTCCCCGGTTGCCGCAAACAATAGCATGGCCGACATGATGCGCAAAATGATGCAACGGAAAGAATACACCAAAGAACAAATAAACAAAGCCACAGCCATCATGGAAGTGGAACGCACCATCAAGAACGTGGGTAACTACCGCCAAGCTTTGCAAGACAGCCCGAAGCTGGAACTGGCCGGCATAATCAACGCCTTGAATGGAGGATACACGCAACCTTCACCAGGCGGAGACCCCATTGCCAACCCCAATGCCTTGCCTACCGGACGCAACCTCTACGCCATCAATGCGGAAGCCACCCCGTCGGAAGCAGCCTGGGAGAAAGGGATACGCTTAGCCAACAACACCATTGCAATGTACAAGGCACGGCACCATGACTCCATCCCGCGCAAAGTGAGCTACACGCTTTGGAGCGGCGAGTTCATAGAGACGGAAGGAGCCACCGTGGCCCAGATACTCTACATGCTGGGAGTGGAACCCATACGCGACACATTCGGCCGGGTAAGCGACATCCGCCTCATTCCCTCCGAAGAACTGGGACGCCCGCGCATCGACGTAGTGGTACAGACTAGCGGGCAGTTGCGGGACATAGCCGCTTCCCGTCTTTTCCTCATCAACCGTGCCGTGGAAATGGCTGCTGCCGCCGCCAAAGACGATGTCTATGACAACCAAGTAGCAATCGGCGTGACAGAGTCTGAACGTGCCCTCATAGAAAAAGGCCTGAGCCCGAAAGACGCACGCGAAATGGCTTCGTTCCGCGTGTTCGGCGGGCTGAACGGAAGTTACGGTACCGGCATACAAAGTATGGTAAACAGCGGCGGAAGCTGGGAAAGCGAAGCCGAGATAGCCGGCACGTACCTGCACAACATGGGTGCCTACTACGGCAGCGAGAAGAACTGGGAAGCCTTCCGCGCTTTCGCCTTCGAAGCGGCGTTGACTCGTACCGATGCGGTGATACAACCCCGTCAAAGCAACACATGGGGAGCATTAAGCCTAGATCACGTGTATGAGTTCATGGGAGGCATGAACCTGGCCGTGCGCAATGTAACCGGAAAAGACCCGGACGCCTACCTGAGCGACTACCGGAACCGTAACAACGTACGGATGCAGGAGATCAAAGAGGCTATCGGCGTGGAGAGCCGCACCACCCTGCTCAATCCCGCCTACATCCGCGAGAAGATGAAAGGCGACGCAAGTGGTGCCGCCTCATTTTCGGAAATCGTACAAAACACATATGGCTGGAACGTGATGAAGCCCAAAGCCATCGACCCGCAACTGTGGAACGACATCTACGACGTGTATGTGAAAGACAAGTACGGCCTGGGCGTGCAAGGTTATTTTGAAGGCAAGAATCCCGCCGCCCTGGAAAACATGACCGCCGTCATGATGGAAACGGCCCGAAAGGGATACTGGAAGGCCTCGCCGGAACAGCTGAAAGCCATTGCCACGCTACATACCGACTTGGTGAACCGTCACGGCACTTCCGGAGGAGGATTCTCGGACAACAACGCCAAGCTGCAGGACTTCATTGCCGCAAATGTCAGCGAGCAGCAGGCCGCGAATTACCGCCAACGCATTGACGAAATGAAGGAAGCAGCCCTGACGGACGCACCGGCAGCCAAAGGCATGACGCTGAAGAAAAGCACCGTGGATGCCGGAAACCAGGCACAGGAAGAAGAAAACCGCCTGAGCGGCGGCTGGGTCACAGGCATCGTGCTGGCAGCTTTCGTGATATTGCTCGTCGTGCTGAAAAAGAAACGTTCCCCGCAAAACCCGCACACGAAAGGATAAAAAGCCGTATGGAACAAATCATTCTCATACTCATGTTGTTCATCGCCATAAACTGTGTTTTCAAGCTCAGCCTGTGGCGTTGGTGGCAGGCTTCCATCTACGCGCTGGCGGTAGCCGCATTCGTGGTCTTGTCTTGCCCGCAAGCCATCCTGCAATCCAAGACGCAGATAGCCGATTACTTGCAGGACACCGAAGCCATGCAGGACATGGCCGTGGTCATCACGCTAGAGTCGGCCCTCTGTTTCGGCTTCTGCGTCACCTATCTGAGGGGATTGTATGGCAAAAAGAACCCTTGGTGGGCACGGCTGTTGTGGTGGTATCCCAGCCTACTGCTGTTCCCCGTAGCGTTCTACGGACTGACCGAAGCCATCTTCACTTTCGTGGGGACGCCCTTCCTGACAACCGCGTGGCTGGTGGCCGCATCCGTGCTCGTGCTCCTTCCCGGCCTGGCCTGGCTGGTGAAATACATGGTACCGGAAAAAGACCTGCGGATAGAGATACACTTCCTGGCGAGCCTTTTTGTCTGCATATTGGGACTGCTCAGCACGGTAAACGGCAAGACGGTCTATGCCGCCGTGGACGAGCCTGTAGACTGGAATGCCGTGGCCGTGGCCATATCTTTGTTCGTAGTGCTGTTCGTCATAGGTTTCGTGTGGGGCAAGGTGAAATACCCGCTCATGCAGAAGCGTAACAAGAAAAGAGACAAAAAACGATAAACAACAATAACATCAATCACACTCATCTTATGGAATTCATATCTAAAATGCTATTCTGGGTGGCCAACAGCCTGTTGATACCCGACGTAATCATCCTACTCTTCCTGTTTGTACGCGCCCTCGTCCTGATTGGAGGCACCTACAACATGTACATCACCAAACGCAAGAACGACCGCGCCTACGACCAACTGATAAAAGAAGGCCGGACCAACGAGTTGCGCCAGGCGCTCCCGGCGAAAGACAATTCGCTTTACATGAGATACCTGCGCGACCTGCTGGGCCGCCCCGTCACGGAAGACTACGCCGACTACACGCTCTCCCGCTTCGAGGTAGAGGCGGAAAAGGACATATCGCTCTCCAAGATGCTCTCCAAGCTGGGGCCTGTGTGCGGACTGATAGGCACGCTGATTGCCATGAGCCCGGCGTTGGTGGGGTTGTCCACCGGCGACATCTCCGGAATGGCTTACAACATGCAGGTGGTATTCGCCACCACGGTCGTGGGACTGGTGGTAAGCGCCGTGGGACTGGTCACCCTGCAATTCAAGCAACGCTGGTACGCCAAGTGCGTCAATAACCTGGACTACGTGTCGCGCACGCTCATGGAAAAAGGAGGGCAGTCATGAAACGACGCAACCGACGTACCGCCTTCTTCAGGAAAGAAGAAGACACCGACCCACTAAGCGTGGTGGTCAACCTGTTCGACGTGGCCATGGTCTTTGCCGTGGCACTCATGGTGGCCATGGTGATGAACATGAACATGACCGAAGTGTTCACCGACAAGGATTTCACCATCGTGAAGAATCCCGGCAAGGAGAACATGGAAATCATCACGAAAGAAGGGAAGCAAATCAACCGTTACACGCCCAGCCAAGACCAGTCCGGCAGCGGCAAACGCGGGCGCAAAGTGGGCATTGCCTACGAGCTGGAGAACGGGGAAATAATCTACGTGCCCGAAGAATAAGGAAGAAGGAAGAGCCTCTCCCCCGACCTCCAGGGGCCTCTCCCCCGGCCCCTCCCCCGTAGGGAGGGGAGATGGCGTGCGGAGGTATCTTATATAGTGCAATATATCGTTAAGTATTAATAAGTTATACTCCGATGACACACCGCCCGTGTCCGCAACATGTTGCGAGCACGGGCGGAACACGTTGCGAGCGTGCTCCGTACACGTTGCGGCCGCGCTCGCAACGCGTCGCGAGGAAACGCGCCAAAGCATCCCCTCTTTCCCCCCTCGGTAGAGGAATAACCGGGAAAGGGATCTGCGGTTAAAATATGAGAAATCTTGCCTGCAATGGCAATAAAACGCTTACCTTTGCGACATATAGAGTAGAAAATCATTCAACATAGACAACTGACTTATGAAGATTGCACTAATAGGCTACGGCAAGATGGGCAAGGAAATAGAGCGCATAGCCCGCAGCCGGGGCCACGAGATAACCTGCATCATTGACATGGACAACCGCCAGGACTTCCAATCGCCGGCATTCCGCGACGCGGACGTGGCCATAGAGTTCACCAACCCCACCTCGGCTTACGACAACTGCCTGCAAGCTTTCGAGGCAGGCGTGAAGGTGGTGTCCGGCAGCACCGGCTGGATGGAGCAGCACGACCACGAAATGCGCCGCCTCTGCACGGAGCAGGGGCACACGCTGTTCTGGTCGTCCAACTTCAGCCTCGGCGTGGCCATATTCTCCGCCGTCAACCGCTACCTGGCACGCATCATGGACAACTTCCCCGCCTACGACGTGAGCATGACGGAGACGCACCACATCCACAAGCTCGACGCGCCGAGCGGTACCGCCATCACGTTGGCAGAGGACATCATACACACCATAGACCGGAAGAAAGTATGGAAGCTGGCGGAAGCCCCCCTCCCTGCGAGGGAGCTTGCATGCCCGTCGGGCGTTTCTCCCCTCCCTACGGGGGAGGAGCCGGGGGAGAGGCTTCAGGGGTCCACAGCGCTTCTGATAACCTCCGTGAGGAAAGGCGAAGTGCCCGGCATACACTCCATACGCTATGACTCGGAGGCCGACAGCATCACCATCACGCACGACGCGAAAAACCGCAGCGGCTTTGCCCTCGGCGCGGTGCTGGCAGCCGAATATACCGCCACGCACACGGGCTACCTCGGCATGAGCGACCTCTTTCCCTTCTTGCACGAATGAGGCCGCGACAACCATTGACACATAACAATCTACATACCACATCAGACTATGGACAATCAAACCAACCATAACGAAGAAGCCGCCTTGAAACGGAAACGCTGGACGCGCTTCGCCATCGTCACCGCCCTCTACCTGTTGTTCCTGCTATGGGTCAAGAGTTGGCTGGGACTCATCGTGCTCCCCTTCATCTACGATGCCTACATCAGCAAGAAGCTGCCTTGGGGTTGGTGGCGACGCTCCAAGAACCCGCTCGTGCGCAACGTCATGAGCTGGGTGGACGCCATCGTGTTCGCCTTGGTGGCCGTCTACTTCGTCAACCTGTACCTCTTCCAGAACTACCAGATACCGTCGTCGTCGCTGGAGAAGTCCCTCCTGGTGGGCGACTTCCTCTACGTGAGCAAGGTGAGCTACGGGCCGCGTGTGCCCAACACGCCGCTCTCCATGCCCCTCACGCAGCACACCATGTTCGGCGGCATCAAGTCGTACCTGGACTGGCCGCATTGGGACTACAAGCGCGTGGCAGGCCTGGGACAGGTAAAGCGGGGCGACATCGTGGTGTTCAACTTCCCCGCCGGCGACACCGTGGCACTCAACCACCAACAGGAAGACTTCTACACGCTGGCCTACAGGGAAGGACGGCGCATGTACCCGAACCCCATAGACATGGACAGCCTGACACGCGAGGAACAGCGCGCCGTGTACGACCTGTACTACAACGCGGGCCGCAACCTCATCCTCAGCAACCCGCAGGTATACGGCAAGGTCATCACCCGTCCCGTGGACCGCAGGGAGAACTACGTGAAACGCTGCACCGGCCTTCCCGGCGACACGCTCCAGATAAAGGACGGACAAGTATACATCAACGGGCAGAAGTCCGAGAACCCCGTTGACATGCAATTCAACTATTTCGTGCAGACCACGGGGACACTCATCAGCGAGGACATGTTCCGCGAGCTGGGCATCAGCAAGGATGACCAGTGGCTGTTGCCCGATGACGCAAACACCGTGGCCATACTGAGGGGCATGGGCCTGAACGCGACAGACACCCAAGGACAGCCCGCTCCCACCTACCACCTCCCCCTTACGCAACAGATGCTCGCCACGCTCCAGGCCAACAAGAAACTGGTGGCACACATCGTGAAAGAGGCGCCGGAGGCAGGCGGGGACGTCTATCCCCTGAACCTGTACACCACGTGGGACAGGGACAACTACGGCCCTGTCTGGATACCCAAGCGAGGCGAAACTGTCAGCCTGACACCCGAGAACGTCGCCATCTACGAGCGGTGCATACGCGCCTACGAGGGCAATACCTTGGAGGTGCGCCCCGACGGCACATACATCAACGGGCAGAAGCAAGACACCTACACCTTCAAGCTGGACTATTACTGGATGATGGGCGACAACCGCCACAACTCACTCGATTCTCGCTACTGGGGTTTCGTACCGGAGGATCACGTGGTCGGCAAGCCCATATTGGTGTGGCTCTCACTTGACAAGGACCGCGACTGGTTCGACGGGAAGATACGCTGGGACAGGCTCTTCAAGTGGGTGCACAACGACTGACACAACCGGACTGAAGCATGAAACGGGGACGGATACTCGCGTGCAGCATGGCTGGGGCGGTACTGGCAACGGTACTGCTCCGCACGTTTGTGTGCACGTCATACAGCATACCCTCGGCAGGGATGGAGAACGTGCTGTACCGCGGAGAGCGTATAGTCGTGAACAAGTGGAGTTACGGCTTGCGCCTGCCCTGTGCCACGTGGTTCGGATACCATCGCATACGGGAGAGGCAGCCGCGACACAAGGACATCATCGTCTTCAACAACCCGGGAAACCGCACCTGCCACACGCCCGACAGGAAGGAGGCATACATAGGACGCTGCGTGGGGCTCCCCGGAGACACCCTCATGGTGGGGCCGGACTATGCCCTGGGCACGCACGACTCCCCCTGGCCCGACCAGAAGATGCTCTACGCCTATCCCACACGGCGCGAGCGGCAGCTCGACGCGATGATGAGGGCACTCGACATACGTTCCTACGGGCTGATGGGACACGACTCACTGCGAAGCATCAGAAGCTTCAGCCGCAAGGAGTGGGACGCGTTGCACCGCGCCATGGGCGATACCTGTTGGCTCGTACCGGTAGAGGGACAGGCCGTGGCCGACACGTGCCTCCGCCCGCTAATCGTGCCGGGCAGGGGACGGGACATCCCCGTGACACCCTGGAACAGAGTGCTGCTTTGCAACACCCTGGTCCTACATGAGGGACGGCAGGCGGAACTAAGGGGAGACACCCTCTATGTCGAGGGGAAGCCAGCCCCGGTGTGCCGTTTCACCAAGGACTACTACTGGGTGGTGCCCGCCAGCAACGCAAGCAACTCAGGCTCCCGCATCTACGGATTTGTGCCACACGACCACCTTATCGGCAGGGCCGCACTCATATGGCTCTCAAAGGAGCCGGGCACGGGACTGTTCAGCGGATACCGCTGGGACAGGATGCTCGCCACCATCCGATAACACCCTAACACACATACGTACATGACCCGAATCGTCTTACCAACGGCATACCTCGCGCCGGTGGAATATTACGCCTGGATACTGGCGTGCGGCAACGCAATGATAGAGGTATGTGACCACTACACCAAGCAGTCTTACCGCAACCGATGCACCATAGCGACACAGGCCGGCCGCCAGCACCTTACCATACCCGTCACAGGCACGGGAGGGGAGAAGTGCCCCGTGCGTGACATCCGCATCTCCGGGCACGGCAACTGGCGACACCTGCATTGGACTGCCCTGGAGAGTGCCTACAACCACACCCCCTTCTTCGAGTACTACCGCGACGACTTCCTGCCTTTCTACCGGGAGGACATGTGCGTATCTCTGGCCGACTTCAACCTGGGACTGCTGCGCCTGACATGCGGCCTGCTCGGCATCGAGGCAAGCATCACGCCGACGGACACCTACGTGGCGGACTACGGGACAGGCACGCTCGACCTGCGTGAAAAGATACATCCCAAACGCGACTGGCGCACGCTCGACCCCGCCTTCCAGCCACGGGAGTATTACCAGGTGTTCTCGGCACGGCACGGCTTCCTCCCCAATATGAGTATCGCCGACTTGTTATTCAACATGGGGCCCGAAGCATTGCTTGTGTTGAGGGATTCCCTGCGTCTCCCGTGACGGCAGCAGACGGGACGGACGTTCCGTGACATCCTGATGTGAAATATCGTGACACACGTGCGGTGCCGACGCGCCGCGCGGAGATGTGGTGCGGACACATACGTATGTGTCGGGTGGAGACTTACGTATGTCTCGGCCTCACACTTACGTATGTGTCCGGTGGAGACTTACGTATGTGTCCGGAGGATACTTCCGTAGGTCTCTTTTTATGTCTCCCGTGTATGTCGCGTATATCACAAATGCATTGACTGTCAATAGATTAGAATATGTGCGGTTATGAGGTGCGTTTCCCTCGATGAGTAGGACACGGGCAGGTTATGGGTAGGGACACGTGTCTAAGAAAAGGTTTGACACGTGGGTATCAATCTGTATGAAAAAAGGGTGTAAAAAAGTGCCTCCCGTGTTAGGTTTTTTCGCCGGAAGTATGTATCTTTGCCTGTGTAACCCCCAACTTTAATCGATAGACAAATGAATGACTTGACACAGAAACGTATCGCGTCGGTGGACATATTCCGTGCGTTGACCATGTTTATCATGCTTTTCGTGAATGATATCCCCGGCCTGAGGGACGTGCCCCACACGTTGATGCATGCCGGTGTGTATGAGGACATGCTGGGCTTCTCAGACTTGGTGTTCCCCGCCTTTCTCTTTTGTATGGGAATGTCAGTCCCGCTTGCCATACAGACACGCTACCGTAAGGGTGACACGGTGTTGCAAGTGGCTGCCCACCTGTTTTGGCGGACTGTCGCCCTCATAGCCATGGGTCTCTTCTCCATCAATAGTGCGGGCGTGCCGGGCGGACTGTCCGGTGAGTGGTTCCGCCTGCTCATGGTGCTCGGCTTCTTCCTTGTTTGGGGAGTGTACCCCAAAGCCAGCGGTGCGAGGCTCGTGGTGTTCCGCGTGATGAAGTGGGCGGGTGTGGCGTTGCTCGCCGCGCTGGTGGTCTACAAGGACTTGGCGGGACAGCCGTTCCACACGGGCTGGTGGGGCATACTGGGCCTCATCGGGTGGACCTATGCGGTGTGCGCCTTGGTTTACTTGGTATCCGAGGGACAGTTCCGTAAGAACCTGGTGGCTTGGGTGGTGGTGATGCTCCTGGCCTTCCTTAGCCACACCGGGTGGGTGCCCGGTGACTGGGGGGTGCGCATTGTCTTGTTACCCTTCGTGCCAAGTGACTGGACCTTGCATGCCTTCGGCCTATCGGGACTGATGACGACTCTCGTCATGCAGCGGGTGGCCCGCAAGGAGGAGCCGTGGCCGTTCCTGCGTATCTTGCTGGTCATGGGAGCCGTGATGGCGCTGCTGGGTCTGGCGTGTCACGGGCATTGGATTGTCTCGAAGATACAGGCCACGCCTACCTGGTTATTCTGGTGCCTTGCCTGGTTCTTCCCCCTCTTTGGGATGCTTTTCTGGCTGGCGGACACTAAAGGGAAGGGCCGGTGGTTCGACCTTATCAAGCCGGCCGGTACCGCTACGCTGACGTGCTACATACTGCCGTATGTGTGGTACGCCCTGCAACAGATGTGGGGACTGGCCTGGCCGGACTGTCTGCGGGCCGGTTGGCCGGGACTGTTGAAGTCACTCGTCTATGCCTTGGTCATCGTGTTGCTAACGGGTGTGCTGGTGCGCTTCAAGGTGAAGCTCAAGGTATAGATGCGTATAAGTATATAAAAGGTACGCGTACATTATTATATAAGGGAAAAGGACGATGAAACCCCAGTTGCACTTGGAACCTCCGGGCGGCGCACGTAGCATACTGCTCCACTCCTGCTGCGCCCCCTGCTCCACAGCCATTGTGGAGTGCATGTTGGACAACGGCCTCCGTCCGACGCTGTTCTACTACAATCCGAACATTTTCCCACGGGAGGAATACGACATCCGCAAGGCAGAGGCCACCCGCTTCGCCCGTGCCAATGGCCTCGACATTGTGGACGGGGACTATGACCACGCCCGTTGGTTGCAGCAGGTGTCAGGCTTGGAGCACGAGCCGGAGAGAGGTGCGAGGTGCCAGGAGTGTTTCGTGTGCCGCCTCATGGCCACCGCGGCCTACGCCTCCCGGCATGGCTTTGTGACATTTGCCACCACCCTCGCCTCATCGCGGTGGAAAAGTATGGAACAGGTGGACCGTGCCGGACGTGCGGCACAAGAGGCCTTCCCCGGCACACAGTACTGGAGTCACAATTGGCGCCGGGGCGGGTTGCAAGAGCGACGCAACGAGTTACTCCGGCAATATGCGTTCTACAACCAACGGTACTGCGGGTGCGAGTTCAGCCTGCAAGCCAGGCTGCGCCACGAGGAAGAGAGGGGAAGATAGATCAGACGTACTCCAGCACGGACAGGCGTTCCTCACAGAAGATGTCCTGCGCCACCCTCCGCACGTCCCCCACGGAAATGTGCCTTATACGGTTGAATACCTCAGCGGGTGAGTCATACTTGCCGTAGTGCAGGAACGCCTTGGCCATGGCGAGGGCATTGTTCTCGTTGCTGTCCGACGCCACGCCTATCTGTCCGATGAGCTGTTTCTTGGCTGCCTCGAGCTGTCGCACGGTCAGCCCGTTGTCACGGATGCGTCGCAGCTCGTCCAGAGTGAGGCGTGTGCAGCGTTGCCTGTCCCTTTTGTCGCAGCCGAAATACACGGAGAACAGGCCGGTGTCGGTATAGGAAGTGAGGTTCGACTCCACGTTGTACACCAGTCCCCTCCTCTCACGGAGCGCGACGTTCAGGCGGCTATTCATGCCCGGTCCCCCCAGTAGGTTGTTGATGAGGTAAAGCGTGGTACGCCGGGGGTCATATGCGTCATACGCGCGCGTACCTATTATAATATGTGCCTGGTGGGTGTCCCGGTGCAGGGTGCGGTGTTCCGCGTCATGGGGCAGGGGCCTGGTGCGTGCCTGCGGCCCGGTGCCACGCGGCACATCCCCCGTATGCCTCACGGCCAACCGGTGCACGGTGTCAAAGGGGATGTCGCCCGCCACGAACAGCACCATGTTGTCCGGCCGGTAGTATCTGTGGGTGAATGCCTCCGCGTCCTGTCCGGTGAACTCCCTGAGGCGTGTGGGGTTGCCAAGTATGTTCCGTCCGAGCGCGTGACCCCGGAACATGAGGTCCTCGAAGTCGTCGAATATCAGCTCGGAAGGCGTGTCTTCGTACGACTGTATCTCGTCCAATATCACCTCCGCCTCCCGTGCCACTTCATGCCCGGGAAACGTGGAGTGGAACACGATGTCCGCCAGTAAGTCCACCGCCCTGGCAAAGTCCTTTGCGAGGAAGGAACAGTAAACTATGGTCTCCTCCTTGTTGGTAAAGGCGTTCAGGTCCCCGCCTACGTTCTCCATCCGGTTCAATATGTGCCAGGCCTTCCTCCTGCGTGTCCCCTTGAACAGGAGATGCTCGACAAAGTGTGCCATACCGTGCTCCCGCTCCTCTTCGTCGCGCGTCCCTGCGTTGATGGCAAAGCCGCAGTAGGCCACCTGTCCGTGCAGGGGCTTGTGTATGACACGCAAGCCATTGTCCAGCGTGCAGGTGCCGTAGTCAGGGGTTGTCAGCTGCTGATGTTCCATGCGGATTCCTCCTTTTTAACCGCCGCAAAAATACAACAAAAGTCATTGCTGTTTATGGAAAATTACAGATATTTGCGCAAGCTAAACAGAAGCGCTCAGTTTAGCACGACAACGAAGGATAACCCGTATAAAACCCAAATAGAATGACTGCTGACATCAAACAACTCCTGCAGAAGGAGGCACAGGCCGTGCTCGGCATCCCCGTGACCGACGCCTATGAGAGAGCGGTGGAGCTCATCGTGGAACACGTGCACCGGCGCAAGGGCAAGCTGGTGACGTCAGGCATGGGAAAGGCCGGCCAAATAGCCATGAACATAGCCACCACGTTCTGTTCGACAGGCATACCGTCCGTATTCCTCCACCCCAGCGAGGCACAGCACGGTGACCTTGGCATCCTCCAGCCCAACGACCTGCTGCTGTTCATATCCAACTCCGGCAAGACACGTGAGATAGTGGAACTGACCCAACTGGCACGCAACCTGGATCCCACGTTGAAGTTCATCGTCATCACAGGCAATCCCGACAGCCCGCTGGCCAAGGAGTCCGACGTATGCCTCAGCACGGGACACCCGGACGAGGTATGCGCCCTGGGCATGACTCCCACCACGTCGACCACCGTGATGACCGTCATAGGCGACATACTCGTAGTAGAGACCATGAAGCGGACAGGCTTCACCATCGAGGACTATTCCAAGCGCCACCACGGCGGATACTTGGGAGAAAAATCACGCTCACTATGCGAAAAGTAATCGGGATAGGCGAGACGATACTCGACGTTATCTTCCGCGACGGGCAGCCCTCGCATGCCGTGCCGGGAGGCTCCGTGTTCAACGGGCTTGTGTCGCTGTCGCGCACGGGAGTCCCCGTGTGTTTCATCAGCGAACTGGGGCAAGACCGCGTGGGTGGCCTGATACTGGAGTTCATGCGCCGCAACGGCATGGACACCCGCTACATGGAGGTGTATCCCGGTGCCAAGTCGCCCGTGTCGCTGGCCTTCCTTAACGAGGACAACGACGCGGACTATACCTTCTACAAGGACTTCCCCATCCGGAGGCCGGACGCCGACTATCCCGAAATAGCCGAAGACGACATCGTGGTGATAGGCTCGTTCTACGCGCTCGACCCTGCCACACGCGGCAAGGTGACGGGATTGCTCGAACTGGCCTGCGAACGGAAGGCCATCGTCTACTACGACCCGAACTTCCGCGCCCCGCACAAGGAAGAGGCACTCCGCCTGGCACCCACCATCATCGAGAACCTGGAATATGCCGACATCGTGCGCGGTTCACGCGAAGACTTCCACTACATGTACGGGCTGGACGATGCGGACAAGGTGTATGCCGACAAAATACAGTTCTACTGCCCCACCTTCCTCTACAGCACGGGCGGCGGACGGGTTTCCCTGCGCACCGCCACCGTGCGCAAGGATTACGACGTGCCACAGGTGAAGACCGTCAGTACCATAGGCGCGGGAGACAACTTCAACGCCGGCATCATCTATGGGCTGCTGGCCAACGGCGTGCGCCGCGACACGCTGGCCACGGCCGACGAAGCCACATGGGACAAGATTCTGCAATGCGGCATGGCCTTTGCCCGCGAAGTGTGCCAAAGCACGGACAACTACGTACCGTCCCAATTCGCGACGCAATTCAACTACAGGGAACCCCTTGCCGAATAGGCTGCAAGCCCCGTTTATCTGCCACATTTTCCGCTTGCGGACGCAACATGTCGCGAGCGCGGACGCAACGTGTTGCGCCCGTACTCCGTACACGTTGCGGGCAAGCTTCCGACACGTACGGAGCAAACACCCTCAATACACCCCTGCGGCACCGCACGGAAAACAGTATTTAACAGCCACCATCCCGCCTTGCCGGCAAACATTTAAAGTTAGAAAAAGAAAGCTAAAACCCGGTTTTCGCCTATACATTTTGCCAGGAAATGGGATATATTTGCTCAAAACAAGCCACTAACAGAGCGGTCATGATGAACACAAAACCTATAACGCTGCTAATCCTTCCGCTGATTCTTGCCGCATGCGGCAAGTCGGCGCCACGTATCGCCGTGGTATGCGAGGAGAACAATGTGGGGAACTACATCATCAAATGGGAAACCATGCCCCGCTTGGAAGGCGACGTGAGAATCTACGCCTCGACCGACCCCGGCTACATCCCCGAAAACACACCGGCCGCAACGGCCAACATAACCGACCTGCGCACCACCGTGGTCAGCAACAATCCCACCCAGCGTTACTATTACACCGTGCTCTTTGCCGGAAAGCACCGGGTAAAAACGGCCACGCGCAACGTAAGCCTGCCCGGCATACAAAACTTCCGCGACATGGGCGGATACCCCGCCTATTCACAGCACAAGCAAGTACGCTGGGGCATGCTCTACCGTTCGGCCGAGATAGACACGCTCTACCCCGCCTCGCTACAGAAACTGAAAAACATGAGGCTCAAGACCATCATCGACCTGCGCGCGCCTTCGGAAAGCAAACGCTCGCCGCTGAAGGAAAAGGAATTCAACCTGGTCCGGATACCCATTGACGTGGGCGACCTGGAGAACGTGGTGAAAAACATCGACGAAGACCAGCTGACAAACGACACCGTATACCACATTGTGGAGCAAGCCAACCGGGAGATGATTTACAAGTACACCAAGGAATTCCGCAAGATATTCGACCTGCTCCTCGACAAAGACAACTACCCGCTCCTCATACATTGCTCTTCGGGCAAAGGGCGTACAGGTGTGGTGGCCGCCCTGATATTCTCCGCCCTCGGTGTGGACGAAGAAACCATCATGGACGACTACCGCCTCAGCAACAACTACTTCGACATCGCCTCGGCCTCACAGCAAGCTTACAGTCTGCCCGTCCCCTACCAAGAGGCCATCACCACGCTCTACTCGGCACACACAGAGTTCCTTAACGCCGCAAAGGATGCCGCAGAGTGCAGCTACGGCGACGTGGAAACCTACCTGCGCAAAGGCATCGGCCTCACGAAGGACGAAACGCGCGAACTGCGCGGCATCCTGCTCGAAGAAAGAGGGTTATAACTCCCCTCCAAAGAACAAATGTGCGCATTTATCACTATATTCCCGGTTTTTATGCGTATCTTTGCGCCCGAAACATAAAGAGATACAAAGATTTAATGAAGACATTCGAAGAGCTTGGCGTATCGCCGGAGATACGGCGGGCCATAGAAGAGATGGGCTATGAGCAGCCCATGCCGGTACAAGAGGAAGTGATTCCTTATCTTTTGGGAGAGAACAACGACGTAGTGGCGCTGGCACAAACCGGAACGGGCAAGACCGCCGCGTTCGGCTTGCCGCTCATCCAAAAGATAGACGTAAGCAACCGAATCCCGCAATCCCTCATCCTCTGCCCCACACGCGAGCTTTGCCTCCAGATAGCGGGCGACCTTAACGACTACGCCAAGTACATAGACGGACTGCGCGTGCTGCCCGTTTACGGCGGCTCGTCCATACAGAGCCAGATACGCGCCCTGAAACAGGGAGTGCACATCATAGTGGCCACGCCCGGCCGCCTGCTCGACCTGATGGAACGCAAGACCGTGTCGCTCGCCACCATCCAGAACGTCGTGATGGACGAGGCGGACGAAATGCTGAACATGGGCTTTACGGAAGACATAAACGCCATACTGGCCGACGTGCCGCAGGAAAGGAACACCCTGCTCTTTTCCGCCACCATGAGCCCCGAAATAGCACGCATCTCAAAGAACTACCTGCGCAACGCCAAGGAAATCACCATAGGCCGCAAGAACGAAAGCACAGCCAACGTGAAGCACGTGGTCTACGTGGTGCACGCCAAAGACAAGTATGAGACGCTGAAGCGCGTAGTGGACTACTACCCCAACATCTACGCCATCATCTTCTGCCGCACACGCAAGGAGACGCAGGAGATAGCGGACAAGCTGATGCAGGAAGGCTACAACGCCGACTCCCTGCACGGTGAGCTGAGCCAAGCCCAACGCGACACGGTGATGCAGAAGTTCCGCATACGCAACCTGCAACTGCTCGTGGCGACCGACGTGGCGGCGCGAGGCCTCGACGTGGACGACCTGACGCACGTCATCAACTACGGCCTGCCCGATGACATAGAGAGCTACACGCACCGCAGCGGGCGTACCGGCCGGGCCGGAAAGACGGGCACGTCCATCGTCATCATAAACTTGCGCGAGAAGGGCAGGATACGCGCCATAGAACGTGTCATCGCAAAGAAATTCGAGATAGGAACCATCCCCACCGCGAAGCAGATATGCGAGAAGCAACTCGTCAAGGTCATCGACGACCTGGAGAAGGTCAAGGTGAACGAGGAGGAAATAGCCGACTTCATGCCTGCCGCTTACAAGAAACTGGACTGGCTATCCAAGGAAGACCTTATCAAGAGGCTCGTGAGCCACGAGTTCAACCGCTTCCTGGAGTATTACCGCGAGCGCGACGAGATAGAGACGGTAGGCTTGGACAAACCGGCCAAAGGTGAACGCGAAGGCAAGAAACGCGACCGGAAGAAGGGCGGCAACGGTTCGCACGAGGCCGAGCAGGGCTACACGCGCTTCTTCATCAACCTGGGCAAGGTGGACGGAATCTTCCCCACAGAACTTATCAGTTTGATAAACAACAATATCCGTGGGCGCATAGAGATTGGCCGCATAGACCTGATGAAAACTTACTCCTTCTTCGAAGTGGAGGAGGAAGCCACGGAAAGCGTGCTGAAATACATGAACCGCGCCACGTGGAAGGGCCGCAAGGTGTCGGTGGAAGTGGCCGGGGACGCTGGCAGCAAACCCGCCAAACCCGCTCGCAAGCCCAAGGCCAAGCCCGCCAAAGAGGCCAAGGCAAAACCCGCACGCAAGGAGCAGGAAACCGTGAAGGGGCGCGCCAAGAAGGACGACTGGAAGCAGTTCTTCCAGCACGAGGACGACCCGCGCTGGCAGGAGCCCGACTTCGACGAGGGCGGATGGGCCAAACCGTCGAAGAAGAAGAAAAAGAAATGACCCTTCCCGCGGACTGCGGGCAAACGGAAAACATGGAGGCGTGCCGGGCCGAAGGACAAGAAGACTTCGCCCGGGCACGCCTCTTTTTTCATGGCATCGTAGTGCGTCAAAACCTCCCATATTTACCCCGTTTGCTCCGTACATGTACGGAGCGCGGGCGCAACACGTTCGGAGCGCGGACGCAACGCGTTGCGCGTTTACTCCGTACACGTTGCGGACAAAAGCCCCATATTTTGCCTGTTTCAGGCCTAAAAATGACATTTATTGGCACAATATTTCTATTTTTCTCCCCTATTATGCCCTAACTTTGGGGGCGGTAAGGCACACAAGCCGTGGAGAAGGAAATGCCCGTCCGGCAAAACCCGTCCGCACGCGGCCTGCATTGCGCCCGGCCGACGTATGACACTTAAAACACGAACCTTTTTATGAAACTGAGAAACTGTTTACCTATCCTCTTGTTGGCATTGGCCGGAAGCACGGCCCATGCCTCATCCGTACCGACAGACCAACCGAAAGCCTCCGTGTGGCTGAAGACACCGGGCAACCCGGCCGTGGAATATCCGTTGGACTTCCGCGAGGCAGGCCCCGGCACGAGCGTGGCCATGCCTGCCGCCGAGGGGCAACCGCTGCTCGTCACCCGCCGCGTGACGGAGACGGAATCGGGCCAGCGCATAGACGTGACGCTCTGCGCCCTGCAAGACGTATACCTGAACTATGGTGAACGCATCGCCACGGGCTTCCGCCACGACGATTGCCAGTTCTACCTGCCCGGTTTCTGGTACCGCCGCAACCTGCGTTCGCCCAAGGAGGCCCCGTCGTTCCACACGTCGGACAGCTGGCTGGTGCGCGAAGACCGCCTCAGCACGCCGCTCACCGCCGTGTTCAACGAGAAGGCCGGTACGACGCTCTCCATTCTCCGCATCATCCCCGCCGAGGGTTGCGAGGCGCTGGCCACGCATAAAGAAGGAGAAATCATACTGTCCGGCAGCACGTCGCTCGGCTATACCGGATTCCTGAACGAAGGGGGCGAAACCCAGCTGACATACGGCTTCCCCTACCGGGAAGAGCCCAAGACCTACATCCGCAAGCTGACGCTGGCACCGCCCGTCAAGGCATTCCAACTGCTGCGCAAGGGCGAAAACCTGACGTTGAGCTGGGAGCTGGCGGAACACAAGGCCGCCGACTTCTCGGAGTGCGTGCAGCACACGTGGGAGTATTGTTACGACACGTTCCGCCCGCAACTCGTCGCCACGCCCTACTCGGCCGAACGGATGAAGGACGTGATGAGCCGCTACTTCGAGAGTGCATATGTGGAAGACAAGTTGACCTACTTCTCCGGTACGGAGCTGAGGACGTCCACCTGCGCCAGCAGCGACGTGGCCGAGGTGGGTTTCGTGGGCCGCACCCTGCTCAACGCTTTCAATGCGCTGGAATACGCAGAGGCTAACGGGCGCGACGGCCTCGCACAGAAAGCCCGCAACGTATTCGATTCCTACCTGAAGGACGGCTTCTCCGATGCCGGTTTCTTCAACGAGGTGGTGCAATGCAAACGCGGTTACGTGGAGCGCAACCATAGCATCCGCCGCCAGTCGGAAGGCGTGTACGCCATGCTCCACTACCTGAACTACGAAAAGCAGCAAGGCCGCAAGCACCCCGAATGGGAGTCGCGCATGCGTCACATGCTCGACATGTTCCTGCGCCTGCAAAACGAGGACGGCAGTTTCCCCCGCAAGTTCCATGACGACTTCAGCGTTGCCGACCCCAGCGGAGGCAGTACGCCGTCGGCCACCCTGCCATTGGTCATGGGCTACAAATACTTCAAGGATAAACGTTACTTGGATGCCGCGAAACGTACCGTTGGGTACCTGGAGCGGGAGATTATCACTAAGTCCGACTACTTCTCGTCCACGCTCGACGCCAATTGCGAGGACAAGGAAGCTTCGCTCTACGCTGCCACCGCCGCCTACTACCTCGCGCTGGTGTCCGACAACAAACATGGCGAACGTGCGCACTATACGCAACTGGCCAAGAAAGCGGCCTACTTCGCCCTGTCGTGGTACTACACATGGGACGTGCCGTTCGCTCCCGGCCAGATGCTGGGCGACATCGGCCTGCAGACGCGCGGCTGGGGCAACGTCTCGGTAGAGAACAACCACATCGACGTGTTCGTATTCGACTTTGCCGACGTGCTGCGCTGGCTGGCACGCGAGTGCGGCGAACAGCGTTTCGACGGCTTTGCCGAAGTCATCTCCACCTCCATGCGCCAGTTGCTGCCATATCCGGGACACCTATGCGGCATAGGCAAGGAGGGTTATTATCCCGAAGTGGTGCAGCACACCAACTGGGACTACGGCCACAACGGAAAGGGTTACTACAACGACATCTTCGCACCGGGCTGGACGGTGGCATCCCTGTGGGAACTCCTCTCTCCGGGTCGCGCCGAAAACTTCCTAATGGGGAAGAAGAAATGACAACACGCATCAACCACTAACTTATTATACGTATGAATAAAACAAAACATGTATTGCTGGCAGGCATGGTAGCCTTGCTGGCAGCTTGCAGCAGTAAACAGGCAGAAGACAAGACCCTCTCCGGCCTGAACCCTGCCGATTTCCGCACGGAAGTGGACGGCAAACAAACCGACCTCTACGTGCTGAAGAACAAGAACGGAATGGAAGTGTGCATCACCAACTTCGGCGGGCGAATCGTCTCCGTGATGGTACCGGACAAGGACGGAACCATGCGCGACGTGGTGCTCGGCTTCGACTCCATCCAGGACTACCTCACTCACGAGACGGACTTCGGGGCCACGATAGGCCGTTACGCCAACCGCATAAAGAACGGCGAGATTGAAGTGGACGGGGTGAAGTACCAATTGCCGCGCAACAACTACGGCCACTGCCTGCACGGCGGGTTCAAAGGATTCCAATACCGGATATTCGACATGGAACAGGCCGACGAGAACAGTCTGACCCTCTCCTACCTCTCAAAGGACGGCGAAGAGGGATTCCCCGGCAACCTGACATGCAAGGTGACCTTCACGCTGACGGACGACAACGCCATAGACATCCGCTACTCCGCCGAGACCGACCGTACCACGGTGGTGAACATGACGAACCACTCGTACTTCAACCTCGACGGGGACGCGTCGCGCGACAACTCCGGGTACTTGCTCTCGATAGATGCCGACAACTATACGCCTGTGGACAGCACTTTCATGACTACCGGTGAGATCGTGCCCGTAGAAGGCACGCCGATGGACTTCCGCACACCCGTGGCCATAGGCGAACGCATCAACGGCGACTTCCAACAACTCAAGTACGGCCTGGGCTACGACCACAACTGGGTGCTCAATACCAAAGGAGACGACAGCCGTCCATGTGCCACGGTCTACTCGCCGCGCACGGGCATCGCGCTCGACGTGTACACCAACGAACCGGGCATACAATTCTACGCCGGTAACTTCCTCGACGGCAGCGTCAAGGGAAAGAAAGGCGTGACGTACGGACGCCGCGCTTCCGTCTGCCTAGAAACGCAGAAGTATCCCGACACACCCAATAAGCCGCAATGGCCTTCAGCCTTGCTCCGTCCGGGCGAGACGTACAACAGCCATTGCATATTCAAGTTCTACGTAAAATAAATAGAGAGAGTGCAAAGCGTTGGCTCATGCCTGCCGGAGGGCAAGCAGGGCCAACGCTTCGTTTTCGGCCTTCTCCATGATTTCCCGTTCGCCCGGCCCCTTGTCGTCTATGCCGCACAGGTGCAATACGCCGTGTATGATGACGCGGTGCAGTTCCGTGTCGTAAGGCGCGCCGAACATCTCGGCATTGGTGCGCACGGTGTCGAGGCTGATGAACAGGTCGCCGTTCAGGCGGTTTCCCTCGCAGTAGTCAAAGGTGATGATGTCCGTATAGTAGTCATGCTGCAAATACTGGCGGTTCACTTCCAGTATCTTCTCGTCCGAACAGAAAATGTAGGCAATGTCGCCCGCCTTCTTCCCGTAACGGGCGGCCACGGCCTTGATCCATTCCGTCGTTTCCCTTTTCTTGATGGACGGCATGGGCACGCCGTCAGTCTGGTACGTTATCATATTTCAGCTGTCTTTTATGTGAATCTTTCGTAGGAAATACACCGTCCGTTTCCCTAATATATAAGGCCGGAGGGCGCAACATGTTGCGGCCACGGACGGAACGTGTTGCGGGCGCGCTCCGTACACGTTGCGAGCGTGCTCCGAACGCGTTGCGGACAAAACGCCCGTACAAGGCATTCTGAATGGGGGTATGCTACCTGTTTTCATAAGAAAAGTCCTGTCGGAATCCGGACACCGCCCGCCCCGCTAAGAAAAGAACCAATAGCTGACAAGGATGGCCGCTATGATGCCGGAGAAGTCGGCTATCAGCCCGCACGTCACCGCATTGCGCGTCTTGGTGATGCCCACGCTGCCGAAGTACACGGCCAGTATGTAGAACGTGGTGTCCGAAGCCCCGCGCGCCACGCAACTCATGCGGCTCACGAACGAGTCGGCCCCGAACTCCTTCATCGTATCGATCATCAGCCCGTTGGCACCGCTTCCGCTCAGCGACTTCATGAGTGCGGTGGGCAACGCCCCCACAAACTGCGTGTCGATGCCGCAAAGCCCCACCAGGTAGCCTATGCCGTCCACCAGCCAGTCCATCGCGCCCGACGTGCGGAACACGGCGATGCCCACCAGGAACGCCACCAGATAAGGGATGATGCGTACTGCGGTAGTGAATCCCTCCTTGGCTCCTTCGATGAAGGCGTCGTACACGTTGATGCGCTTGCACAACCCCCACACGATGAACAGCATGATGACGCTGAACAGGATGATGTTGGCCACCAGCGTGGAATAAGCCCCCATCTCGCTCTGTCCCACCTTGACGAACAGGTAGACCAGCAATGACACGAACAGGCTCATGATGCCCACCAGTATCAGCACCGGCTTGTTGAACAGGTTGATGCGTTGCGCGATGCTCACGGTGACCACCCCCACCGCCGACGAAAAGAGTGAAGTGATGAGCGTGGGGATGAATATGTCCGTGGGCTGCGCGGCACCCATCTGCGCCCGATACATCATGATGCTTACGGGGATAAGTATCAGTCCCGACGTGTTGATGACGAGGAACATGATCATGGGGTTCGTGGCCGTGTCTTTCTTCGGGTTCAGTTCCTGAAACTCCCGCATGGCTTTCAGGCCCAGCGGCGTTGCGGCGTTGTCCAGCCCCAGCATGTTTGCGGACAAGTTCATGAAGATAGACCCCATGGCCGGGTGACCCTTCGGGATGTCCGGAAAGAGGCGGCAGAACACCGGGCTGAGCCATCGCGACAAAGCTCCTATCATGCCGCTGTTCTCCCCTATCTTCATCAGGCCGAGCCACAGGGCAAGCAGGCCGGTCAGTCCCAACGATATTTCAAAAGCGTTTTTAGAGGAGGCGAAGGTGGAGTTCACCAGTTCCGTGAAAATCTCCGTATCGCCCATGAACAACAGCCGTACCAATGCCACTATGAAGGCAATGAGGAAAAACGCTATCCAGATATAATTCAAAACCATAGTCTAACACGCAATGTCGTTAATAGTCCTCCACATTGGCCAGCCGCCAGACAGCGAGGAAGGCCGCCTTGGTGATGTCCGTCACCTTGGGCCAGTTCAGCCGGCAAGCATGGTCAGAGGGTTGGTGGTAATCGGGATGCCTGTCCGTATGATACCATATGAGCGGTATGTCCTTAGCGGCAAACGACGCGTTGTCGCTTCCCGACACGGGACGGTCCCAAGGCCGGTAGTCCGGCTCCAGCCGCAGGCCATGCCGCGCGATGTCGTCCTTGAGCCATTGGCCGAAAGCGGGATGCGACGCGGTGTAGAAGTAGACCACGTGACCGGGAACGTCCGGCAGGTGGTCGCGGCCTATCATGTCGAAGTTGAGGTAAGCCTTTATCTTGTCCGCGAACGGGCACGACTGCACGAAGTGGCGCGAGCCGAGCAATCCCTTCTCCTCGCCGTCCCACAAGGCGAAAACCACGGTGCGCAAGGGCTGTTGCCCCGAAGCCATGAAGGCCCGCGCTATCTGCAACACGGCCGACACGCCAGAGGCATTGTCGTCCGCACCGTTGTATATCTTGTCGCCTGCCAACGTAGCGTCCGTGCCCAGATGGTCATAGTGCGCGCCCACCACCACATACTCGTCGGCACGCTGTCCGGGGACGACGCCCAGCACGTTGCACAGGTGCAAGCTGCGGTAGGCAGGTTCTTGCTTCAGCAGGGCGATGGAGTCGGGGTGCACCTGCCAGCGTCCGCGCCGTTGGCGCTCTTTGGCGCAAGCCTCGAACGGATGGAAATAACCGTCGGCACCCAGCGGACGGACACCCGCCTCCTTGAGGGCGGAAGCCAGGTAGCGTGCGGCCACCCGCGCGCCATGCGTGCCCGCCTCGCGGCCTTGCAACTGGTCGTCGGCCAAAAACTCGACAATGGCCTCGGCCTTGGGCTGCGTGATGCTTTGCAGGGCCTTGTCCACAGGCTCTTGCGCGCGCAGACACAGGGCGGACACGAACAGGGCCGCCAATGCACCGATGATTTTTGCCATGCTGTCAGCTTTCATTCGTCCATACGATTATCCGGCCACAAAAATAGTGAAAGCAATGTGCATGGGCAAATCGGACGGGCTGTTTTTGTGGCATTTTGCACGGATGTCCGGCCTCATCGGGAAAAATTTGCCGTATCTTTGCGCGGCGGCCGGGAAAAACGGCCCCGACCTCACAAAACATGGAAAAGAAGCTGACACAAAGCACCGCCGGCCATGCGCCGGAACACCGCCCCGTGCCGCAGGACGCGGCCGCGCGTGCGGAAGAGATACTACGCGAGTTGCAGGGCTACGCCACGCCGGAGAAGCGCGACTTCCTGCCCCGCTTCTTCAAAACGGGCAAGGGGCAGTATGGCGAGGGCGACCGCTTCCTCGGCGTGGTGGTACCCCACACGCGCCAAGTGGCCAAGCGGCACAAGGACGAGCCGGCCGAAACCGCCGCCCGCCTGCTGCAAAGCCCGTGGCACGAGTGCCGCCTGTGCGCCCTGCTGATGCTGGTGGAGCGTTTCAAGCGGGCCGACGAAGCCACGCGCGAGCGGATATGCGCCTTCTACCTGCACCACACGCAGCGCATCAACAACTGGGATTTGGTAGACCTGTCAGCCCCCTACATCGTGGGCGAGTACTTGGCGGACAAGCCGCGCGACGTGCTGCGCCGCCTGGCGGAAAGCCCGTCGCTGTGGGAGCAGCGCATCGCCGTGGTGTCCACGCTGACGCTGATCCGTCGGGGCGAACTGGACGATACGTTCCAACTGGCCGACTACTTCATCGCCCACCGCCAGCCCATGCACGACCTGATGCAGAAGGCCATAGGCTGGGTGCTGCGCGAGGCAGGCAAACGCGACAAGCAGGCATTGACGGACTTCCTGCACGGCCACTTGGCGGCCATGCCCCGCACCATGCTGCGCTACGCCATAGAGCGTTTCCCCGATGACGAACGCCGCCATTTCATGAAGCGCTGACGCACGGCCTTCCAAGCGGCCATATATGGGGTGTTTGCTCCCGACGCATTGCGCGTTTGCTCCGGACATGTTGCGCCCGTGCTCCGTACACGTTGCGGCCACGCTCGCAACGCGTTGCGCCTAAACACTCAATATTAGAGAATTACAAGCACCGTACGCAACGGCATTTCTCCCCGCCCGTGCAATTGCCGGGGCAAGGCTTTGGGGCTTTTCCCGCTTTTTCGTAATTTTGTACGCCCTGCCACCCGACAAGCACGGACGCGGGGCACGCAACACTTGCTTTATGGAACAAGAAAACTTCGACATACGCAACCAGCAGCCGCTCACCGGGCGGGAGCGTGACTTCGAGAACGTCCTCCGGCCCCTGCGCTTCGAGGACTTCAGCGGACAAGACAAGGTGGTGGACAACCTGCGCATCTTTGTCAAGGCTGCACGCCTCCGGGGCGAGGCGCTGGACCACGTGCTGCTGCACGGCCCTCCCGGACTGGGCAAGACCACCCTCTCGAACATCATCGCCAACGAGCTGGGCGTGGGCTTCAAAATCACCAGCGGCCCCGTGCTCGACAAGCCGGGCGACCTGGCCGGCATACTGACCAGCCTGGAGCCGAACGACGTGCTGTTCATCGACGAAATCCATCGCCTCTCGCCCGTGGTCGAGGAGTACCTCTACTCGGCCATGGAAGACTACCGGATAGACATCATGATAGACAAAGGCCCGTCGGCACGCAGCATCCAGATAGACCTGAACCCCTTCACACTAGTGGGAGCCACCACGCGCAGCGGACTGCTGACAGCTCCCCTGCGGGCACGCTTCGGCATCAACCTGCACCTGGAGTATTACGACAACGAAGTACTGGGAGGCATCATCCTCCGCTCCGCCGGCATACTCGACGTACCCTGCTCCAACCGGGCCGCCGCCGAGATAGCCTCGCGCAGCCGGGGCACGCCGCGCATAGCCAACGCCTTGCTGCGCCGCGTGCGCGACTTTGCCCAAGTGAAAGGCTCCGGCAGCATAGACACGGAGATAGCCAAGTTCGCCCTCGAAGCGCTCAACATAGACCGCTACGGGCTGGACGAGATAGACAACAAGATACTCTGCACCCTCATCGACAAGTTCAAGGGAGGCCCCGTGGGACTGACCACCATAGCCACCGCCCTGGGCGAAGACCCCGGCACCATCGAGGAGGTGTACGAGCCGTTCCTTATCAAGGAAGGCTTCATCAAGCGCACACCGCGCGGGCGCGAGGTCACGGAACTTGCCTACCGCCATCTGGGCCGCAACCGCTACGACGCGCAGCGTGACCTGTTCGGCAACTGACGGTGCGGGGAAGGCCATTGCAAACATGCATGAAGCGGGATTCCTGTGCGGGTCCCGCTTTTTTCATGCCCGTATTCTTATGTTTTGCAGCCTGCAAGCGATTTTTTCTTACAAGAAACGTTGCTTTTCCGGCACACTATCCGTACATTTGCATATCCCATGCCGATTGCCCCGCCTGTGCGGGGCGGTTGGGTGGGATGACATATGGAAAGAAGGCGTTTACTTGACGCCTTGTCTTTGGCTCTTTAAAACTTCGCACCTTTTAATCTCTGTCAAAGAACAAGGCAACGGTAGATGCCTGCGGGATATGCTTATAGCCGTTCCATGCCCCACATGCGGGGTGTGGAAACAAGTTATATACATATCGGCGTGGGCTTCTGCGTTGCTCGTTCTACAGAGATGGGCAACGCGAAGGCCTTAAAGAGCGGGACGAGTGACAGGTACAGATTCCCGCGCTTTTTCTTTATATGCCGTTCACATCTCAGAAACAACGTAACCGCCCGCCTTGGGGAGTCTGCACGGGCACAACCCATACTGCCATGAGCCACGTAATACGCTTTATGGATGCCGCGCTCCCCTCGTTTGAAGGCCGGATAACGGACTTGTTCTTCTCCTTCGTCCAGTCGGACAAATCCCTGATGAAACAGTATCTCGACACGGTAGCCGCCACGGGCGACCTGCGCGTGGTCAACAGCCAGATTGCGCAAAGGCTTTGCGAACGTTTCGGCCTCAACAACACGGGCACCCGCAACAGCGAACCGGAAAGCAGCCTTATACAGTCGTACTCGGAGCTGGAGAACAAGAAGTAAAGTCCGGACATACCGGCCTTATCATCCCAACCTCCCTGCGATTCGTCGATGGGGAACTAACCGATATTGCCAAATAGCTACGGAATTTATTTACTAACCATTCAAAACAAACAAGATTATGAAACGAATCAGTACCGAAAGAATCTTCGTGGGCGGACTTGTGGTAAGTGCGGCCATCTTCCTGATGATTTTGCTTTTACAGCTATTAATAATTGCATATAGCGATGACCCAACAAGTATGAAAGAGGGACTAACATTCACCATCTTCGGACTAATTTTCGGAAGTCCGGCCTGCGGTTTGTTCTGCATGTTCGTACTCGAGTTATTCGGGAAGCAAGAGGAATCTGTCATCAAGAAGGAGGCACCCAAAGAACGGGTAGTCTACGTAGTGGATAACAAGGAGAAAGGACCAAAAGAAACAGAAGATGCCAGCCGCTACATGCCACGTTAAAACAAAAGAAAATCGAATATGGGTAATATAAAAAAGGCGAGTGTGGAAGCCATAAAAGCGATAAGAAACGCGAAGCTGGCTTCCACGATATCGGAAGAAACAGTAAACGAAATAAAGGAGGCCCACCAACGCTTCACGCAAAAAAGCAAAAGCCAGCCGAAACGGGAAAGCATCGTCAACCGAAGGCAAACCCAAAGGGAGGAAACGCAGACGTACTATTATACCGAAAAACGTCCGCATTCCCGCCCGTCCGATAAGATGCTTCTCTTGTGGTTGTATTTGTCGCTCGTCGTTATCTTGCTCATCATTGCGGGAGTCGGCTTCTGGAAGAAAGCGAATCCCCATACGGAGGTCGATACTGCCGAATCTATAATAAATAGCAACGGGCAGCTCACCACAGAGTTCCAACTGCCCGTGCGCTTGCTTTGCGAAGGAGACATGGTAGGGTTTCCTATCAAAATGGATATCATCATAGACCAAGACCGCAAGATAAGCGGCACGTACACCAACGTGAAGTATGACATAGACTTTACATTGACAGGCTGGTGGCATAAAGACAACACATTAGATATTGCGGCCAAAAACGCAGAAACCACATGCTATTTCCATCTGAAACCTGAAGACGGTAACCTGATTACAGGATACGGGCAGGCCGACCGCAATGAAAAGAAAAAGAGCGTATGCATGACCTTCAAGGAGAAATCCGATGACGTTTCCCCCTTGACCCATGCAAACTCTTCGGAAAGCTACGATCTGGAACGCTATCATAATTCCCGCTATGGCTTCAACATCGCCTACCCTACATCTTTCAACGATGTACAAGAAAACATGGATGGAAACGGAGCTATCTTTAGGAGAGATGAAGACACTTATCTGAGCGCATATGGAGATACCATAGATGTCACACTCAAAGAAAGGTACGAACTATACAAAAACAGATTCGCAGTACTATACAGCCGGCTAAATGGCAACTGGTTCGTCATTGAGGGTTATATAGGCGACAAGTTTTTCTACTGGAAAACCGTGCGAACTAAGGATTCATTCGTCACAGCAGTTCTTCATTACAGAAGCGAGGAAGAAAAATACTTCTCGCCAATCATCACAGAGATTTTCGAGAAGTTCCCCAAATGACAGGAGGTGTTTCATTCCAAAGGAGAAGGCCGAGACATTCTTTTGGGGTGCAAATGCACTCCGAACCACCGATAAATCCGTATCTTTGCCGCATCGTTAACGAACGAGGGTGTAGCAAAACGAACCGCCCCTGTCCTTTTACCCCGTCATCCTGAGCAACGCGAAGGATCTCCTGTTTGCCCCTTACCGCCGGGAGATGCTTCACATACGTTCAGCATGACAAGATAATAGGCATTTCCGGTCTTGATGCACCTTCCGTTAAAAAACAACGAAAGATATGGCAAACCTCAAGTCATTGGCCAAAGATACCGCCATCTACGGGCTGAGCAGCATAGTGGGACGTTTCCTGAACTACCTGCTGGTACCCGTCTACACCATGGCCATGAGCGCGCAATCGGGCGGCTACGGCGTGGTGACGAACATTTACGCATGGGTGGCGCTGCTGCTCGTGCTGTTGACATTCGGCATGGAGACTGGTTTCTTCCGCTTCGCGAACAAGGAGGAGGAAGACCCGCGCCGCGTCTACTCCACCACGCTGCTTGCCGTGGGCGGGGTTTCCGTTGTGTTTCTGTTGCTCGGACTAGCATTCCTGCCCCTTGTGGCGGGGTGGCTGGGTTATGGGGAACACCCGTGGTACGTGGGCATGATGATGATTGTGGTGGCCATGGACGCGTTGCAAAGCATCCCCTTCGCTTATCTGCGCTACCGGCGGAAGCCCCTGCGGTTTGCCGCGCTCAAGCTGCTGTTCATCGCGCTGAACATTGCGCTGAACCTCGTCTACTATGTGGCAATGGACGGGGACGACGTGTTCTTCGCCTTCCTGTTCAACTTGGTATGCACCTCGACGGTCATGCTGTGCATGATGCCTGAACTGCGGGCGGCCTTCCCGCTCGTACTGGACCGCGCCCAGCTGTGTCGCATGGTGGGCTACTGCCTGCCGCTGCTGGTACTGGGCATTGCCGGCATACTGAACCAAGTGGCCGACAAAATCATTTTCCCTTACGTCTATCCCGAAACCAAGGGCGATGCCGCCGTGCAGCTGGGCATCTACGGGGCGGCCAGCAAGATAGCCATGATCATGGCCATGCTTACCCAGGCCTTCCGCTATGCCTATGAGCCGTTCGTGTTCGGCAAGAGCCGGGACAAGGATAACCGCACGATGTATGCGCAGGCCATGAAGTACTTTATCATCTTCACGCTACTGGCGTTCCTGGCCGTGATGTTCTACATGGATGTCCTGAAATACCTGATAGGGCGGGGCTACTGGGAAGGGTTGGACGTAGTGCCCATTGTGATGGCGGCGGAAATATTCATGGGTGTGTACTTCAACCTGTCGTTCTGGTACAAGCTGAACGATGAGACGCGCTGGGGAGCCGTATTCTCGCTGGCAGGATGTGCGGTGCTGGTGGCGGTGAATATCATAGGCGTGCCGCACTACGGCTACATGGCTTGTGCGTGGGGTGGCTTCGCGGGATATGGCACGGCCATGCTGCTGTCGTACATCGTAGGCAGGAAGCGTTACCCCATCCCCTACGACCTGCGCTCCATAGCCCTGTACATGGTGCTGGCAGCCGCCCTGTATGCGGCGGGGATGCTGGTCCCCATAGACCATGTGGCCCTTAGGCTGGCATGGCGCACATTGCTGCTTGCCGTGTTCGTCCTCGTGGTGGTGAGGCGCGACCTTCCTGCCTTGGGGCAGACCATCGCCAGGCGACTCCGTCCGAACCGCAAGAACATTTAAACCCGACATATGCATATGAAGAATCCATGCTGTTTGCAGAGGGGCCTCACGCTCCTGCTGTGCCTGGGCATGCTGGCACCCGTGATGGCCGACGAAGGCATGTGGATGCCCGGCAACCTGGGCAAAAGCGCACGTCGCACCATGAAGGAACTGGGCATGAAGCTCTCGCCGAAAGAACTGTACCACCCCCGCAGGCCGTCGCTGAAGGATGCCGTGGTGAGCTTCGGAGGCTTCTGTTCGGGTGTGGTGGTGAGCGACGACGGGCTGGTGCTTACGAATCATCATTGCGGATTTGACTGCATAGCCCAGCACTCCACCTTGGAGCACGACTATCTGACCACGGGCTTTGCCGCCCGCACCCGGGCCGAGGAACTTCCCAACCCCGGACTGTACGTCCGTTTCCTCGTTGAGCAGAAGGACGTGACCCGCCGCGTGCTCCGCGCCGTGACGCCTGGCATGAGCGAAGAGGCCCGTACCGCTGCCGTCGACTCCGTTTGCCTGGCCATAGAGGACGAGGTGGTGAGACACGACTCTACCCTGGTGGCCATGGTGGACAGTTACTACGGAGGCAATGAATACTGGCTGTCGACCTACAGAGACTATGATGACGTGCGCCTCGTGTTCGCACCCCCATCAGCCGTAGGCAAGTTCGGATGGGACAGAGACAACTGGGCCTGGCCGCGCCACACAGGTGACTTTGCCGTATTCCGCATCTATGCCCGGCCGGGCGACAATATGCCCGCGCCCTACTCACCCGCCAACGTACCCTACCATCCTGCGCGGGCGGCCCGTGTCTCACTCGACGGGTTGGAGAATGGCGAGGTGTGCATGACCATGGGCTACCCCGGACAGACGGGCCGCAGACTCTCGTCGTTCGCCATAGACGAGGCCTTGCGCTGTACCAATGCCGCGCAGACCGACATGCGCCGCGCCAAGCTGGCCATCTGGAAAAGGCAGATGGAGCGGAGCGACAGCATACGGCTGAAGTATGCCGTGAAATACAACGAAAGCTCTAACTACTACAAGCACAGCATAGGAATGGCCGAGGGCGCGCGCCGCACACACCTGTTGGAAAAGAAGCGCGCCCAGGAACGCCGACTGGCACAATGGCTGCGCCTGCACCCCGGGGAAGGCATATCCCCCTCGTTCATGGCCGACCTGGAACTGGCCTACCGCTCGCGTGCGGACATCGCCCATGCGCAGGCATACCTGTCCGAAGCCTTCTTCAACGGGCCGGAGCTGTTGCAACTGGCCATGGGACTACTGAGCTTCGACCCCGGAGCGGGCCAGGAAAGCGTGGCGGCACAGCTGGAAAGCCTGGCGGAAATGTACGCCAACCTCGACCCGGACATAGACCGGGAGGTGTTTGCCGCCCTGCTGAAGGACTACCGGAGCCATGTGGCAGACGGTTTCCTGCCCGACATGTACCAGGTCATAGACCGTCGTCATCAGGGCGACACTCGCGCCTTTGCCGACAGCCTGTACCGGGCCACCCGGATTACCGACCCAGCCGTGCTGGCCCGCCTTGCCCAGCCGGAGGATACCACCTTCAACCTGTATGACGACCCGGCCGTATCCCTGGCCATCGACCTCCTGTCCAAATACTTCGAGATAAGCTTTGAGGGACAGGAAGCATCGGCACGGATACAGCGCGGGGAACGGCTCTACGACCAGGCCATGCGCCGCATGGGACGGTTGGAGCCGGCATATCCCGACGCCAACGCCACGTTCCGGTTGAGTTTCGGCACGGTGCGGGGATACTCCCCGGCAGACGGGGTGGACTACGCATCACGCACCACAGCCCGGGGCATACTGGAGAAGGCACGGGCTTACAAGGATGACCCGGACTTCTCGCTCCCCGACTCGCTGGCCCTCCTGCTGCAATCCCCCCCGCCCGCGCCTTATGCCGGGCGGGACGGACAACTGCCCGTATGCCTGCTCACCACGAACGACATTACTGGTGGGAACTCGGGTAGTGCCATGTTCAACGCCGAGGGCGAGGTAGTGGGCCTGGCCTTCGATGGCAATTGGGAGGGAATCCCGGGCGACTATGCCTACGACCCATTGCGCCAGCGCACCATAGGGGTCGACATCCGCTACATGCTTTTCATCATCAAGGAATACATGGGTGCCGCGTGGCTGGCCGACGAGATGTTGGCCGGCGGCACTTCGCGCTAACCACCCTATTATATAAAGGAAAAGAGCGGAACACGTTGCGGGTTTACTCCGAACGTGTTCCGCTCCTGCTCGCAACGTGTTGCGCCCGCGCTCCGTACGCGTTGCGAATAAACGGCTCATGCAAGCCCCTGTAACAGGAGAGTTACAAGGGCTGTATGCCAATTACTTATACTCCGCCCACGACTTGATTTGCAAGTCATCCACCGACATGGTGCAGAAGGCGTTGATGAAGGCGCTGGCCAGCCGCGCATTGGTGATGAGCGGGATGTTGAGGTCTATGGCCGCACGGCGTATCTTGTAGCCGTTGCTCAGCTCGCTCGACGTAAGGTTCTTCGGGATGTTCACCACCATGTCTATCTCCTTGCGGTGGAGCATGTCGAGGGCCTGGGGCTGTCCGTCCTCGCTCGGCCAGAAGACGCGGCAACACTCCACCCCGTTCTCGGCAAGGAACTTGGCCGTGCCGCCCGTGGCATAAAGCTTATAGCCTTTCCGTTGGAGCTGGCGGGCGGCTTGGAGCATATCTACCTTCTGCTTAGGCCCACCCGTAGACAGTAGTACGCTCCGTTCCGGGATGCGGTAACCCACGGACAGCATGGCTTTCAGGATGGCACAGTTCGTATCATCGCCCAGGCAACCGACCTCCCCGGTCGAGGCCATGTCCACGCCCAGTACCGGGTCGGCCTTCTGTAAGCGGTTGAATGAGAACTGCGAAGCCTTGATGCCTACATAGTCCAGGTCGAACAGGTTCTTGTCCGGCTTCTCCACGGGGAGGCCCAGCATCACCTGGGTGGCCAGTTCGATGAGGTTTATCTTCAGCACTTTGCTCACGAATGGGAACGACCGGCTTGCACGGAGATTGCATTCGATGACCTTGATGTCATTGTCGCGGGCCAGGAACTGGATATTGAAGGGCCCGGAGATATTCAGTTCGCGTGCTATCTCGCGGCTGATTCGCTTTATGCGGCGCACGGTCTCCACGTACAGTTTCTGCGGGGGGAACTGGATGGTGGCATCGCCCGAGTGTACACCTGCGAACTCTATATGCTCGGAGATGGCGTAGGCAATGATTTCGCCGTCTTTTGCCACGGCATCCATCTCCACCTCCTTGGCATGCTCTATGAACTGGCTCACCACGACAGGGTGCTTCTGACTAACGTTGGCGGCCAGCTGGAGGAAGCGTTCCAATTCTTCCTGGTTGGAGCAGACATTCATCGCCGCGCCGCTCAGCACGTAGGACGGACGCACCAGGACGGGGAAGCCCACCTTCGAAACGAAGGCGTTGATGTCCTCCATCGAAGTCAGCGCGCTCCACTCCGGTTGGTCCACGCCTATGCGGTCGAGCATGGCAGAGAACTTGTCGCGGTCTTCGGCATTGTCGATGCTCTTGGCGCTGGTGCCGAGGATGGGCACGCGCTGGGCATCAAGGCGCATGGCGAGGTTGTTGGGGATTTGTCCGCCCGTGGAGACAATGACACCGTGCGGATTCTCCAGTTCGAGGATGTCCATCACCCGCTCGAAGGTCAGTTCATCGAAATAGAGGCGGTCGCACATATCGTAGTCGGTCGATACGGTCTCCGGATTGTAGTTGATCATCACGCTGCGGTAGCCCTCCTTGCGGATGGTGTTCAACGCCTGCACGCCGCACCAGTCGAACTCCACGGAGGAGCCGATGCGATAGGCGCCTGAGCCGAGAACCACGATGCTCTTATGGTCACCCAGGTAATGCACATCGTTCTCCGTGCCGCTGTATGTCAGGTAGAGGTAGTTGGTCTGCGCGGGATATTCGGCGGCCAAGGTGTCTATCTGCTTCACCACAGGCACGATGCCCCGACTCTTGCGATGGCGGCGTATCTCCAGGCTGGCTTGCTCGATGTCCTCGTCCTGCTCCATGCCGATGGCGCGGGCTATCTGGAAGTCGGTGAAGCCCTGTCGTTTCGCCCTATATAATAAGGTGTCGTCCAGGTCCATCAGTTGCTTGTGGTTGGCGCCCCAGGCGTGGAGTTCCTTCGAGGTCTGCATGATGTTCATCAGTTTCTCCAGGAACCAGCGGTCAATCTTCGTCAGCTCGTGCACCTGGTCTACGGTATAGCCCGCACGGAAGGCCTTGGAGATGACGAAGATGCGCTTGTCCGTCGGTTCGCGCAGAGCCTTGTCGAGGTCGGGGATGACCAGTTCCTTGTTCTCCACAAAACCGTGCATACCCTGCCCAATCATGCGCAGGCCCTTCTGGATGGCTTCCTCGAAGGTGCGGCCTATCGCCATCACCTCGCCCACGGATTTCATCGAAGAACCAAGCTCCTTGTCCACGCCATGGAACTTGCCCAAGTCCCAACGCGGTATCTTGCACACCACGTAGTCCAGTGCCGGCTCGAAGAAGGCCGATGTGGTCTTGGTGACGCTGTTCTTCAGTTCAAAGAGCCCGTAGCCCAAGCCCAACTTCGCGGCCACGAAAGCCAAGGGATAGCCCGTCGCCTTGCTGGCCAAGGCCGAGGAACGGCTGAGGCGGGCGTTCACCTCGATGACGCGGTAATCTTCACTCTGCGGGTCGTAGGCATACTGCACGTTGCACTCGCCCACGATGCCGATGTGGCGGATGATGCGGATGGCCAGTTCGCGCAGCTTGTGATAGTCGGTATTGCTTAGCGTCTGGCTGGGGGCGATGACGATGGACTCGCCCGTGTGGATGCCCAGGGGGTCAAAGTTCTCCATGTTGCAGACCGTGATGCAGTTGTCATAGCGGTCGCGCACCACCTCGTATTCCACTTCCTTCCAGCCGCGCAGGGATTTCTCCACCAGCACTTGCGGGGAGAAGGAGAAGGCTTTCTCTACCAGCACGTTCAGTTCCTCTTCATTGTCGCAGAAGCCGCTGCCCAATCCGCCGAGGGCGTAGGCGGCGCGGACAATGACGGGATAGCCCAACTGGCGGGCGGCGCGGCGGGCGTCTTCGGCGTTCTCCACGGCCTCGCTCTTGATGGT
>CALUGY010000014.1 GCA_944320295.1 uncultured Bacteroides sp.
CTTTCTTCCACGAGGTTGATTTCCACCATGTCCATGTTGCAGAAGTAGTCGAAGTCGTGGCGTTTGTCCCACACGTAGGCCACGCCGCCGCTCATGCCCGCCGCGAAGTTGCGCCCGGTCTCTCCCAGAACAACGACGCGGCCTCCGGTCATGTACTCGCAGCAGTGGTCGCCCGCCCCCTCGACAACGGCAATGGCCCCGGAGTTGCGCACGGCGAAGCGTTCGCCCACCTTCCCGTTGACGTACAGCTCGCCGGAAGTGGCTCCGTAAAGCCCCGTGTTGCCGGCTATGGTGTTGTCCTCGGCGTTGAAGTTGCTGCGCACGGGCGGCAGGATGGCGATGCGCCCGCCGCTAAGGCCTTTGGCGAAGTAGTCGTTGGCCTCACCCTCCAGTTTGAAGTTCACCCCGCGCACCAGAAAGGCGCCGAAGCTCTGTCCGGCACTACCCTTGAACTTGATGTTGATGGTAGCGTCGGGCAGCCCCGCCCCGCCGTACCTCCCGGCAATGAGACCGCTGAGCATGGTTCCCACGGCACGGTCGGTGTTGCGGATGGCATAGTCCAGGTTCACCTCCTCCTGCTCCTCGATGGCGCGTTGGGCCGAGCGGATTATCTGGCGGTCGAGCACGCCTTCCAGTTCGTGCGGCTGCCCCGCCGTGTGGCAAAGCGGGCCGTTCGACGCTTCCTTGTGCAGCAGTCGGGTGAAGTCCAGCGTCGCCGCCTTGCTCCCTTTGGCCGGTTGCTTGCGGAGAATCAGCTCCGTGTGGCCCACGATGTCGTCCAGCTTCGTGTAGCCCATCGCGGCCAGATACTCGCGCACCTCCTCGGCCAAGAAGGTGAAATAGTTCACCAGATACTCGTGCTTGCCCATGAAGTGCCGGCGTAGCTCGGGGTTTTGCGTGGCCACGCCCAGCGGGCAGGTGTTCAGGTTGCACTTGCGCATCATGACGCATCCCAACACAATGAGCAGCAACGTGCCGAAACCGAACTCCTCCGCGCCGAGCAATGCCATGAGCACGATGTCGCGCCCGGTCTTCAGCTGGCCGTCCACTTGCAGGCGGACGCTGCCCCGCAGGCCGTTCTTCACCAACGTCTGCTGCGTCTCGCTAAGCCCAATCTCCGGCGGGATGCCCGCGAAGCGCATGCTCGACGCCGGGCTGGCTCCCGTCCCACCCTCGGCACCGGAGATGACGATGAGGTCAGCCTTCGCCTTGGCCACGCCGGCGGCAATGGTGCCCACACCGCTTTCCGCCACCAGCTTCACGCTGATTGCAGCCTTCGGGTTGACATTTTTCAGATCAAAGATGAGCTGCGCCAGGTCTTCTATGGAGTAAATGTCATGGTGGGGCGGCGGGGATATGAGCGAAATGCCGGGGATGGAGTGGCGCGTCTTGGCAATCACCTCGTCCACCTTGAAGCCGGGCAGCTGTCCGCCCTCGCCGGGCTTTGCGCCTTGCGCCACCTTTATCTGTATTTCCTCGGCGTTCACCAGATACTCCGTCGTCACACCGAAGCGGCCCGAAGCCACCTGTTTGGTCTTGCTGGATAGCGAAATGCCGTCCACCTCGGCATGGAAGCGTTCGTTGTCCTCGCCACCCTCACCGGTATTGGAGCGGGTACCCAGCCGGTTCATGGCCAGGCAGATGGCCTCATGGGCTTCCTTGCTGAGCGCCCCGAAGCTCATGGCCCCTGCCACGAAGTGCTTCACGATGGCGCTCACCGGCTCCACCTTATTTATATCTATAGGTGTGACGGCACGCTTGAAGTCGAAAAAGTCACGGATGAATATCGGATCGGCCTTCTCGTCCACCAAGCGGGTGAACTCTTTGTACTTCCGGTAGTCGCCCGTCCGGGTGGCAAGCTGAAGCGTAGCTATGGTTTCCGGATTCCACGCATGGCGTATACCATCCTTGCGGTAATGGAACTGTCCGAAGTTGGGCAGGAAGTCCGTCTCGACATCTTCGGCAAAACCCGCGTCGTGCATGGCGATGGAGTCGCGGGCAATCGTCTCCAGACCGATGCCCCCGATGGTGGAGACCTCGGTACCGAAGTACGTCTTGAGCAAGCTTTCCGACAGGCCTACCGCCTCGAATATCTTGGCCCCACGGTAAGAGCGAATGGTGGAGATGCCCATCTTGGCCATAATCTTCAGCAGGGCCTTCTTCATGGCGTTGATGTAGTTGGCCTCGGCGGTCTCGTAGTTCTCTTGCACCTTCTTGCGCCTCACCAGGTCGTCCAGCACGGCAAACACCATGTAGGGGCACAAGGCCGATGCGCCGTAGCCCAACAGCAGGGCGGCGTGCATAGGCTCACGTATCTCGCCGCTCTCCACAATCAAGGCGGTCTGCACGCGTTTCCCTACCGATATGAGGTAGTGATGCACGGCGCTGACGGCCAGCAGCGAAGGGATGGTGGCATGTGCCTGGTCAATGTCGCGGTCGGAAAGGATGATGTAGTTATAGCCTTCGTCCACGCTGCGGGCAGCCTCCTTGCAGAGGCGGTCGAGGGCGGAGCGCAAGCCGTCTTCCCCCTTGGCGCATTCAAAGAGCATGGGTAGCTTGACGGTGTTGAAGCCCTTGTAACGGATGTTGCACAGGATGTCGAGCTGGGTGTTGTTCAGTATGGGATGCGGCAGGCGCACCATCTTGCAGTTGGAGGCATAGGGCCGGAGGATACCCGAACCGACGCGCCCGATGTACTCGGTGAGCGACATGACGAGGCTCTCGCGGATGGAATCGATGGCCGGGTTGGTCACCTGGGCAAACTGCTGGCGGAAATAGTTGAACAGCAGTTGCGGTCTGTCGCTCAGCACGGCCAACGGCGTATCGTTGCCCATGGCCGCCGTAGGTTCCTGCCCATTCACACACATTGGCATGATGGTATTGTCTATGTCCTCCGCGCCGAAGCCGAACATCAGTTCACGGCGCACCAGGTCGGCAACGGCATTATCCACCTTGCGCCCGCTTTTCAGCTTCTCCAACTGGATACGGTTGGCGGAGAGCCATTGGCGGTAGGGATGCTCGGCGGCAAGGCGTTCCTTTATCTCGCCGTCGTAGTATATCTTGCCCTCCTGCGTGTCGATGAGCAAAATCTTGCCCGGTTGCAGGCGGCCTTTCTCGGCTATCTCCGCCGGGTCGAAGTCCATCACGCCCACCTCCGAAGCCACCACCATCGTGTCGTTCTTGGTAATAGTGTAGCGTGCGGGGCGCAAGCCGTTGCGGTCGAGCATTCCACCCGCATAACGCCCGTCGCTGAAAAGCAAGGCTGCCGGGCCGTCCCAAGGCTCCATGAGGATGGAGTGGTACTCGTAGAAGGCTTTCAGGTCTTCCGATATGGGATTCTTGTCGTTGAAGCTCTCCGGCACCATCAGCGCCATAGCGTGCGGCAGCGAGAGGCCCGACATCACAAAGAACTCGAACACATTGTCCAGGCTGGCCGAGTCGCTCATGCCTGGCTGCACGATGGGCGAAATATCCTTGATGTCGCCGATGGCCTCCGAACCAAGCACGCTCTCGCGGGCCTGCATCCATCCGCGATTGCCACGGATGGTATTTATCTCCCCGTTATGTGCCAGCAGGCGGAAGGGTTGCGCCAAACTCCACGTGGGAAAGGTGTTGGTGGAGAAGCGGGAGTGCACCAAAGCCAGCCCGCTGGTAAAGTACTTGTTGGTCAGGTCGGGGAAGTACTGGCGCAGCTGCAAGCTGGAGAGCATACCTTTATATATAATGGTGTGCGCGGAGAGCGAGCAGATGTAGAAGTCCTTGTCCGCCACACGGCGCTCGATGCGCTTGCGGACGAGGTAAAGAATGCGTTCGAACACCGGCACGCGCTCGTCAGTGACACCCGTCACAAACACTTGCTTGATGTCCGGCTCGCTGGCAAGGGCCGTCTCGCCCAGGCAGGCGGGATGGGTCGGCACGCTCCGCAGGTGCATCAGCGACAGGCCCTCACGCTCTATTTCCTCTATCATCACACTCAGTATATCTTGCTGGCGTTTGGCGTCTTTGGGCAGGAACACGATGCCCGTGCCGTATTTCCCCTTCTCCGGGACGGGTATCCCTTGGAGCAATATAAACTCGTGCGGTATCTGTAACAGGATGCCCGCCCCGTCGCCCGTCTTGTTGTCGGCGCCTTCGGCCCCCCGGTGGCGCATGTTTTCAAGGACTTTCAGGGCGTTGTCCACCAGTTCGTGGCTCTTGTTGCCGTGTATGTTGACTACCATCCCCACGCCGCAGGCGTCGTGCTCATACCCTACATTGTATAATCCGTTGTCCATATTCAATCATTATTAAGTTCGTGGCATTCCTGGTTTCGACCTAAGGTTTTCATCGTTATAAATCATTGAATGGCAATACCGTATATGCCTCATCCGTCCTCTTCGCGCAGAAGTCCACAAGCGGAACGCGTAGCGGCCACGGACAGAACATGTTCGAAGCGCGGGCGGAGTGTGTTGCGAGCACGGACGGAACGCACACGGCCGCCAACTCCTTGTTGCACGGTGCTTCCGCACCAGATTCCGAGTCTCCGCCGGAAAGAACGCAACTCCCGCACGGGAATGGTGCCGGGGAACTTCGCAGCCGCCCGGCACCTGGATTTCATGCAGCTAAAGTAAAGACTTTCATTGCATTACCTGATAAAGAGCAGTTCGCGGTATTTGGGCAGCGTCCACAACTCGTCGGCAACGATAAGCTCCAGCTTGTCTATCTGGTAGCGGATGGCCCCCATCTTGGGTTCCACCGTGTCGTGATAGGCGATGGCTTTTTCGCGCTCGCCGGCTATTTTGTTCGCCACCTTGCGGGCGTTGATAAGTTCCTCCACGCCGGTTTCGATGGCCTGTGTGCGTTCGGCAATCTCTTCTATGAGCTTCATGTTGCGTGCGCAGAGCGTGTCGGCCTTCTCCACCGGGAATATCTGGCGCATGTTCTGTACGTTCTTGGCCAGCTGGCTCTGGTAGTGCGTGGCCACGGGCACGATGTGGTTCATGGTAATGTCGCCCATCACGCGCGCCTCTATCTGGATGCGTTTGGTGTAGGTGTCCCACTTCACCTCGTTGCGGGCCTCCAGTTCCTTGCGGTTCATCACGCCCATATCCTCGAACATCCGCACGCTGTCGTCCGTCAGGTAGTTGTCGAAGATGAGCGGGCAGCTGGTCTCGCAGTCCAGCCCCCGGCGTTTGGCCTCCGCCACCCACTCGTCCGAGTAGCCGTTGCCGTCGAAGCGTATCGGCTTGCAGGTCTTGATGTCCTCACGCAGCACGCTGACTATGGCTGCCGTCTGGCTTTGCCCCTTTGCGATGAGCGCGTCCACACGCCGTTTGAAGTCCGCAAGCGCCTCGGCCACGGCCGTGTTGAGCACAATCATGCCCGAAGCGCAGTTGGCCTCGCTCCCCACGGCGCGGAACTCGAAGCGATTGCCCGTAAAGGCGAAGGGCGACGTACGGTTGTGGTCGGTGTTGTCTATGAGCAGTTCCGGTATCTCCGGTATGTCCAGCTTCATGCCCTGCTTGCCCATCATGTTGAACAGCTCGTCCTTGTCGCTCTCCTCTATATGGTCCAGTAACTCGCTCAACTGCTTGCCCAGGAAGGAGGAGATGATGGCGGGAGGTGCTTCGTTTGCCCCCAGCCGGTGCGCATTGGTCGCGCTCATGATACTGGCTTTCAGCAGGCCGTTGTGGCGGCATACACCCATCAGCGTCTCCACCACGAAGGTGACGAAGCGCAGGTTCTCTTCCGGTGTCTTGCCGGGTGCGTGGAGCAACACGCCCGTATCGGTGGAGAGGCTCCAGTTGTTATGCTTGCCCGAACCGTTGATACCCGCAAAAGGCTTTTCATGCAGCAACACGCGGAACCCATGTTTGCGTGCCACCTTCTTCATCAGGGACATCAAGAGCATGTTGTGGTCGTTGGCAATGTTCGTTTCCTCGAATATGGGAGCTATTTCGAACTGGTTGGGGGCCACCTCGTTGTGGCGTGTCTTGCAGGGGATGGCCAGTTCCAGCGCCTGAATCTCCAAATCCTTCATGAACGCCTGCACCCTGTCGGGGATGGTGCCGAAATAATGGTCTTCCATCTGCTGGTTCTTTGCCGAGTCGTGCCCCATGAGCGTGCGGCCCGTCAGCACCAAGTCCGGACGGGCATTGTACAGCCCTTCGTCCACCAGAAAATACTCCTGCTCCCAACCCAAGTTACACACAACCTTCTTTACCGCGGGGTCGAAATAGTGGCAGACTTCCGTGGCAGCCACGTTCACCGCATGGAGCGCACGGAGCAACGGTGCCTTATAGTCCAACGCCTCGCCCGTATAAGATATGAATATGGTAGGGATACAGAGCGTGTCGTCCATAATGAAAACAGGCGACGTGGGGTCCCAAGCCGAATATCCGCGCGCCTCGAAGGTGTTGCGTATGCCCCCGTTGGGGAACGAGCTGGCATCCGGCTCCTGCTGTACGAGCAACTTGCCGGAAAACTCCTCTATCATGCCGCCTTTGCCATCGTGCTCGATGAAGGCGTCGTGCTTCTCGGCCGTGCCCTCCGTCAATGGTTGGAACCAATGCGTGTAGTGCGTCACACCGTTTTCCTCCGCCCATTTCTTCATGCCTGCGGCCACGGCATCAGCTATTGAGCGATCCAGACAAGCGCCATTGTCAATGACGTCTATCAAGGATTCGTACACCGCCGTAGGCAGATACTTGTACATCTTGGCACGGTTGAACACATTCTTGCCAAAGTATTCCGACGGACGCTCCGCCGGTGTGTCCACTTTCAAAGGCTTTTTGCCAAAAGCACTTTCCACTACTTTAAATCTCAAGTTTGTCATCGTATAAAAGGTTTAGTGGTCCTTTCCCATCCCTCCCATGAAAGAGAGGAGGGGCAGTACCTTGTGTTCATATTAAACGCTATTCGTGCAGGATGCCTCCCTTACGTGGAAGGCAAGAAGGAAACTCAAATCCACTTCTTCAACCGCATCATCGCCTCGGCGCAATCTTCGTGGCTCCCGAAGGCGGTGAGCCGCACATATCCTTCACCGCTCGGTCCGAACCCTACGCCCGGCGTGCATACCACATGGGCATTGTAAAGCATCTGCTCGAAAAAACGCCAACTGCTTTCACCATTCGGCACCTTCAGCCAGATATAAGGTGCGTTCTCTCCGCCGAAGACTTCCAGGCCGAGGCTTGTCAGCGTGTGGCGCATGGTACGTGCATTGTCCATGTAGTAGGCAATGGTTTCCCTCACCTGTTCCTTACCCTCCGGCGTATAGATGGCTTCGGCCGCCCGCTGGCTGATGTAGCTGGTACCGTTGAACTTGGTGCATTGGCGGCGGTACCACAACTGGTTCAGCGCAATCCGCTCGCCCTCCAATGTGGAAGCGGTCAATTCCTTGGGCACCACCGTGTAGCCACATCGCACGCCCGTGAATCCGGCCGTCTTTGAGTAGCTGTGGAACTCGATGGCTACTTTCCGCGCCCCCTTTATCTCGTAGATGGAATGAGGAATGTCCGGTTCTTGTATGTATGCCTCGTAAGCTGCATCGTAAAAGATGAGCGTGTCGTTTTTCAGCGCATAATTGACCCACTTACGAAGTTCTTCCTTCGAGATGACGGTGCCCGTGGGATTGTTCGGATAGCAGAGATAGATGATATCCACCCGGCGGTCGGGCAGTTGCGGGATGAAGTTGTTTTCGGCCGTACAGGGCAGATAGGTGACGTTGTTCCACTTGCCGTCCGTCACCTCTCCGGCACGACCTATCATCACATTCGAATCGATGTAAACGGGATATATGGGATCAGTCACACCGATACTGTTATCCCATCGCACCAGTTCTTGGATGTTGCCCGTGTCGCTTTTGGCCCCGTCGTTGACGAATATCTCGGAAGGGTCCAAATGGATGCCGCGCGGCAAGAAATCGTTTTTCACGATAGCTTCCCGTAGGAACTGATATCCTTGCTCCGGGCCATAACCCCGAAAGCCTTTGGTAGTGGCCATTTCGTCCACAGCCTTGTGCATGGCCTCTACCACGGCCGGGCAAAGAGGACGCGTCACGTCACCTATACCCAAACTGATGATATTCGCATGAGGATGCGATACCTTGAAAACGTTTACCTTCTTGGCTATGTCTGCAAACAAGTAGTTGTCCGGCAACTTCAAGAAGTGTTCGTTCACTAATGCCATATCCGTTCAAATTAAGAGTTTTCTATGTTGATTTCTCCTTCAAAAACAAACTCGGCCGGCCCTGTCATGTAAACATGGTTATCCGCCTGGCTCCATTCTATTTCCAGCGCTCCGCCGTCCATCACAACCGTGCTTTTCCGTCCTGTGCGTCCGGTCAGCGTTGCCGCTACGGCGGTGGCGCATGCCCCTGTGCCACATGCCAAGGTAATGCCGCTTCCGCGTTCCCAGACCCTTGTACGTATACAATCAGTACCCATCAGGCTGGCGAACTCGATGTTACACCGTTCCGGAAACAAGGAATTGGTTTCCAATGCGCGCCCCAAAGCAGCCACGTCCACAGCATCCGCATCGTCGGTAAAGACAACAAAGTGGGGATTGCCCATGGAGACAAATGTGCCGCACAACTCTTGTCCACACACCATCACGCGTCCTTCCAACATAGAGCCATCCGGAGTAGCCAGCAGACTGCGGTCGGCGAGACAAGGCTCCTGCATGTCCACCGTGACACTCTCCACATGGTTATTGCCATCAACGTGCAGCATCAGCGTTTTTATGCCCGCCCGCGTAAGCAGCCTTACCGAAGTCTTGTCCGTCAGACCTTTCTCGTACACATACTTGCCTATGCAGCGTGAAGCGTTACCGCACATCAAGGCCTCCGAACCATCCGCATTAAAAATACGCATGGTAAAATCGGCTTCCGGCATCGCTGAACGACCTACCAAGACCAAGCCATCGCCACCTATCCCCGTATGGCGGTCACTCCACCGGCGTGCCAACAAAACGGGATCGCTTACTTCATCCAGCATTTTGTCCACATATATATAAATGTAATCATTACCCACACCGTGCATTTTGGTAAACCCGATTATCTTTGCCATTTTATCTGTCTTTTCCTTATTTGCAACTCTTTTTGCTTTTATTTCCGGCAAAGATATAATATTTTGCTATAATATGGAAACGAAATGCGTCATATTGAATAAGCTTATTGGAAGTAAGTATCAATCTGAAAGGGAATACCCTACTTATACTTACAATTCATTCAAAAAGCGATGCCCTAATATTTCAAAACGAAACTAATAGTCTAATTAAACTATTAAAAAGACAGCCAACACTTGGCTTCCAATTACAAGATGTCTACTTTTGCGACTAAAACCTTACTTAATAACACCATAAAGAAAAAGGATATGTGTGGTATCGTCTCTATTTTCAACATCAAACAGCAAACGCCCGCACTAAGGCAAAAAGCATTGCAAATGAGTGGCAAGATTCGCCACCGTGGCCCCGACTGGAGCGGAATCTATTGCGGAGGCAGCGCCATATTAGCCCATGAGCGCTTGGCCATTGTAGACCCGGAGTCGGGAAGGCAGCCGCTCTTCAGTCCTGACAAGAAGCTTGTGTTGGCGGTCAACGGAGAGATTTACAATCACCAAGACATACGCCGGCGTTATGCCGGAAAATACCCGTTCATGACCGGAAGCGATTGCGAGGTAATCCTGGCCTTGTATCGTGAGAAAGGCGACAGCTTCTTGGATGAATTGGACGGGATATTCGCCTTTGCGCTATACGACGCCGAACGGGACGAGTACCTCATTGCACGCGACCCCGTCGGCGTAATCCCCCTTTACTTCGGGCGTGACGACGAAGGGCGGCTATACGTGGCAAGCGAACTGAAAGCCTTGGAAGGGCAAGGCGTCGTCCACTATGAGCCGTTTCCGCCGGGGCATCTCCTCACAAGCCGCGACCGCCAGCCGCGGAGGTACTACCGAAGAGACTGGTTCTGCTACGATAATGTAAAGGACAACCCAGCCGACACGGACGAGTTGCGCAACGCGCTGGAGGAGGCCGTGCAAAGGCAGATGATGAGCGACGTGCCCTATGGCGTGCTGCTGAGCGGAGGGTTGGACTCGTCCATCATTAGTGCCGTGACCCAGAAGTATGCCCCCAAGCGCATAGAGACCGGAGGGCGGGAGGAAGCCTGGTGGCCGCGCCTGCACTCCTTCGCCGTGGGGTTGCACGGCGCCCCCGACTTGGAGAAGGCCCGCCTGGTGGCCCGGCACATCGACACGGTGCACCACGAGATAAACTACACCCTGCAAGAGGGGCTCGACGCCCTTAGCGACGTGGTGTATTTCACAGAGACATACGACGTGACCACCATTCGTGCCTCCACCCCGATGTACTTGTTGGCACGTGTCATAAAAAGCATGGGCATCAAGATGGTACTATCCGGCGAGGGTGCCGACGAGATATTCGGAGGATACCTCTACTTCCACAAGGCTCCCGACGCGCGCGCCTTCCACGAAGAGACCGTGCGCAAGCTCTCCAAACTGCACCTATATGACTGCCTGCGTGCCAACAAGAGCCTGGCCGCCTGGGGAGTCGAGGGGCGCGTACCGTTTCTCGACACGGCATTCCTCGACGTGGCCATGCGCCTCAACCCGGCGGCCAAGATGTGCCCCGGCAACACGATGGAAAAGAAGATTCTCCGCGAAGCGTTTGCCCCTCTTTTGCCAAGCGAAGTGGCATGGCGGCAGAAGGAACAGTTCTCCGACGGGGTAGGATACTCGTGGATCGACACCCTGAAACGCGTCGCCAGCGACAACGTAAGCGACGACGAGATGGCCCACGCCGCCGAACGCTTCCCCATCAACCCGCCGCGCAACAAGGAAGAATACTTCTACCGTACCCTCTTCGCCGCCCACTTCCCCAGCGACAGCGCGGCGGCCACGGTGCCCAGCGTACCCAGCGTGGCATGCAGCACGGCCGAAGCCTTGGCGTGGGACAAAGCCTTTGCCAACATGAACGACCCCAGCGGACGGGCCGTCAGCGGGGTGCACCAGCAGGCGTACGCATGACAAGCGCACTCCCGTTCCACACACCCCGCACCAAGGGGCGTCTTTGGCGTGAAACGGCGGCTGGAAGCGCAACATGTACGGAGCGCAAGCGCAACGCGTTGCGAGCACGGGCGCAACACGTTCGGAGCACGCTCGCGACACGTTGCGGACAAACCCGCGACAAACACGCCCCACAAGCCGCAGAAAAGGGGTGAAAACGGGCCGGCATATCCGTATTTATCGTATCTTTGTCGGAAGATAAGATGCAATAAATTATGAAGCAAAACGACATCAGGCAGCGCATTGCGGCGCTGCGCGACTATATGCGGCGCGAGGGGCTGGCGGCGTTCATCATCCCCAGCAACGACCCGCACCAGAGCGAATACGTGGCCCCGCATTGGGAGGCACGCAAGTGGATTTCGGGCTTCACCGGCTCGGCGGGAACGGTGGTCGTGACGCTGGGCGAAGCCGGGTTGTGGACCGACTCGCGTTACTTCCTACAAGCCGCCGACCAACTGCAAGGCAGCGGCATCGGCCTCTACAAGGAAGGGTTGCCGGGCACGCCAAGCATCGCACAATTCCTGAAGGAACGACTGAAACCGGGCGAATGCGTGGGCGTGGACGGTAGCGTGTTTTCCGCCGCCCAAGCCCGGATGCTCGGCGAAGAGCTGCGTGGCGGGCCGGAAGTCTATGTGGTGGACGACCCCTGGGACACGCTGTGGGCCACGCGGCCTGCCATGCCCCGCTCCCCCATCCTCATCTACCCGCTGCAATACGCCGGGCAAAGCTGCGCGGACAAGCTGGCCGCCATACGCCGCGACATGGCGGAAGAAGGCACGGACATGCTCCTGGTGAGCGCGCTGGACGAGATAGCCTGGACGACGAACCTCCGTGCGGCCGACGTGCATTGCAACCCCGTGGTGGTGAGTTACCTCGCCGTAGAGCACAACACGGCCCACTTCTTCGTCGAGACGCAACGCGTGACCGACGAGCTGGCCGCTTACCTCTCGGCCAACGGCATCTGCACACATCCTTACAACGAACTGGGCACCTTCTTGAAATCCGCCCGGGGCCGCGTGCAAACAGACTTGAAAAAGACGAACTGCATGGCCCATGCCGCCCTGCAACAAAGCGGCGCGACGCTTGCAGACCGTCCCTCGCCCATCGCCCTGCTGAAGGCCGTGCGCAACGAAACCGAGCAGAAGGGGCTGCGCGAGGCCATGTTGCGCGACGGCATCGCCCTGGCAAAATTCCTGAAATGGCTGGACGAGGCGGTGCCCGCCGGCGAACAGACGGAGATGAGCGTGGCGGAGGAACTCCGCAAGCTGCGGGCGGAGCAGCCGTTGTTCATGGGAGAAAGCTTCGACACCATAGCCGGATACAAGGAGCACGCGGCCATCGTGCACTACGAGGCCACTCCGGAAACCGACGCGGCGCTACGCCCCGAAGGCTTCCTGCTGCTCGACTCGGGCGCGCAATACCTGGACGGCACCACGGACATCACCCGCACCATCGCCCTCGGCCCGCTGACCGACGAGGAGAAGCTGGACTACACGCTGGTACTGAAAGGCCACATCGCCCTGGCCCGTGCGGTATTTCCCGAAGGCACGCGCGGCGCGCAGCTCGACGCATTGGCCCGCATGCCGCTCTGGACGCACCGCATGAACTTCCTGCACGGCACGGGTCACGGCGTGGGACATTTCCTGAACGTGCACGAAGGGCCCCAAAGCATCCGCATGAACGAGAACCCCGTGCCCATCCGCGCGGGCATGCTCACGTCCAACGAACCGGGCGTGTACAAGGCCGGCAGCCACGGTATCCGCACGGAAAACCTGCTGCTCGCCGTCCCGGCGGGCGAAGGGATGTTCGGCGGCTACCTGCAGTTCGACACCGTGACCCTCTGCCCCATCTGCAAGAAGGGCATCGTGAAGGAACTGCTGACGCAGGAGGAGCGGGAGTGGCTCGACGGCTACCACCGCCGCGTGTACAGCCTCATCGCCCCCCACCTCGACGCGGACGAGGAGGCATGGCTCCGCGAGGCTTGCCGTGCATTGTAGCGCACGGCCGCAAGAGGATTATCTCATCACATACAATATCTATAATAAGAATACATCTATGGCACTCATCAAATCAGTAAGAGGCTTCACGCCCGAAATAGGCGAGAACTGTTTCCTGGCAGACAATGCCACCATCATAGGCGACGTGGTAATGGGCCGCGACTGCAGCGTGTGGTTCAACACCGTGCTGCGCGGCGACGTCAACTCCATCAGGATAGGCAACGGGGTGAACATACAGGACGGGAGCGTGCTCCATACGCTCTACGAGAAATCGACCATCGAGATAGGCGACCACGTGTCCATCGGCCACAACGTCACCATACACGGCGCCACGGTCAAGGACTACGCGCTGGTGGGCATGGGGGCCACCATCCTGGACCACGCCGTGGTGGGCGAGGGGGCCATCGTGGCCGCGGGGTCGTTGGTGCTGAGCAACACGGTCATCGAGCCGGGCAGCATCTGGGGCGGCGTTCCCGCCAAGTTCATCAAGAAGGTGGACCCCGAGCAGGCCAAGGAGCTGAACCAGAAGATAGCGCACAACTACCTGATGTACTCCAGCTGGTACAAGTGACGGGCCCTCGACCCGGCGGCCCGCACGCCTTAGGCTTACAGGAAACGCCGCCCCGGTCTGCATAAAATCGAGACCCCGGTCTCGACGTGATTGAGACTACGGTCTCGACAAGCTTGAGACCCCGGTCTCGATGAGTGTGAGAACCCGGTCTCGATTTCACCTCCGTATTGGTCGCAGTTTTACCTTCACCATGGTCACGGCAAGGTCGTCACCATGGTCATGATAAAGTCGTCACCATGGTCGCGTTTTCCGCCCCTCCAAGGGGAGGGATACACATTATATATATTATATAGGAAAGCGCCCCCGCATGCACAGAGTCCCCTCCCCTTAGGGGGAGGAGCTTACAGCGACTGCATGTCGTTCAGCTTCTTGTAGTAGCCGTTCAGGGCGATGAGCTCTTCGTGCGTGCCGCGCTCCACAATCTCCCCTTCGTACAACACGCATATCTCGTCCGCGTTCTTGATGGTGCTCAGGCGGTGGGCAATGGCGATGGTGGTGCGCGACTTCATCAGCCGCTCCAGGGCCTCCTGCACCAGGCGCTCGCTCTCCGTGTCAAGGGCCGACGTGGCCTCGTCTAGTATCAAGATGGGCGGGTTCTTCAAGATGGCGCGGGCTATGCTCACGCGCTGGCGTTGCCCGCCGGACAGGCGTCCGCCGCGGTCGCCTATCATGGTGTCGTAGCCCTTCTCCGTCTCCATGATGAAGTCGTGGGCATTGGCTATCTTGGCCGCCTCTATCACCTGCTCCATGGTGGCGTTCTCCACGCCGAAGGTGATGTTGTTGTAGAAGGTGTCGTTAAAGAGGATGGCCTCCTGGTTGACGTTGCCTATGAGCGAACGCAGGCTGTGTATCGACACGTCCTTCACGTTCTTCCCGTCGATGAGCAGCTCGCCCTGCTGCACGTCGTGATAGCGGGGCACGAGGTCCACCATGGTGGACTTTCCCGAGCCGGACTGCCCCACCAGGGCGATGGTCTTCCCCTTCGGCACCGTCAGGTTGATGTGCTTCAGCACGGGCCGTCCCTCCGTATAACAGAAGCTGACGTCGCGGAACTCGATGCTGTGCTCGAAGTTCTCCAGCGGAAGCGGGTGTGCGGGTTCCTTGATGTGGTTCTCTGCCTTAAGTATCATGTCGATGCGGTCCATGCTGGCCAAGCCCAACGGCACGTTATAGAAGGCTTTGGAGAACTCCTTCAGCGGGTTTATGATGCTGTAGAGTATGACAAGGTAGAAGATGAACGTGGCCGCGTCCATGGGTGCGTAGGTGCTGTTCAGGATGAGCGCCCCACCGAACCATAATACGATGACGATGACGCACGTACCGAGGAACTCGCTCATGGGGTGCGCGGAGCTTTGCCGTATGACCATGGCGTTCATGGCGTCGCGGAAGTCGTTGTTGGTCTTCGAGAAGCGGGCCGACATCTTCTTCTCGGCAATGAATGCCTTGATGACGCGCAGGCCGCCGAGCGTCTCGTCCAACTGCGACATGATATCCCCCCACTGTGCCTGTGCCACGGACGACTGCCGCTTGAGCTTGCGGCTCACGGTGCCCATCACCCACCCGGCCAACGGCAACACCACAATGACGAACAGCGTCATTTGCCAGCTGATGGTGAACAGAGTGGAGAAGTAAATGACCAACGCGATGGGGTTGCGCAGCAGCATGTCTATGGAGCTGGTGAGCGAGTTCTCCACCGCCGTCACGTCCGCACTCATGCGGGCGATGATGTCGCCCTTGCGCTCTTCGGAAAAGAAGCTCAGCGGCAGGGACAACACCTTGTTGTACACCTGTATGCGGATGTCGCGCACAATACCCGTGCGCAGCGGCACCATCACAGCTGAAGAGGCGAAGTATCCGGCAGTCTTCAGCAAGGTCATCAGCACCAGTATGCCACCCATCATCACCAGCGTCAGGAAGGCGCCGTGCTCCGAGATGAAGTTGCCTATCCACCAATAGGCATTGTTTATCAACACGTCCTTGTCTATGTGCGACCAGTCCACGGGCTGGTACTCATAGACCTTGGTATCTATCTTGAACAAGATGTTCAGTATGGGGATGATGGCCGCGAAGGAAAACACGTTGAGCCATTGCGACACGAAATTCAGGATGACAGCCCACGTCACATATTTGCGGTAGGGCTTGATGTAACGTCCCAAGAGGGAGAAGAATTGTTTCAGCATAACAGTCTGTTGAATAACGGGGTGCAAAGATACGAAAAACGGTCAAGAACGCAATGCCTCATGGTAGACTTCGATGTAGCGGCGAGCCGTGACGCGAATGTCGAACTTACCCACGACATCTGGCACGCGGGCCTTCAAGCGGGCATACAAAACCTCGTCGGTAGCAAGCTCACGAATATGCCCGGCCAATACGTCAACCGGTATCTGCCCGTCTGCAAGACTGAACACGACACCTGCCAATTGCCCGGAAGCATCAGACAGCATGTTGTTCACTTCCCCTACATCGCTGGCCAGGACAGGAACACCGCACATCAGGCACTCTATCAGTACCAACGGGAAGCTCTCTCCCTTGAAGCGCGAAGGAAGTAAACCGAGGTCAGACATCGCAAAGAAGCTCCGCACATCGCTCCGCCGCCCCAACAAATGGATATACGGCGGCAATGTCTCATCCTTCAGTCGGTCATAACACTTACCGTCGCCAAGCAACAACAGATGGATAGGACGATTCACAGACGCACGCGCCTGTTCAACCGCCTCGATGGCCTCCAGCCAACCTTTCTCAAACAGGGCACGGCTGGCCAACGTCACACAAAATGCATCAGGCTCTATTCCGAAGTCGGCCCGCTGTTGCGGAACTACCGGTTCCATAGGCAAACCATTGCCTATCTTGCGCAGGCGGATGCTGTCACGGACGTGCTGCAAAGGCAGCAAGTTCTTGTCTGCAATATAGACGAAGGTGGAACAGCTGGGCAACACAGTCTGTAGGATATTCGCCAAGTCTTCTTTTTTAACGGACTCGTACATACCGTGCAGCGTAATGATATGCTTGCAGCGCCCTTCCTTATTACCGATGACCGTCCCTACTGCGCGGTCAGTACATCCCTCGTGCGTATGAATTATTTCCGCACCAAGGCATTCGAGCACGCTTTTCAGATGCAAGATGCTGTTCAGTTCGACCAAAGGGATGCCTGCATCCAGCTTTTGGCGGATGCCCATATCGCATGGCGCGTTGCGGAAGTCGATATAGGTCACGGCCAGTCCCTGCCTTTTTAATTCATTGGCCAGATAAATAGGGAACACCTCTCCACCGCCCTGCGTCAAGGCATAGCCGCAAACCACGACATTAGGCTCACGCTTACGGGCCTCCCCGGCCAATCGGTCGAGGTCATATATACCATCTACTACAGCTGCATCCTCCGTATGGTGGCGCGAACGGTAATGCTGCCGCAAATTTTCCCGGACGCTTTCGAACACGGACAAGTCTACTGCATAATGGCTGGCTACGAAACAAGAAATACGGAAGGCCTCGCTATAGTAGTCCAACGTATCTTGCACCTTAAGCGAGGTGCTACCAGCATGCACGCGATAGTAATTGGTAACGTGAGGCATGTAGCAAACGGCCCCGCCGCGAATCAGCCATAAGTAGAACAACCAGTCGCCGCACAGGGACATGTTTTCCCATATAGACGTAACTTCCTCGGGGATGTTGCCGATGTTGCGAAACACGGCGCTGCTCACGTTGGGTATCACATTCTTTATGGCAAACGCACGTGCCACCAGCTCGTGCGCAGTCGCGACAAACGGTTTTGTCCATGTGAAAGGCAGGTCGCGTAAGTATTTCTCCTGTGTCCATATTTTCTTTCCGCCCTTCATGAACACGCTCCTGGCAAAAGCTATCATTACCGATTGGCGCGACAGCCCTTTGAGCAGTTCCTCCAAGAAGTTCTCGTCGCAATAGTCATCGCTCTCCGCAATCCACACATAGGCACCACGGGCCAGCGACAATCCCTTGTTCCATTGGCGGAATACCTTACCCGAATTGGTCTCGCTCACCACAAGCCGGGTCTTGTCGGGATATTTGGCGGCATACTCCTCCAATATCCCTACGCTGCCGTCCGAAGAGGCGTCGTCCAGCAAGATGACCTCGATGTGTTCGTACGTCTGACGGTAAACGGACTCCAGGCGTTGGCGCAAGTAAGGCGCGTGGTTATAGTTGGGAACAATAACGCTGACCAACGGGCATTCGGCTTGTACCAACGGTAAATCGGCAGCATCGAAACGGCCGCCATCCACCTTATAGCAAGCGTCGTGCACGGATAAAGGCCGCGTAAAGTCAAAGAACTTCAGCCAGGTTGTTTTCACTCCTGCACCCGACTTCACCCGCTTAAACACCGTCAAGCCGAAGAGTTTCCGCTTCTCGACTATGCGCAAGCTACCCGAGGACAACTTCTTACAATACACCCACGACAATAACTTGCCAGCTAATTTTCCCATATCTTTTCTCTGTCCTGTCATTATACATTATGTTTTCTATTTCTTCGCCTTGCCTCACAACCTGTCGCCCCGCTCCGATGGTAAGAAAGGGAACACGAAGCCCAGGCACTTACTGACGCGTTCCAGATAATAATCCGTCCGACTGCCGCCCAGCAAGGACGACAACTTCCCGCAAAGTGCGGACTTGGTGGAAGCATCGGCTTTGAGGCGCACAATCTTCTTATAAAAAGCCCCACGGCGCACGCTGCGCTTATAGGGGCCGATATGCGGCAAAAGCCCCTCTATATGAGCCACCACCTCCATGTCCTCCGCTATGGAACGGCCTGCCTTGCGTGCCTGCATGGAGGTGCTCATGAAGTGGGCGCGCGAACGGTTCAGCTTGCGATACAGCTCGATGACCTGTCCGCGCATGGCCATCTCCGTCCAGAACAACCAGTCGCCGCTGCAACGCATGGAGAGGCAAGGTGTCATGTCCACCTGCCGGGCAAGGTCGGCACGGAACAACACACCGCTCGCATTGTATACGTAAGAGCGCCAATAGAGGTTGCGCACGATATACTCCCGCCCGTCGAACACGCCGAAACCATCTTTCCGACGCAATTGCTTCCTGCCCCAACGGTCGTAATCGGAACGGAGGGAACGGCCCTCCGCATCCACGCGCACGCATCCGGCAAAACAGAACGAAGCATCGGGATGCGATTCCATCAGAGCCACGGTGGCAGACAGGAAGTCTTTTGCGGCATAATCGTCGCTCTCGGCAATCCAAACATATTTGCCACGAGCCAGGGCAATGCCCTTCTGCCATTGAGCGAACGGGCTGCCGGAATTGACCGTATTATACTCCACATGCGACACGCGGGGATGCCGGGCATACACCTCCAATACCTCGCGGCTCTCGTCGGTAGAGGCGTCATCAAGCAGGATAAGCTCGTAATCGCCGAAGTCCTGCTGCAAGACGGACTCAATGCGCTGCCGCAAGAAGCGGGCATGGTTATAGTTGGGAATGATGACGCTGACCAATGGATGTGACATAGCTTTGTGTTACGTAGTTAAAAACGATGTCTTTTCGATTTGAACAGACCGCGGAAAAGGCGGTAAACCCATGCATAACAGCCGGGGACATGATAAATGACACCCCGCTTCAACACCGTCGCGAAGCCCAAGCGCGACATACCCAAGGCATCGTGCTCACGCAACCGGAGCAACACCTGCTGCCTTATGCGCTCCGTTTCCGGAGTGGCAGGAGCCAGATACAAGTGCTCCAACAGGTGAAGCCCGCGCCTCACCACCTGCACGGAGGTATCCACGGCGGGACACTCCGCACGCAGGAAAACATATTGCTCATACAGCCCCAAAAAGAAATGGTATTCCTTCATCGGATTGTAGCGGCCCTGCATGATGCTGCCCTGGCGCACGCAATAGTGATACTTCGGCACCTCGCGGAAAGCCACCGCACGCGCCTTGGCAAAGAGGCGGCACATCACGGCAATATCCTCGAAATAGCGGCCGGGCGGAAAGGCAATGTCCTCGAACAGACTGCGGCGGTAAAGCTTGTCCACAGCGTAGTTCCTTATCCGTTTGTCTTCAGCAAGCTGGGCAAGGGCTTCGTCGCGCGAGTAGACGAACGTGCGGCCTGTAGCATGGACTGCCGCGCTGTGCCCGCCCTTGTCGCGGAAGTGCGAACAGGCGGCAATGTCGGCATCGCAACCGGCCAGCAGGGCGTACAGGCACTCATACATGTCGGCTTCTATCCAGTCATCGCCATCGACGAAACCTACGTAGTCACCCGTGGCCACGGCCAACCCCGCATTGCGGGCCACGCTCAACCCGTCGTTGGGGCGGTGCAACACGCGCACACGCGAGTCACGCCGGGCAAAGTCGTCGCACAGCTCGGAGGAGCCGTCGGTCGAACCGTCGTCCACCACCACAATCTCCAGATTGCGGTGGGTCTGTGCACAGACCGAAGCGAGGCAACGATCCACATAGTCGCGAACGTTGTACACGGGGATGATGACGCTTATCAGGGGCAGTTTTTCCATGCGCTTTCAGCCTTTGTCAGAAACTGGCCGCCCATTGCCGGGGCAGGGAGATGAGGGGATAGCCGGCCTTCAGCCTCAGCTTGGCTTTGCGCAGCAGGTTCAAAGGCTTGGAGGAGGTGCGCCCTTGGGCGTACCACACGTAGTGCTCCACGGCATCGAGCACACGGGCACAACAATGCCCGTCAAGGTGTGCCTCGTGCCGGCGCACATAGTCGCGCACCTGCTCCATCAGCGCATCGGGGCGCGAGAAGGCGCGTTCCAGCGCGCCTTCCACCTCGTCGGGCGAGGTGACATTGAGCAAATGGGGGCCGGGCATGGTGTTGCGGAAGGTCACCACGGGCCTGTCGAGCAGCATGAACTCCACTATGACCGACGAGGCGTCGCACAACATCACGTCGGCACGGCTCAATAGCGAGGCATCCACCACGCCGCCTTCATGAAACGTCACGTTGGGACACTCCTCCGCCAAGGCTCTGTAGCGTGCCAACGTCTCGCCGTCACGAAACTTGGGGTGGAAGGATATAATCCAATCCCAACGGCCCGTACGGGCCAGGCGGGCTATGGTGTCGTATAGCTGGGGAGCCGATGTGATGCTCTTGGTGAACGTGGAGGAGTAGAACACCGTGGGCCTGCTGCCCGACGGCCGTACAGCCGGGAGGCGTACATAGTCGTCTGTCTTGCACCAGCCCGTCTCGTACACGCGGAAGAAGCCGTGCTTCTCCGCCAGTTGGCGGAACGTCGACGTGCTGCTCTCGCCCTGCGTGCAATAGATGTCAAACCAGCCCCGGATGGAGAAGTGGTCGTCCCTGCCGTCGCCCCGCTTGTTGATGGGGTAGCCGTGGAAAAGGCACACCTTGACGCCGGGGAAAAAGTCGTAGATGTAGTTTCCGGGCGCAAAAACCGCAGCGGGAGCATAGTCCATCACGGCTTGCACGGACTTCAGGTGCCGCTCACCATCTTCGAGCATCAGCGGGCAGCCCGGCTCCACATACCACGCCACCTCATCGCCGCGACGGCATATCTCGCGCTGCAACGGCCTGAGAATGGGGTATGAATAGGCCACGGACACAAAAAACAAGTAACGCTTCTTCATAAACGATAATCCTGAAATACTCTTAATCCTATCAAAGACTGCATCGGAGTCTTTCTTGTTCCATCCTTTAAAATGGCAGGAAAGACGGAATACTGCACGGGGCAGGAAAAGAAAAAGGGAAAGGGAAGCCCCAACCCTGTCCCCTCCCACAGAGAGAAGGGAAAAGGGGGGTATTCAGGGCGTTTAAGCGCAACACGTCGCGAGCAAACGCGCAACATGTTGCGAGCACGGACGCAACATGTTCGGAGCACGCCCGCAACGCGTTGCGAGGAAACGCGGAAAATATCTCGCGTGAAAGTGTTGCAGAAGCAGAAAACTTTCCTTAGCTTTGTGTTAATAATCGCAATGGAAACATCAATCCCAACAAGAACCGTTATGGACTTTACAGCACTTTGCAACAGCATCTTCGGCCGTGCCATCGCCGACTACCACAAGGCCGACCACGTGGACACGCCCATCTTCAACCCCTATCCCCCGCAGGACATAGAGGCATACTTATACCTCAAGAACTGGATAGACACCGTGCAATGGCATCTGGAAGACATCATACGCGACCCGGCCATCGACCCCGTGGAAGCCTTGGCCATCAAGCGCAGGATAGACAAGTCCAACCAAGACCGTACCGACCTGGTGGAGCGCATCGACAGCTACTTCTTAGATAAATATAAAGAGGTGAAGCCGTTGCCCGGCGCCACCATCAACACCGAAAGCCCGGCCTGGGCCATAGACCGCCTCTCCATCCTCGCGCTGAAGATTTACCACATGCAGCAGGAGGCCGCACGCTCGGACTGCGAGCCGGAACACCGCGCCCGCTGCCAGGAGAAGCTCCGCGTGCTGACGGAGCAACAGGCCGACCTCTCCACGGCCATCGGCCAGCTGCTGGACGACATCGCGGCGGGGCGCAAGTACATGAAGGTGTACAAGCAGATGAAAATGTACAACGACCCCTCGCTGAACCCCATACTCTACGGAAAGAAATGAGGGTGCTGGTCACACGGCTTTCAGCATTGGGCGACGTGGCCATGACCGTGCCCGTGGTCTGTTCGGCCGCACGCCAATATCCGGACACGGAATTCTACGTGCTGAGCCGCCCGGCCATGCGTCCGCTCTTTGCCCACATGCCTGGCAACGTGTGCTTCGTCGAGGCGGACACCAGCCATGGGCTTCGCGGGCTTTGGCAGACGTTCCTCCGCCTGAAGCCGCTGAAGTTCACCCGTGTCATCGACTTGCATGACGTGTTGCGCACCAAGGTGTTGCGCACGCTTTTCCGGCTCACCGGAATAAAGATCGCCCACATAGACAAAGGCCGCTTCGGACGCAAGGCGCTGACACGCGCAAAGCACAAGGTGCTACGGCCGCTGCCCACCTCGTTCCAACGCTACGAGGACACGTTCCGCAGGGCGGGGCTTCCCGTGCACGTTTCGTTCCGCTCCATCTATGGCTCGGGACAGGGCGACGCCGCGCTCTTTGCCCACGTCACCGGACAGCCCGGCGACAGCAAGCATTGGATAGGACTCGCTCCCTTTGCCGCCCACGAGGGGAAGAAGCTGCCCTTCGGCACGGTGCAAGCCCTGGTGCGGCAGCTTGCCGCCCGGACGGACTGCCGTCTCTTCCTGTTCGGCGGGGGAAAAGAAGAAGCTGCCCTGTTGGCACAGTTGGCGGACGGACTGCCCAACGTGCTCCCCTTGGCGGGCAAGCTGACGCTGGAGCAGGAGCTTGCCCTCATCAGCCGGTTGGACGCGATGGTTTCCATGGACTCGGCCAACATGCATCTGGCATCGCTTGTGGCCACACCCGTGGTATCCGTCTGGGGAGCCACGCACCCCTATGCCGGTTTCATGGGATGGGGTCAAAGCCCGGCCCATGCCGTACAGGCCGACTTGCCGTGCCGTCCGTGCTCCATCTTCGGCAACAAGCCCTGCCTGCGCGGCGACTACGCCTGCCTGGCAGCCATCACGCCGGAGCAAATCATCGAACAAATAGACCGAATAATCCGCAGCAGCAAGAAAGCCCATGAAGACTAACAGGAAAGTCGTCGTCCACCCCTCTTACCGTGCCTTCGAGGCGTTGGCCGCCTCCGTGCCCGACCGTTTCGACTCTGAAGGAGAGACGCTCCACGCGGGCCGCAACACCGTGAAACGGTTCCGCACGACGCAGGCGGACTGGGTGGTGAAACGCTACAAAACGCCCAACTTGGCCCAACGCATCGCCTACTCGTTCTTCAAGAAGAGCAAGGCCGAGCGCGCGTACCTCTACGCGGCACGTATGCAAGAGCGGGGCATAGACACTCCCACGGGCATAGCCTACATAGAGGAGAAAAGGGACGGACTGTTGCGCGACAGTTACTTCATCTCCACCGTGTGCCACGACAAGCCGCTCTACCCCGTCCTGGTGGAGACACCGGACTACGACCGGACATTGGCCCGGCAAGTGGCCGCCTTCGTGGCCACGATGCACCAACGGGGCGTGCTGCATGGCGATACCAACCTGAACAACATACTCTACCACACGGACGCGGACGGCCAGGCCCGCTTCACCGTCATCGACACGAACCGCTCGCACTTTTGCAACACACCGTCCCAATCCGCGTGCCTGCACAACCTGAAACGCCTGACGCACCGGAGAGACCTCTTGCAATACATCATAGAAGAATACGCCGCCCTGCGCGGATGGGAACCGGCCACCTGCGTAAGCATCGTGATGAGGGCTTTGGAGAAATTCGAGAAGCGCAGGGCCTTGCGCCGCCGCCTGCTGAAGTGGCGGTACTGACCCCAGCAATCAACGTTTGCGGGCCACGGCAAGAAACAACTGCTCGAACTTGCGGGCGTATGCCTCCATGCCATAGTCGCGGATGATGCGCTCGCGCGAAGCCTTGCCCATCTGCTTACGAAGCGCGTCGTCCTGCATCAGGCGGTGCAGCACGGCGGCCAGGGCTTCCGGGTCGCGAGGCGGAAAGAGAAGGCCCGTCACGCCGTCCACCACCAAGTCGCGTGCACCGGGAATGTCGCTCACGGCACAAGGCACACCGCAGGCCATGGCCTCGCGCACCACGCGGGGCGACGCGTCGCGCGACGAAGGCAGCACGAACACATCCTGCAACGGCAAATAGTGCAACAGTTCCTCCCTCGGCATGCGGCCCAGGAAGTGTATGCGCCCGGCGGCAGGCCCCGATTGCGCACGCTCCCAGTCGGCCTCGTCGTAGTCGCCGATGAAGATGAGGTGCACACGGGCATCATCCAGCCGGTGCATGGCATCCACCAAGTATGACAATCCCTTGAACGGCCGTCCCTTACAGCTGCCCACATAGATGCACGTCTTGGCATCGGCAGGCAAACCTTCAATCTGTTTGGGGGCGCGGCAGGCCTCGTCCACCCAATGCACGTCGAAGGGTTTGACGTTGACCGAGAGCTTGCGCGGGGCAATGAAGCGCGAAAGGTAGTCGCGTATGTCATCTGTCTCGCACACCAGGTGCACCACGCGCGGGTTCAGCACGCCCAAGTAGTAAGTGGGGTCGGTGCGGCGCACCTTGGCCTGCGTGCCCCGGTAGGCGATGTTTTTCGCCTTGGTGCCCAAGGAAGCGAACAGCGCGTTGGACAAGCCGGAACTGCCTGGCGAGAACACCAAGTCTATGTGGTAACGGCGGATGTGGCCGCGCAGGGCCTTGATTACGCCCCATTGGAACTTGGATGTGATGGGCGGCACGGCGAGCGGCGTGCAGCGTCCGCCCACCATGGCACGCTCCTCGTCGGAAGAGACGGCCACGTAGACGTTGAACTCAGGGTTTTGTGAGACACGCGCCAGCATGTCGTAGCCGGCGATGTCCAGTTCGCGGCAGGTGGCTAAGAGGTTTATCATACGCAGAAGTCCGTTTGGTTGGTATTGTTCATTTTATTGGTTCGAATCAGGCTCGTTGTCCCACACGTAAAAGCGACAGATACACAGCGCATTACACATTCATCTATCGGGGCCGCAAGCGCAACGCGTTGCGAGCGTGCCCGCAACGTGTTCCGTCCGCGCTCGCGACATGTTCGGAGCAAGGACGCAACATGTTCGGAGCAACACGCCTATATATGAGCAAAATACATGCAGCATTCTTTATGCCGGATTCACATTTGTTCATATGGTACGGCAAAAATAAAAAATGTAGAAACAATATCCATCAAAAGCAGGCGTTATTTTCGCATGGCGGCCCGACGGCATACACAGGGAAATGCCACTTGACGTAAAAAATCTTTCCTTTCCGCTTGACACAATGTCGCTAAATGCTTACATTTGTCCCGATTAACAGCCTATCGGGCCTCATTTGGAACAAACAGACATGAACTCCCTCACTCCCGTCAAGGTGGTGGTGCCCATATACCGCACGACGCTCAATGCCTGCGAACGCATCTCGCTGGAACAGGTCTGCCGCGTCTTGCAGGGTTATCCGCTGGTCTTCGTCAAGCCGGAGAGCCTGGACTTGTCTGCCATCCAGAAAGAGTTTCCCCTGTTCGGCACGGAGAGCTTTGCCGACGAATACTTCCGCGGCATAGAGGGCTACAACCGCCTGATGCTGTCGCCCGGTTTCTACCGACGTTTTGCCGACGCGGACTATGTGCTCATCTGCCAGCTGGACGCTTATATCTTCCGCGACGAGCTGGCTGCTTGGTGCGCCAAGGGATACGACTACGTCGGTGCGCCGTGGCTGGTGCGCCCCATCTACAAGCATCCGCTGATGAAGCTCTTCCGCCACCTGTGGCGCGACGCGCGCACCAAGGCCACCGACTTCAAGGTGGGCAACGGAGGACTGTCATTGCGCCGCGTGGCCAAACACATAGAGGCCACGGAACGGCTGGAGACCGCCATTGCCGACTACCTGTCCCACCCCGGCAAACACTTCTACAACGAGGACGTGTTCTTCTCCATCGAGGTGAACCGGCACGGAATGGATTTCAAGTACCCGGACTACATGGAGGCCCTGCAATTCAGTTTCGACAAATATCCCGCCCTGTGCTATGAGCTGAATGGCGGCAAGCTGCCCTTCGGTTGCCACTCGTGGTACAAGAAGCGGATGAAGAAGTTCTGGTTCCCCATCATCAACCCGTGACATGAACACCCCGTACCGCCCCTCCATCGCCAAACGGTTCATGGCCGCCGTGAAGTCGCGCTACTTCCGCCTGAGGGAAAAACTGTCGCCTTCGCGCATCCGCAACGCCGGGGACATTCCCGTCATCATCAACAACTTCAACCGCCTTACCACGCTACGCAGTCTCATCGCCTCGCTGGAGGAGCGCGGGTTGCACAATATCCATATCCTCGACAACGACAGCACCTATCCGCCGCTGCTCGAATGGTACCGCACATGCCCCTACGAAGTGATACACTTGGGACGGAACCTGGGCTTCAAGGCCCTGTGGAAAGACAAGGCCACGCGCCGCCGCTTCTGCAGCGACTACTACGCCTACACCGACTCGGACGTGGTGCTGGACGACGATTGCCCCGCCGACGTGATGGAGCACCTGCTGCGGCTGCTGAAAGACCGGTATCCGTATGCAGCCAAGATAGGTCTCTCGCTCCGTATAGACGATTTGCCGGACCACTACGTGCACAAGCAGAAGGTGCTGGAGTGGGAAAGCCGCTACTACACACATCCCACCGGAACCGGTCTCTACCGTGCTCCCGTGGACACCACCTTCGCCCTCTACCGCCCGCGCGTGGGGTTGAGCCGCAGCCGTGCGGTGGAAGCGTACCGCACCGCCGTGCCCTACCGTCTGAAGCACTTGCCTTGGTATACGGACTCGCAACACCCGAGCGACGAAGAGCGTTACTACACAGACCATTGCCGCCACGCCACCGAGTGGAGTTCGCGGCCGCAAAGCAAAAAATGACAAGCGATAACCTCCCCTGTCCCGTCCCTGCCACAAGCCCCCATTTGTTAAAAAAAGAGGCAAAGCGGACTATTTCTCCCCAACAAGCCGTATATTTGCAGCCGCAAAATGCCGGAGGCACGCCCTGCAAGGCGTACCGCTTGCGCGAAACCGCGCGACATGTTGCGCCCTTACTCGCAACATGTTCGGAGCGCGCTCGCAACACGTTGGAAGTTTACTCGCGACACGTTGCGGGCAAACACCCGACAAGCCCGGCATAAATGTTTGATTGTATGAAAGTTATAGTCGACAACAAAATACCGTTCATCCGCGAAGCCATCGAATCCATAGCCGACGAAGTGGTCTATGCAGAGGGAAAGGACTTCACTCCCCAGCTAATACATGACGCTGACGCACTCATAATCCGTACACGTACCCGCTGCGACCGTGCCCTGCTGGAGGGAAGCCGCGTGAGCTTCATTGCCACCGCTACCATAGGCCACGACCACATCGATGCCGATTACTGCCGCGAAGCAGGCATAGAATGGGCCAACGCACCCGGTTGCAATGCCTCGTCCGTGGCACAATACATGCACTCGGCCCTGCTGTTGCTGCAAATGCAGAAGGACTGCAAGCTGACAGAGATGACCATGGGCATCGTAGGCGTAGGCAACGTGGGCAGCAAGGTGGCCGAAGTGGCCTGCGACATGGGCATGACCGTACTGGAAAACGACCCGCCCCGCGCCGGAAAGGAAGGAAAGGAATTGTTCCGCCCGCTGGAAGAACTGGCCCGGGAATGTGACATCATCACTTTCCACGTGCCGCTTGCACACGGGGGAGCCTACCCCACGTTCCACCTGGCCGATGAGGCATTCTTCCGCTCGCTGCAGAAGAAACCCATCGTTATCAACACGTCGCGCGGCGAAGTGGTCGACACCGCCGCCCTGCTCCGTGCCATGGACGAGGGAAAGGTGTCCGAAGCCATCATCGACGTATGGGAGAACGAACCCGACATAGACCGCCGCCTGCTGCAACGTGCCTTCCTGGGCACCCCGCACATCGCCGGATATTCGGCCGACGGGAAGGCCAACGCCACACGCATGGCCCTGCACGCCCTGTGCCGCCACTTCGGCATCAAGTCCGACTTCCACATCACGCCGCCACGACCCGAAAACCCCGTCATCACCGCAGGGAGCGAAGCCGAGGCTTGTCTGCAAATGTACGACCCTCGCCGCGACAGCGATGCCTTGAAGGCACACCCCGAAGACTTCGAACTGTTGCGCGGCAACTATCCTTTGCGCCGAGAGCGGCAGGCTTACCTGTTCCGCCACGCCTGACGGCGGTGCCCCACGGGGAAAATGCGGAAAAAACCGGCATCTCCCCGCGCACTAACCGGCAAAATCCTTACATTTGCACAAAAACCTGCCGACCATGGTACACCACCTCAACAACAACAAGCAATTCATGGTGCTCAACGCCATACTGGCGTTTGCCGTCATCATCGTAGTAGTCATTTTCGTCTATATGAGCCTGAGGCTGCAACGCGAACGGGAGGGGCAACGCTACTTTGCCGAAACCTACACCTTCACGTTGGAAAAGGGGTTCGAGGGCGACTCGCTTTCGCTGTTTGTCAACGACAGCCTCATCACCTCGCTCCGCGCAGGCAACAGCCCGTTTACTGTACAGGTGGGCCGATTTGCCGAGCAAAGCGCGCTGATGATTGTGGATAACGCCACCGACTATGTGTCCGTATTCGAGCTGAGCGACAAGGGCGGAACCTACCGCTTCGAGAAAGCGGACGGCGAAGTGAAGCAGTTGGAACAATGAGCCTGCCCGACGAAGCCACCCTGCGCTTTGCCGACGAGCACCGCGCGGACGACCCGCATGCCCTGGCCCTGCAAGCTGCACGTTACCCACAGGTAGACATGCCTGCCGCCATCACCCAAATAGCAGGACGGCACGTGGCGCGGCTCAAAGCATCTACGTGGGCAAACACACCGGGCATAGTCTACCCCGCCCGTCTCTCCATGGAACAATGTTCGTCCGAAGCCACGGCGCAATACAAACGCGCCCTCGTGGAACAGCTTGGCGGAGGCCGGCGGCTGGCCGACCTGACTGGCGGGTTCGGTATCGATTGCGCCTGCCTGGCGGGAGCCTTCGCACAGGCCGTGTACGTGGAACGGCAGGAAACGCTCTGCGAAATGGCCCACCACAACTTTCCCCTACTGGGCCGCGCCCACATCGAGGTGGTGCACGCCGACGGCACGGACTATCTGGAACGGATGGACGAGGCCGACTGGATATTCGTCGACCCCGCGCGGCGCGACAGCCATGGCGGCAAGACGGTGGCCATCAGCCAATGCGAACCGGACGTGTCACGCTTGGAAAGCCTGCTCCTGCAAAAAGCCCCGCACGTGCTCATCAAACTGTCGCCCATGCTGGACCTGACGCTGGCCCTGAACGACATGCCCCACACACGCGAAGTGCACATCGTATCGGCCGGAAACGAATGCAAGGAACTGTTGCTCGTACTGGGCAGGGGCGAACCGTTGCCGCCCGACGAGGTACCCGTGCATTGCGTGGACGTGGAGAGCCGGCACGACTGCGCACCTTTCGTCTTCACCCGCCGCAGCGAGCGCGAAGCCCCCTGCACTTATGCCGCGACACCCCTGTCCTACCTCTACGAGCCGAACGCCGCGCTGCTCAAGGCCGGTGCGTTCCGCAGCGTGGCACATATATATAATATGGAGAAGCTACACCCCAGCAGCCACCTGTACACGTCGGACAAGCTGATACCCGGTTTTCCGGGGAGACGTTTCCGCATAGAGGCCTACTGCGGATTCTCCAAAAAAGAACTGAAGCAATGCCTGGCCGGCACGCCCAAGGCCAACCTCAGCATCCGCAACTTCCCCTCCTCCGTGGCCGAACTGCGCAAACGCCTGCATCTGGCCGAAGGCGGGGACACCTTCCTGTTCGCCACCACGCTGGCCAACGGGAAGAAAGCATTGATAAAGGCCAGCCTCCCGGACTGACCCTTTCCCACAGGGAAAAACCGCCAGACAATCAGCTGAAAATCAACGTACATATCACATGAACAGGCGGAACGCATTGCGAGCGGACACGCAACATGTTCCGAGCACGGCCGCAACGCGTTGCGGGCAAGGGCGCAACATGTCGCGGACAAAGCCCCTTTATACACCCACCATACGGGCCTCATCCCGCATGTACTTCCCCCTCCCACAGGAGGGAAACCAGGAGAGAAAAGCGCCGTCTTTTGCAATATTCCGCAAAATACCTATATTTGCCACAGGAACAGACGGTTCCTGCATAATGGTAACAATCCCAAAAAACAAAAGGAGAAACGAAATGAAGAAGCATCTTGCCGCCCTGTACATCGCTACCGCGGTCCTTACCCTCGGCTCATGCCAACCCCACAGCCGCATAGACGAGCTGAAAGACTTTGTGGAAAAAACTGCCGAAGAAGCCCAGACTTATTCGGAGGAACAATGGGAAAACATCAACGAGGAGTTCAGCCGGCTGCTTGAAAAGGTAGAGGAATACGACGACCTGACGCCGGAGGAGCTGAACGAGATAGCCCGCCTGCAAGGGCAATATGCCGCAGCCGCCTTCAAGTACCACGGCCAGAAGGCCAAGGAGGAATGGGAGAAGGCCCAGAGTGCCTTGGGCGGATTCATCGACGGGCTGACCGAAGGGACGGACGAGAACGAAGAAACGGAAGAATAAGCATAACCATCAAACCAACAACCACATGAAAGCAACTGGAATCATGACAGGCATCTTCTGCCTGCTGGCCGCCGTAGGGTGCAGCGCGCCCTCGGGCCAAAACAACAACGCCACCACGGCAGACAGCCAACCCAACAAGGCAGACGTAGTAATAGAAAACATCATGACACGGCGCAGCATCCGCCAGTACAAGCCGCAGCCCGTGAACCGCGACACCATGCAAATCATACTGGAGTGCGGAATCAACGCGCCCAATGGCATGAACAAGCAGTCGTGGGAGGTGAGGGTCGTGGACAACCCGGAGTTTATAAACGGTGTGACGGAGCTGTACAAGAAGGCCAACCCCAAGGCGGCTTCCGACCCGGCGTTCAAGAACATGTTCCGCAACGCGCCTACCGTGGCGTTCATTGCCCATGACCCGTCTTACGGCTGCTCGCAGATAGACTGCGGCCTGCTGGGCGCCAACATGGTGCTCTCGGCCCACGCATTGGGCATAGGTTCATGCTGCCTGGGCGGGCCGGTGGCGTTCATGCTGCAGCCCGAAGCCGCGCCCTATCTTGAAAAGCTGGGATTCAGCGACGGATACCGCCTGCTGTATTGCATCGCCTTCGGCTACCCCGACGAATCGCCGGCCGCCAAGCCGAGGGACGCAGGCAAAGTGAAGTTCGTGGATTGAGCCGGCTCAACCCAACACAGGCGACAAGCAGTAGTACACCCCCTGCTTGCCGCTTTTTTGTTCTATCTTGTTCTCGCGGATAAGTTGTACCAAGGCCATGCAAAGGTCGGTGTTGGCAAGATGGCACAGGACTTGAAGCTCGGCAAACGTGCAACGGGTACAACGTGCAATGACGTCGTACACCTTTCGGCTGTTGCTCTTGATGGAAGAAATGTTGAAACTCATAAGCTTGTACGTTTAGTTTCTATCGGTCGGTTTAGGTTACTGACACAAAGGAAAGAAATACTTCCGTAAAAGCAAGCTTTCCCCGCCGTATGTCCTGTTCTTTTGTAATACTTTCAGGAATAGCAACCTCGGTTGACAGAAAACCACACCTTTGTTAAGGAACACTTCCACCCCCGACACGTTGCATGTACGGGCGGAAAGTCCTGTACCTCCCGCCCATGTCCCATATATCCGCCGAGCATACCCCTTGAAGAAGACTTTTTTCCATGCCAACAGAACAATCCGGAGACACATGGAACAACATGGAGGCCAATTGAAACACCAAAAGAAACAAAAATAGCCTTTACTTTGCAGCCAAACAGAACAAAATCATGAAACCTATGGAGAAAATGGACAACAACACACAAGAAACGGGCCTCTATAGCGACGGCCGCATCGCCATCATCGACAAGATAAAGGACATAAACCAGCCCAAGAGCGTCAAGATAGAAGACTTCGTGCTCCTGCTATGCCTCAAGGGGAAAGCCACCATATACATCAACGACGAGCTGCACGAGGTACGTCCCGGCGACATGCTCATCGCCCACCCCAACACCATCTTGGAAAACGGCATGACGAGCATCGACATCGAGATACGCTGCATAGTACTCTCCATCGACTACGTAAAGCAACTGGCCATGATGGAAGTGAAGCGTTGGGAGGTGATATGCTTCTTCGAAAAAAGCCCCATCCTGCAGCTGCAGCCCGACGAGGTGGAAAGCTTCTGCCAATACTACGACCTGCTGCGCTCCAAGCTGGCCGGCCCGGCAGGCAAACACCACAAAGAGCTGATGGATTCGCTGCTGCAAGCCTTCCTGTACGACATGGCCGACACGCTGTCGCGCTTTGCGCCCGCCATGCAACCACAAAGCTACAACTCGTCCGAGCGGCTGTTCAAGCACTTCATCGAAATCCTGTCCTCGTCCTACCCGAAGCCGCGCAGCGTGACGGACTATGCGCAACGCCTCAACGTAAGTCCCAAATACCTGTCCGCCGTATGCAAGGAAGTGAGCGGGCACACGGCCTCCGAACTTATCAACAACTATGTAATGAAGGATGTGTACTACCTGCTGAAACGGCAGGAGAAGAGCATCAAGGAGATAAGCAACGAGCTGGACTTCCCCAACCTGTCCTTCTTCGGCCGCTACGTCAAGAAGCACGTGGGCAAGTCGCCCAAGCTGTTCCGTGAGGCCCTGTGCCGGGGCGAAGTGGAGATTGAGAAGCCCTGACGCGGCGGGAATGCACAAATAAATCCTGACAAATAGCGGCACAGCGAGGGGGAGGTACTTACGTGTGGCCGACACTTAGCACAAGTGTCGGGGACACTTGTGCTAAGTATGGCGGATACTTGTGCTAAGTGTCAGCCATACTTGTGCTAAGTGTCAACACCCTGTTACTTAGCGAGTTGCAAGCCCTCAAAAAGAAAGCCCGGCATGAAGCCGGGCTTTGAAAGATATTTACAGGGGAACCATCCCGGAGACAAGGGAGCCTCAGGCCTTGTTGGCGCGCTTGCGCTCCGTCTCGTCCAGGATGACCTTGCGCATGCGCATGGACTTGGGCGTGACCTCCACATACTCGTCGCCCTTGATGTATTCCAAGGCTTCCTCCAAGGAGAACTGCACGGGCGGGATGAGGCGTGCCTTCTCGTCCGAACCGCTGGCGCGCATGTTGGTCAGCTTCTTGCTCTTGGTGACGTTCACCACCAGGTCGTTGTCGTGCGAATGCTCGCCCACTACCTGTCCGGCATACACCTCTTCCTGCGGGAAGATGAAGAACCGGCCCCTGTCCTGCAACTTGTCTATGGCGTAGGCAAAGGCCGTGCCGCTCTCCATGGCTATCATGGAGCCGTTGGTGCGGCGTTCTATCTCGCCCTTGTATGGTTGGTATTCCTTGAACCGGTGTGCCATGATGGCCTCGCCCGCGCTGGCGGTCAGCACGTTGGTGCGCAGGCCGATGATGCCGCGCGAGGGCATGTCGAACTCCAGGTTCACACGGTCGCCGCCGGCGGTCTCCATCTTGACCATCTCTCCCTTGCGGCGTGTCACCATGTCTATTATCTTGCTGGCGTATTCTTCGGGCACGTTGACGGTCAGTTCCTCCACCGGCTCGCAGCGCATGCCGTCTATCTCCTTGTAGATGACCTGCGGCTGGCCCACCTGCAACTCGTAGCCCTCGCGGCGCATGGTCTCGATGAGCACGGAGAGGTGCAGCACGCCACGGCCTGAGACTATCCACTTGCCGTCTTCCTCGCTCTTGGTGACGCGCAGGGCAAGGTTCTTGTCCAGCTCCTTCATCAGGCGGTCGTGTATGTGGCGCGAGGTGACATACTTGCCTTCACGGCCGAAGAAGGGCGAGTCGTTGATGGTGAAAAGCATGCTCATGGTCGGCTCGTCGATGGCGATGGGAGGCAGCGGTTCGGGGTTCTCGAAGTCGCAGACGGTGTCGCCTATCTCGAAGCCCTCGATGCCCACCAGCGCGCAGATGTCGCCGGACGATACTTCGGGCACCCGCACACGGCCCATGCCCTCGAAGGTATGCAGCTCCTTGATCTTTGTCTTGATGATGGAGCCGTCGCGCTTGGCCAGGGAGACGTTCATGCCCTCCCTCAGTGTGCCGCGGTGCACACGTCCCACGGCGATGCGGCCCGTGTAAGAGGAGTAGTCCAACGAAGTGACCAGCATCTGCGGAGTGCCCTCCAGTTGTTCGGGGGCGGGTATATGCTCAAGGATGCAATCCAACAGCGGGGTGATGTTGTCCGTCGGCTTCTGCCAGTCGGTGCTCATCCAGTTGTTCTTGGCAGAGCCGTAGATGACGGGGAAGTCGAGTTGCTCCTCGGTGGCATTGAGGCTGAACATCAGGTCGAACACCATCTCGTACACCTCCTCGGGGCGGCAGTTGGGCTTGTCCACCTTGTTGACCACCACGATGGGCTTCAAGCCGATTTGCAGGGCCTTTTGCAAGACGAAGCGCGTCTGCGGCATGGGGCCTTCGAAGGCGTCTACCAGAAGCAGGCAGCCGTCGGCCATGTTGAGCACGCGCTCCACCTCGCCGCCGAAGTCGCTGTGGCCCGGAGTGTCTATGATGTTTATCTTGGTTCCCTTGTAGTTGATAGAAACGTTCTTCGAGAGTATGGTGATGCCACGCTCGCGTTCCAAATCGTTGTTGTCCAGCATGAGTTCACCGGTGCTCTGGTTGCTGCGGAAAAGGTTGCCCGCCAAGAGCATCTTGTCTACAAGCGTCGTCTTGCCATGGTCCACGTGGGCTATGATGGCAATGTTTCTGATGTTTTGCATACGTAATACCTATTATTTCGGGGTGCAAAGATAGTGCAAAAATCGCGATAATAAGTCATTCATTAGCAAAAAGCAACAGAGACGGCGGACGTACCCGGCGCCTCCTCCCGCTACATGCGGCTCCGCTGTTCCTGTCCGGCCCCGGTGCCACGATACTTGCTCTTGGCCGCGTTGAACTTGTAGCGCAACGTCAGCCGGACGCGGCGGCGCGACTCCTGGTCGAACACCATCAGGCGGTTTCCGTTGTACATGGAGCCCATGGCTTGTGCCGAGTTAAAAAGGTCGGTACCCTGGAGTTGCAGGCTGAGCCGTTCGTTGAAGAATGTCTTGGAGAGCGACACGTCAGCACACCAGGCTGCTTCGTACAGGCGGGCGTTCTCGTTCTCACCCCGCGTGTCGGCACGGAAGTCCACGTCGAGCAGGAAGCCGGCAGGCAGGCGGAAGTGGTTGTTCAGCGAGAAGCTGCCTATGGGGGAGTTGAAGTTCTCCGTCCCGGCAGGCGTGCCCACCAGGAACCATTGCTGCAAGCACATGGCGGTGAACTGCGGCGTCCAGATGCCGATGGTGGGCGAGAGCGACAGCGTGAGGTAGAGGTTGTCGAGGGCACGCGTGTTGACTATGGTCAGCAGCGAGACGGCGGGATTGTCCTCCGAATACTGGACGCAGGTCTGGAGGAAGCCGTCCTTGAGGTGGGTATACCCTGCATTGAAGTAGACCCACTTGTAAGATCCGCCGAGCGACAGGCGGTGCAAGATGGAGGGCTGCAGGAGCGGGTTGCCGCTCTCGTAGGTATAACGGTTGGCATAGGTGACGCTGCTGCGCAGCATATAATACGACGGGCGGATAATCTTGGAGGAATAGGCCAGCTGCCATTGCGTCTTGCCCACCGGAAGGGACAGCGAGAGTGTGGGGAACACGTTGTCGTACGTGCGGCTCTGCGCGTCCACCAACACTCCTGCCTCGTAGTAGTCGGATGCCATGTGCTCGTAGCGCACACCCGCCTGCGCCTGCAAGTTGCCGAAGCTACGCGCGTATTCGGCAAAGACGGCCACGGCGTTCTCGCGGATGTCGCTGTCGGCGTCTTTCAGGATGCCCTCGGCGTTGGCGTAGCGGTTCAAGCGGCTGGAGTAGGTGTACTCCCCGCCAAAGGAGAAGTTGCCGCCCCAAAGCGGATGGCTCACCACCAGCTTGGCGGCGTAGAGGCGGCTCTCGGACAGGTCGAGGCTGTTGACGGGTTGCTCCACCTTGTTGCCGGCGGCGTCTGTCACGGCCTCCAGCATGTTCTGCCGCGTGTAGTTGTCGCTCCACAGGCCGTCGGCGTTGAAGTCTATGTTCCAGTCGCCGGCCCGTCCGTTATAGTAGGCGTTGAGCGCGTGCGAGGTGCTCTGTCCCCACATGGTGCCTTGGCTCACGCTCTCCTCGTAGAGCGCGTCGTCTTGGTAGATCGACGTGGGCAAGGGCAGGATGTTCCACGCGTCCAGCGGCTCGCGGTCGTAGTCGTAGCGGGCGCCCATGTAGTGGTTCTCGCCAAGCTGGTAGTTGAGCGACAGCATGCCCGACAGGGTTTGGCTGTGATACTTGGTGCTTAGGTCGGACACCTGTCGCCACGTCTTGTCGAGGTGCGTTTCCTGCACCAGCCCTTTGTTGTCCTCGCCACGCGAGTCTGCTCCGAAGAGCATCCCGCCAAGGTCGAAGCCGCCTTTGCGGTAGTTGAAGTTGAACTGGTCGAGCGTGGACCAGGCGTAGCGGTAGTTGGTGCTGAAGCGGTTGTTGAAGCCGAAGCCCTCGCCCTGTGCTTTCTTAGTGAAAATGCGCACCACGGCGGCCACCGAGGCATCGTAACGCGCACCGGGGTTGCGCACCACCTCGACGGACTTGATGTTGTCCGACTCCAGCTGGTCGAGCTCCGAGGGGTCGCGCATCTTGCGGCCGTTGATGTACACTTCGGCCACGCCGCTGCCGAACACGTTCACCTCGCCCTCTTCGGCGGACAGGCCGGGGATTTTATCCAGCAGGTCGTTGCCCGTGCCGGCCTTCTCCAGCACGCTGCCCTGCACGGTGGTCACCACGGCATCGCCCTTCACACGCATCCGGGGCAGGTCGGCCTTCACCACCACCTCGCCCAGCATCTGCGCGTCCGGCGCAAGCCGCAGCGTGCCCACCGATGTACCCTCGCCACACTCCCGATACAGCGTGGCGTATCCTATGGACGACACGCGCAGCAACCGTCCCCGCCCGTCGGCTTGCAGGGAGAATGCGCCGTCTTCGCCGCTCACAGTCCCCGTCACGAAGGCCGAATCGGGCAGCGAAAGCAACACCACATTGGCGTAGGCCAGCGGCCCGCCGTTTTCGTCCGTAAGCTTTCCGGTCAGGGTTTGCGCTTCCGACAAAACGAAAGCTGAAAGAGCGAATATTGTAAGAAAAATCCGTTTCATATTAAACTAATGCTTCTATTTGTTTCGTAAACGGCCGTAAAAGTAAGCAAATAAAACGAAAGGGCAATAAAAAGACAGATTAATTCCACACCCCGTTTTCCGGGGACGGACAGGCGTTTTCCGCGCAACGTGTTGCGCGTTTACTCCGAACATGTTGCGGTCGTGCTCGCAACGCGTTGCGTCCGCGCTCGGAACACGTTGCGGACAAACGCGCAAAATACCGCCCGAAAAAGGACGTTTTGTCCGGAAAAAACTACCTTTGCACAAGCCAACAAACTTGCCTATGTTGTACACATCCGTTTATCCTTCCCCGTTGGGAAGCCTGACCCTCGCCGCCGACGGCGACGCGCTCACAGGCGTGTGGTTCGAGGGGCAGAAGTACTTTGCCTCCACCCTGCACGGCATCCACGCGGAAGCCGACCTGCCCTTGTTCCGGCAATGCCGCGAGTGGCTCGACCGTTACTTCGCGGGCCGCAATCCGGGTGCCACACCGCCCGTCCGCCTGCACGGCACCCCGTTCCGCATGGCCGTGTGGGACATCCTGAAGCACATCCCCTACGGGGAGACCGTGACCTACGGCGACATCGCCCGCCAAATGGCCCGGCTGGCGGGCAAGCCGCACATGTCCGCACAGGCCGTGGGAGGCGCGGTGGGGCACAACCCCGTGAGCATCTTCGTGCCCTGCCACCGCGTGGTGGGCACCAATGGCAGCCTGACGGGTTACGCCGGGGGACTGGATATCAAGGAACGACTGCTGCGGCTGGAAGGAGTGGACATGACGCGGCTGCACAGGCCGGAACAACCGTGAAACGGACAGGCACGGCAAAGGGAACGCCGCACAAGGCCCGGCGAAAGCAACCACACGCCCCTTTCCGACAAAAAACATCCGCCCGGCGCACATTTTCCGATGAAACACATTGCCATATGGAAAACAATGCCTAACTTTGCGCCCTCGAAAGAGATATCTTTAAACAATTAATTCAACACATTATGTATTTAGACGCTGTTAAAAAGCAAGAAATCTTCGGCAAGTACGGAAAGTCCAACTCTGATACTGGATCGGCAGAATCGCAGATAGCTTTGTTCTCCTACCGTATTGCCCATCTGACTGAGCACCTGAAGCTCAACAGAAAAGATTATACTACTGAAAGGGCCTTGACCAAGCTGGTAGGAAAACGCCGCGCGCTGTTGGACTACCTGAAGGAGCGCGACATCGAGCGCTACCGTAGCATCGTGAAGGCACTTGGCCTGCGTAAGTAACCGCGCGTTGCTTGCAGAGAAAAATTAAGCGGGAGAAGCTTGCAGAAAGCTCCTCCCGCTTTTTTATACCCTTGCCTGCCCGTCGGAAATACGGACGGCTCAGAATGCCTCCGTCATGTTGAAGTAAAACAGGGTCTGGTCGTTCACGGTGTTCTTGCCCAGGTCGAGGCGTACGTTCATGCGCGGCTGCACCTCGATGCGCAGTCCCACGCCATAATTGGGCAACACGCCCTCTATCTTGGCCGGATTCGGACCCATGAAGCCACAACCGGCCCACGCCACGAAACCCAGATGGTTGATGATACGCTGCAACCACGTCTCCTTGTCGGTATTGAACATGTGGCGGTACTCGGCCATCACCAAGTGCGCCGACTTGTCGCGGTACTGCCCCATGTAGTAACCGCGCAGGTCAAAAGGAGTGCCCGCCAAAGAGTACTGGGTCAGGGGGATATCACTTCCGAACACGTTCTTGGACTGCGCCGTCCATGCCAGCACACGCCTCTTGCCCACCTGTTTATACTGGCGGTAGTCCAGTTCCAAGCGGTAAAAGTCCTTTTGGCTGCCGAATATCTTGTGGTACATCATCCCCCGGAAGTCCAGATACACACCCTTGTAGGCATTGGCCGGAACGTCCCGGCTGTCATAGGTCAAAAGAAAGCCTAAACCGGCGTTGAAGTTCTTATAACCGTGCGCGCCCCCTCCAGCTGCCTGGTACGAGGGTTCCTCCACCAAATGCTTGCCGGGAGAGGTAAAGTGGTCATACAATATATCCACCTGCGGTCCGGCAAAGAAGTTGCTATTGCCCAAGCGGAACAAAAACCACGGATTGATTTGCACGCCGCTGTAACGGTACTGGCTGGTGGAGTCGCTACGCACGTAGTCCTTGTTGGTGGAGTAGCCGATGCCATAGAAGTTCTCCACCGTGTTCTTGTAGCTGAACTTCCCGAAGATGCGGAAACGGTCGTGCTTGAAAAACAGTTGCGGTTTGGAAAAGATGTTGATGCCCCCGTCGAACATGAAGGCCAATGCCATAGGCACCACCGAACGCGGCAACACGGTATCTTGCGGGGCAAGGCTGAACGTCATCAAGGCGCTCCCCCCTACCAACAGGCCGAAGTCGGGCGAATAACTCGGCCCGCCCAATATGTTGTAGTGAAAGTTACGATCGGCCGCTTTCTGCTTGCGGGCCGCCTTTGCAGCTGCGGCTTCAGTTTGGGCATCGCCCATAGTGATGGAGTCAGCCGCTTCTTGGGCATACGACACGTACACCGTCATGACAGCCAGCAGCATGCTTAGGATAAATTTCTTCATGTCATCGGAATATCTTTTGCAAAGGAAGCCTTTTTTTCGGGATCAAGCAGACTGTAAGGCAGAAATATTTGTTAAACGAAGAAAGAATAAAAAGAAGAAAAACACGCACCTCCCCACACACTCCCCACAGCTTAACTCCCAACTTAGCCACAAGCCCCTATGCATTACAATTGAAGTGTTTTGAGGCTGCTAAGAATAATAAAGGAAGAGAGCTACAAAAATGTAGCTCTCTTCCTTTCAAGTGGTGCCACCAGGAATCGAACTATTGATTCAAATGGCTGAATATCTTTGATTTATCTTTCTGCAAGTAGCATAATCTCCCGCTATTGCTCCACCGGAAGCTTGCTGTATTTTGCATAAGTTTGCGTGGAGGTTTCCTGCTGCAAAGATAGTCTTTTTATCATCAAAGTCATGCGAACCACCATAGACATTTTTTTCCTTTATTCTATAATTTGCCAATATTCATGCTTCCTACCTCCCATACGTTTCAACAAGCCAAGTTCTTGAAGCCGGGAAAGATTGTATTTTACACCATCTTCTGTAATATTAGAAAGGTTCTCGCTTATCTCCTTTCGGGTTATACTTTTGGATGTTCCTTTAAGAATAACAGTATTGCCTACTGCTGTTCCGTTAGCTTTTGGGTCGTATTTTGGTCGCTTTGGCTTGTTGCCCTTTTCGGATATTCAAGCTTAAAAATGTCCATATACCAGAAGCATCATAGCGGAATTCAGGTATGGAGAAGCCATCATTCTTATACATTCAATACCACGTTCCCATGCCTCAATCTCACCCGCGCGGAAGAACATATTGGCAATATTAGGAGTGTAAGGCTGCCTTCCGTGTGAAGAGAACAATGTATCCACAGTCCAGCCATCGGGCAATATGCCTGCATCGATAATCTTCGGTTTGTTCTTGTACATACGAATTTGTATGGGTGAATTGCTTGTATTCTTTGTTAATGCAGGCATTCAATAACGCCTCACGCAAAGCTTCACGCAGCGGGTGCAATATCCCTATCCGTTGGATACCTTCATCTGTAATGACGGCTTTCATGTATTTGGTACACAACAAATCCATCAACTTCACAATTTGCTGGAACAAACTACTCTGCACTTCTTCCTGATTTATCATTTTATCAATTATCAGTTTTGTAAATTTTAAAGTTTTGACCCTCAGGCTTTGTTTTCAAAAATTTGCCCAAATGTTATGAATAGATAATCCCCTCCATTTTTAACATGTAATTCAAATGGTTTTTGAGTATATAAATTAGCTTTTTGAGAAAAAATCACAAAAATCATAGATATATGAACTAAATTTTCTATCTTTGTAGGGGAAAAATGACAAATGAACTATGCTAATAGATTTTACAGTAAAGAACTTCATGTCTTATAAGAATGAAGCTACTTTCAGTATGCTCGCAAGTACTACGGTAAAAGAGTGTGAAACAGACAAAGATTATTCTAATGTTTCGATTACTGGGAACGGTAAGCGTATACTTAGGACGGCGGCTATATATGGTGCAAATGGTTCTGGAAAAAGTACAGTAATCACTGCTATGAATTCTTTCAGGACAATGGTGCTACGCTCATTTGTTGATGAAACGCTCGTTAAGAATCTTTCGCAATTATATTACCATTTTGATGTTGATTGTGTAGAACAGCCAATATCAATGCAAATGATTTTTATTTGCAACGAATTGCGATATAGATTTGGTTTTGAGATATTTCAAGGAAAGGTGCTAACAGAATGGCTTTACGTATTGCTCAAAGGCAGCACGAAAGAAAGTTATTGTTTCAAGCGCGAAGGGCAGAACATTAAAGTTAATTCTAAAGTAATGAACGGTACAAGAGGCATTACTGCAAAAACAAGAAGTAACGCTTTGTTTCTTTCTACGACAGCACAGTTTAATGTGTCTGTTGCAATGGTTATAAAAGAATGGTTCAGGAAACGCTTTAATGTTCTTTCTGGGTTGGATGATACATTGGCTTACACTGTAAGGGCGTTTATGCACGACTCTTTGGCTCGTCAAAGAATTTTATCTATGATTGAAATTGTTGATAATTGTATCAAGGATGTAAATGTAGAGGATAGCGTAAAAGAAGTCAATCCCCAGGAACCGGCGTTCGGTATTTTAGCAAAACTTGGTATCAACATGACGGCCGAAATGAACCAACGTGTCGAAAAAATTGAGCAACACGAACTTCAAATTAATGCTATTCATAAGATGTACTCTAATGGTGAGGAAGTTGGAGACAAAGCATTGAACTTCAAATTTGAATCATTAGGAACTACAAAATTGTTTGCTCTACTTGGTCCATTCTTTGATACTATACAAAATGGAGGGGTTTTGATTATAGATGAGTTTGGAACAAGTCTCCATACTCAACTTTCCATTGAATTACTGAAGTTGTTTCACAGCTCAATGAATATCAATGGGGCGCAATTAATTATTACTACGCATGATACGAATCTTTTACGCAAAGATTTGTTACGTAGAGATCAAATCTGGTTTACGGAAAAGAGCCATGAAGGGGTGTCTGATTTGTATTCTTTGGTTGAATATAAAATAAATCAAGCTAATAGTGTAAGGAATGATGCTTCGTTCTCAAAAGATTATCTTGCTGGACGTTATGGTGCGATTCCTTATTTTGGAAATCTGGAAAAATTTATTTTGGAATATGGCAACCAGGAAAAGTAAATTTGACGATAAGTTCAAGAGTACATTACCCCGTGAGTGCCGTATAGAAAATGAAAGAAGTGAGCGGAATGTAAAGGATGAACAACCGAAACTCAGTTTCAATTTTAAAGACTTTGATACCAGTCAGTGTCCTCCAGGACAAACTTTCGAGCAATGGCAAAAAGAAGGTCGACTTTCAGTCCTCATGAAAAAATTTATCGATGTTTGTTCCTATAATAGAACAGAGGCTGAACAAAAGAAATTGTTGAAAGTATATGGCGACTTTCCTAAGTCAAGCCATTTCAAAAAACCGCCTCATATCACAGGAGAAGTACAGTGGGGTACAATACAACGAATTGGCGGACAAAAACCGAGACTTGCGGGGTACATCATAGGGTCTGTGTTTTATCCTGTATTTTTAGATAAAGACCATGTGTTTTATCCCTCAAAAAAGGAATAACCGAATGTTAATATATATATGGCAACAAATCCACCGTCCGGTGATGGACATCGAAATGGCGCTGTGAGAAAACGTTCTCAGGTTTATAATCCCAAAACAGAACAATGGGTAAAAAGGGATAAAGATACTGGACGTTTCATGGATGTCAAGCAAGATGGTACACCGTTTAAAGGTGTACGAAAAGAACAGTGATTTTTAATGAGGACAAGTACTATATACTTGCCCTCATTTTATTTTACATTGGTTTGATCATTGATTCAACAAAGGCAATCTCTTCTTCGGTCAACTTATATTTGGTATAGAGTTGCTGATC
>CALUGY010000015.1 GCA_944320295.1 uncultured Bacteroides sp.
CGACGAGTATGCCATCCTGTGGGTGAAAGACTTGAACTCGCGGGTGGATTTCGTGAACGGCTTCACGGAAAACTATGGCGACCCGCTGGGATTGAAAGCCAGTTGGGAGTCGTTGGTGAACTTTAAAGATTTGGAAGCTACACATCGTACAGAGGTTATCAGCGAGAATGCACAATGGTTCGAAGACCATTCGCCGGTAGATGCCCGTTTCAAGAAAGAAGAGGTGAAAGGCGTGACGGCCAAAGTGATTACGGCTGCCATCCTGGCCGGTGACTTGTATCCGTCTACCGCCATAGGCATCAACCTGCCCAATTCCAACTGGATACGTGCCCAATATGGTTCCAAGTCCGTTACCATCGGCAACATTACGGACGCATACAACAAGGCAGCCCACGGGAACGGTTTTAATGAGGAATTTGTATATAGCGACGAAGAGCTCCAGTTGATAAACAAGTATGGTGATTTGACGGATGAATTGCATACCGATTTGCACGAATGCCTGGGGCATGGTTCGGGCAAGATGCTTCCGGGGGCCGATGCCGACAGTCTGAAGGCTTACGGTTCAACCATCGAGGAAGCCCGTGCCGACTTGTTCGGCTTGTATTATGTGGCCGATGCCAAGCTGCTGGAACTCGGCTTGCTGCCCGATGCCGATGCCTACAAGGCACAATATTACACGTATATGATGAACGGCCTCATGACCCAGCTCGTGCGCATAGAGCCGGGCAACCAGGTGGAGGAGGCCCACATGCGCAACCGCCAGCTCATAGCACGTTGGGTGTATGAGAAAGGGCTGCCTGAGAAAGTGGTGGAACTGTTGAAGAAGGACGGCAAGACGTATGTCAAGATTAACGACTACCAGAAGCTGCGCACCCTCTTCGGACAACTGTTGGCCGAGGTACAGCGTGTCAAGTCTACCGGTGACTATGCCGCCGCTCGCGACTTGGTGGAGACGTATGCCGTGAAGGTAGATCCCGAACTGCATGCCGAGGTTTTGGAACGCTACAAGAAGTTGAACCTCTCGCCCTACAAGGGCTTCATTAATCCGAAATACGAGGTCGTGACCGATGCCGACGGCAATATTACGGACGTGAAAGCGACCTACGACGAAGGCTATGCCGAACAGATGTTGCGTTACGGACGCGACTATGCCACGCTGCCTGCAAGGAACTGATTGCGCAAACGGGGCGGCTCCGGGGATATTCCTTTTCCGGAGCCGTCCTTGCTTTTTCTAAAATCGGACTTTAGCGCGCTGGAAATGGACTTTAGCCGGCTAAAGTCCATTGTTAAGGAAGGAATTATAGGGAATGGCACACAGATGACACAGGCCGTACAAGATGATTACAGATTTCTTTTGTCATGCTGAACATAGTGAAGCATTTCCCGCGTGCCTAACTCCCCTCCCTACGGGGAGGGGTTGGGGAGAGGCCGGCATCTGTGTACCGGGATTCCCACTTATAGTTTAAACGAAATAGGACTGTGATATGAAAAAGATTTTGTTGTTAGGCTCAGGAGAACTGGGCAAGGAATTTGTGATTGCCGCCCAGCGTAAGGGGCAGTACATCATTGCCTGCGATTCGTATGCCGGGGCACCGGCCATGCAGGTTGCCGATGAGTACGAAGTGTTCAGCATGCTCGATGGAGATGCTTTGGAACGTGTGGTACGCAAGCACCGACCGGATATTATCGTTCCCGAAATTGAGGCCATTCGCACGGAACGTCTGTACGATTTCGAGCGCGAAGGCATCCAAGTGGTACCCAGCGCCCGTGCTGTGAATTTCACCATGAACCGCAAGGCCATACGCGACCTGGCTGCCAAGGAACTGGGACTGAAAACGGCCAAGTATTTCTACGCCAAGTCGCTCGACGAACTGAAGGCCGCCGCCGCACAGATAGGCTTCCCCTGTGTGGTGAAACCATTGATGTCCTCGTCGGGTAAGGGACAGTCGTTGGTAAAGAGTGCCGATGACTTGGAACATGCCTGGGAATATGGCTGCAATGGCAGCCGTGGTGACATCAAGGAGCTGATAATCGAGGAGTTCATCCATTTTGACAGCGAGATAACACTTTTGACGGTGACGCAAAAAAACGGCCCGACGCTATTCTGTCCTCCCATCGGCCATGTGCAGAAGGGTGGCGACTACCGGGAAAGCTTCCAGCCCGTTCGCATAGACCCCGCCCATCTGAAAGAGGCGCAGGAGATGGCCGAGAAAGTGACCCGTGCCCTGACCGGTGCCGGCATCTGGGGCGTGGAATTCTTCTTGAGCCATGAGAACGGCGTATATTTCTCCGAACTTTCTCCAAGGCCGCATGACACGGGCATGGTGACGCTGGCTGGCACGCAGAATCTGAACGAGTTCGAACTGCACTTACGGGCTGTCCTTGGCTTGCCCATACCCGGCATCAAGCAAGAACGTATGGGGGCAAGTGCCGTTATCCTGTCGCCGATAGCCAGCCAGGAACGCCCCAACTACCGGGGTTTGGAGGAAGTCACCAAGGAAGAGGACACATATCTGCGCATTTTCGGCAAACCTACCACGCGGGTGAACCGTCGCATGGGCGTGGTATTGTGCTATGCGCCTTTGGGTAGCGATCTCGATGCCTTGCGCGACAAGGCGAAACGCATTGCGGCCAAGGTGGAAGTGTATTGAGAGCAAATACGGAACAGATAAGAAGGAAGCGGCAAGCACCTTTTGGGGTGCTTGCCGCTCTTTTTATTGCAATGTGCCTTGATATTCGAATGTACCTTGGCCGAAGTGCTTTTCCGGTAATAAGGCATCCGGCGCGAATATGCCGTATACCGATGACCCGGAGCCGCTCATCGAAGCGTAGAGTGCCCCCATGCGGTACATCTCGTCCTTTATGGCGGCTATCGCGGGGAACTGGGGAAATACGCTTTCCTCGAAGTCGTTGACCATCAGTTCCCTCCATTCCTCTACGGGGCGTTTGACGATTTCCTTCAGCGGCATGTCCGGCTTGTGGGGATGCACATGGGCAAACGCGTCCCGCGTAGATACGAATACATCAGGCTTCACCACCCACAGCTTATATCCCTTCAAGGACAGCGTTATCGGGGAAAACAGGTTACCGATGCCCTCGGCATAAACGGGCTTGTCCTTTATGAAGAAGGCGCAGTCGGCTCCGAGGCGGGCCGCATATTTTTCCAAGGCATCTTCCGTCAGGCCGAGCGAAGCGTAATCATTGAGCAGTTTCAGCATGAATGCTGCATCGGCCGAGCCGCCTCCCAGTCCCGCTCCCGAGGGAATGTGTTTCAGCAGATGGATGTCTATGGGTGGCAGGTTGAAGGTTTCGTCCAGCAAGCGATAAGCTTTTACCACGAGGTTGTTGTCCACCTCCCCGGCTATTTCGAGGCCGCTCTGGTGCAGGCAGTATTTCTTTCCGCCGCTGTCATGCAGGGGAGTTATTTCCAAGGCGTCTTCTATGGGGATGGGGTAGAACACAGTCTCCAGATTGTGGTATCCGTCGGGACGCTTGGCCACGATATTCAGCCCCAGGTTTATTTTTGCATTCGGAAAGGTAATCATAATGGCAAGGTGGTACTATTGGTTTGTTTTTACGGGTAATGTGCCGTCATAATACATACAGGCATAAAAAAAGGAGTACCGCCGTACTCCAACCTTTGTTAACCTTAAAATCTAATACTATGAAAAACACATTGCAAATGTAGGGCATTCCGTGGTATTGTGCAAACATTCCTACGGATAATTGTACGGTTTTTACAATTATTAAGATGTAGTGGGGCGGAAGCATTGCTCCGGCTGCATATTCTCACCCTTTCGCCTCCTGGTACATGAACCGCTTGATGCTCTTCTTGGCCGTCTTCTCGAACTCCTCGAAGTGTATCTTGATTTTGGTGATTTGGCAATATTGGGGCAGTTGGGCGTTCAGTTCGTTGCGGTTGGTTTCCATTACCTTTTCGATGTCGTCCTGGTGCAGGCCGTTGGCGAAGGCTTCGTCGAAGTCGGGGTAAATCAGGGCCACCAGCTTCTCGTTTTGCAGGACGATGAGCGACTCCGACACATAGGGCATGTTGTTCAGCTTGCTCTCTATCTCCTCCGGGTAGATGTTCTGGCCGCTGGCGGTGAGCAGCATGTTCTTGCTGCGGCCGCGCACCGTGATGTAGCCTGCCGTGTCCATGGTGGCCAGGTCGCCGGTGTGCAGCCAGCCGTTGGCGTCGATGATTTGCGCCGTGGCTTCCGGGTTCTTGTAATATCCCAGCATCATGTTCGTTCCCCGGCAGATGATTTCCCCGGCTACGTTCTCCGGGTCGGGTGAATCAACCTTCACTTCCATGCGCGAGGCGGCCTTACCGCACGAAGCGAGTTTCAGCGTCTCCCAGCGGCTGGAACAAATGATGGGGCCGCACTCCGTCATGCCGTAAGCAATGGTGTAGGGGAAGCCTATCTGTTTCAGGAACCGCTCCACGTCGGCATTGAACGGCGCACCGCCGATGATGATTTCATCGAAACACCCGCCGAATATCTCCATCGCCTCCTTCTTGGCGGAAGCCTTTATCTTGTCGTTGATGATGGGCACCCGCAGCAGCAGCTTGCCAATCTTGTTGTCCACGCGGGGCAATATGCTTTTCTTGATGATTTTCTCCACGATGAGGGGCACGCATGATATCACCCGCGGGCGTATCTCCGCAAACGACTGCGCGATGATTTTGGGCGAGGGCATACGCGTCAGGAAATAGAGGTGCGCCCCTGCCGAAAAACCGTACAGGAAGTCGTAAACCATGCCGAACACATGCCCCAGCGGCAACATCGACACGATATGGTCGCCCGGCTGTATGCGCAGCATCTCCATGCAGTAGGCCACGTTGGACCACAAGCTGCGGTAGGGCAGCATCACGCCTTTGGAGTATCCTGTAGTGCCCGACGTGTAGTTGATTACGGCCAGTTCGTCGGGCGACTTCTCCTTGCGGTAGCAGATGTGTTCCGGGCGAAAGTGTTTGGGATAGTGGTTGCCGTAGATGGCGTTGCGGTGGTCGAAGGCCTCCATTAGCCGCTCGTTGCGGCACACCACAGGCGTGAAGTCCGTTAGCAGCACCACACCCTCCAGCAGGGGCATGGCCGACTCGTCGAGCGTTTCCCACGCCTGGTCGCCCACGAACAACAGCTTGGCCTCGGAGTGGTTCACGATGTTGTGTATGTTGTCCGCCTTGAACTCGTGCAGGATGGGCACGATGACCGCCCCGTAGGTGATGGTGGCCAGGAACGTCACCGCCCAATGGGCGCTGTTCCGCCCGCAGACGGCTATCTTGTCTCCCGGGCGGATACCGGCGTTTTCTATTACAATATGGAACTTGGCTATCTTGCGCGCCACATCCTTATATTGCAGGGTGATGCCCTTGTAGTCGGTCAGCGCATTCCGGTCCCAGTTCTGGATAATACTTTGCTCTATGTAGTCGATGAACGTTTTTCTTTGTTCCATTCGTAATGATGATGCATCGGGTTAAAAAAACTGCGCAAAGATAGGGCTTCTGTCGATGCCATGCAAATATATCGTTGCTAATCCGATGCAGTAGCAGGCTGTGTGGCATCTTTTTCCGCGATGAGCAGCAATTTGTCGTCTTTGCGCAGTTTTAGCGAGCCGTTTGGTACCAGATATTTGTCGTTACGTTTCACAATGATGACCAGCGTGCCTTGAGGCATGTTCAGGTCGCGCAATCTGTTGCCGCGCGACAAAAGCTCATCGGTCACTACGATGTCATACAGGTCGGAGCCAATCTCTTCCGGCAGTTCCACCCCGAAGTCGTTACCCGTCTTGGGCATGGGCAGCGACAGCTTCAGCAGGCGCGCGGCACGCGACACGGTGGTGCCTTGTATGACGAGCGACACGATGGTGATGAAGAATACGATGTTGAATATCATGTCCGCACCGGGCACCTCGGCCACCACCGGATAGGTGGCGAAGATGATGGGCACGGCACCCCGCAGTCCCACCCACGACACGAACAACTGCGACTTGAAGTTGATTTTCTTCTTGAACGGTAGCAGGCAGAGGAACACGCTGAGCGGACGTCCCACAACAATCATGAACACGCCGATGAGCAAGGCCACGGCGGCCACCTCGAGCATCTCGTGCGGGTTGACCAGCAGGCCCAGGCACAGGAACATGATGATTTGGAACAGCCAGCTCAATCCGTCCATAAACGTGTTTATCTCTTTGCGGTGGGCTATTTTGTGGTTGCCGGTCATGATACCTGCTATGTAGACGGCCAAGTAGCCGTTACCCTTCAGCAGTCCGGTGATGGAGAAGGTGAAGAACACGAACGCCAGCAGCAGGATGGGGTAGAGGGCCTGGTTGTCTATGTTCAGGCGGTTGAGCATCAGCACGGCCAGCTTGCCCAGCAGGTATCCGGCTATGGCTCCCACCACAAACTGTATAACGAAATCACCGGCTATCTGCCAGCCGTTTGCCCCGGCCGACTGTATGATGGGGATGAGCACAATGGTCAGCATGTAGGCCATGGGGTCGTTGCTGCCGCTTTCCAGTTCGAGTAGCGGGCGCAGGTTATGTTTCAGGTTTATCTTTTGCGAGCGCAGGATGGCGAACACCGAGGCCGAGTCGGTGGACGACATGGTGGCGGCCAGCAGCAGCGACACGGTCAGCGGGAAGTAAATGTTGCTCCAGCTCATGCCCGAAATCCACCAGATGAAGATGCCCGTGAACACGGTGGTGAGCAACACACCCATAGTAGACAATACAAGTCCGGGGGCGAGCACCGGCCGTATGTCCTTGAACTTGGTGTCCATGCCGCCCGAAAACAAGATGACGCTTAGGGCAATCATACCGATGGACTGGGCCTCGTGGGCGTTGTGGAACTGGATGCCCAAGCCGTCGCTGCCGAACAGCATGCCCACGCCGAGGAATACCAAGAGCACCGGCACACCGAAACGGTAACCGGTCTTGCCCATGACAATGCTCACAAAGAGCAGGATGGAGCCGATAAGTAGGATATTTTCTGTTGTAAACATGGATTTGAGCGTTCTAAAGTCCGTTTTTAGGAGGATAACTATGGATTTGAGGACAAAGATACGGAAAGGTGAGCGCAGAGGCAAGTGAAAACACAGTTTTCTACATTGACTCTGCCGAACCGCATCCTATCTTCGTGAAACAAAGATAGCGAATTCTGCCATTTTTGCAAAAACGTTTCCCCTCCCAGCGTACGGGCTGTGGGGCTTACAGCATTTGCAGCTTGATGCCGAACGACAGGCTCAGGTAGTCGCGCGGACGCAGGTAGCGGTTGGTGAAGGCGCTCACGATGTAGAGGTCGCTGGTGCTCAGCTCGTAGAACAGGGAGATGGCCTTGGCAGAGAAGCGTTTCTCCTTGCTAATCTCGTAGGTGATGCGCTGTCCCACATATACGTTGAAGCGCACCTTGGTGGAGAATCCGTAAAACCCTTTGGGGTAACGTTCCGGCTCGTGTGTCCAAAATTCGTCGCCGAACACCGTGTTGAGGTACAGCCCGCACGACAACGGTTCGAGCATGAACGGCCCGTCGTCTCCCAATGGAAGCTTCCACGGGAAGTAGTTCTGCTTTACGGTGAACGTCATCTTGGCCCGCTTGGATTCGTAGCGGGGCAGGAAACCGATGAACACGTCTGTCTCGCAGCAATTGTGTTTGCCGTAGTCCCAGCCCGTGCCGAATGACAACAAACCCATGTTACCGGCAAACTGCATCTTGCTGTACGAGGGTATCAAGGCGTTCCAATGGCGGCGGTAACGGCGTATGCGTTTGTCATACCGGTTACCGGACACGGGCATCTCGGACAGGGGCAGATATACCGTGTCGTGCACGATGACGGTATCTTTCGTGCAACTTTGCCATTCGCTGGCCTGTATGGTGGCAGGCAGGAATAGTAGACCGGCAAACAGCGATACGGCCAGCTTAGAAATAAATCGCCTCATACTCATATCCGTCGGGGGTTATGGTGAACAGGTAGTAGGAGCGTCTTTTCATGCAGTCGCTCATGTAGTACATCACGCCGTCGCCGAACACGTCTTGTTCGAACATCTTGTGCTCGTGGGCGGCGGTACAGAACAGCAGGCCGGGGAACTGGCGGATGGTCTGTTGGAAAAAGGTTGCCAGGTTGTTATTGAACTCGGCACATTTGGGGCGCACGTGCATCGACACCACGGTGCGGTCGTATTCGTCCGCGCGGTCGGCTATTTGTTCTTCCAGGAATGTGATGTCCGGTATCGGTTTCGAGTAGTCATATTCTATGGCGTTGGTATTGAGGCATACGAACTTCACCCGTCCGGCAATGAAGGCAAAGTCCGGCTCGCCGAATATGGCGCGGTAGGCCTCTTCGCCCGTGCCCAGGCAGTCGTGATTGCCTATGAGCACCACGTAGGGCATTTGCAGCTTTTCCAGGATGTCGCGTTGCCACATGAATTCGTCGGTCACGCCGAAGTCGCTGGTGTCTCCCCCGTGAATCACGAAGTCCACGTCTCCCCGGCGGTTCACGTCGTCCACGAAGTCCTCCGTCTCGTCATACCAGCGTTGCGAGTCTCCCATCACGGCAATGCGCAGCGTGGTCTTTTCGCGGCACGCCTCCTCTATTCGCGCCATGTTCCGGCGGTTGATGTCCGTCGGGCCGCTTATGCGCACGTCATAGGGGTGATAGTCTATCATCTCACAACCGCTCGTCCATATTCCGGTGGAAAGCAACAGGTATAAAATGCCCGTGCGTACCATAAGTTTGTGAATCTTGCCTTTTCCCATTTTCTTCAGTTTTCTAATTCGGGGAGGCAAAGGTAAGGCATTTCAGGCTGATGTTCCTATCTCCAAAACGGGCATATACTGTCCTGTTTTCCTTGTGGATATGAATGCCGGTAGTCCGGCGGGTTATTGTCCGGCTGTTTGAGGCGTGATGGAAAGCGTGGATTTGTGCAATTTCCGGATGTACCACCACAATGCGCCGGCCGCCGTGGCAAAGGCGAGAAAGTCGGAAATGGGCATCGAACCCCAGATACCGTCCAATCCCCAAATAGGGGGCAGCACCACCAGGAAAGGCAGCAGATAGAGCAGTTGCCGGGTAAGCGACAGGAAGATGCTCAGTTTGGCCTTGCCGATGCTTTGGAAGAAGTTGCCTATCACGATTTGTGCCCCGACGAAGGGGGATGCCGCCACGCAGATGCGCACACCCCGTGCCGCCATGTTTATCAGGTCGCTGTTCGAGGTGAACATCGAGGCCACAGCCTCGGGAAACAGTTCGCAGATGGCAAATCCGCTGGTAGTGATACACACGCCGACCAAAATGCTCAGGAATAAGGTGCGTTTCACGCGGTCGGGCTTTCCTGCCCCGAAGTTATACCCCACGATGGGTTGCATGCCCATGGTCAGTCCCAGCACCACCATGACATACAGCATAACCAGGCGGTTGATGATGCCATATGCCCCGATGGCCATGTCGCCCCCGTAGCGTTGCAGGCTGTTGTTGATGAAGATGACGATGATACAGGCCGTGACGTTCATCAGGAACGGTGACATGCCTATCGAGAAGATGCTCCCTATGATGCGCCGTCTCATCCGCCAGAAATGCTTTTCCAGATGTACCAAGGTGGAGCGCTTCGTGAAGTGCCACAACACCCATATCATGCCGAAGAACTGCGAGATAATGGTGGCCAAGGCCGCCCCGCGTATTCCCCATTCAAAGTGAAAGATGAAGATGGGAGCCAATATCACGTTGATTATCACGGAGGTGAGCGAGGTCACCATGGCTGTCTTCGGGTTGCCCGTGGCGCGCATAATGTTGTTCAGACCTATCATGACATAGGTGATGGGCATGCCCGGCAACAGTACCTGCATGAAGTCGCGGGCATAGGGCAGCGTTTCGCGACTGGCCCCGAAGAATCGTAATATCTGGTCCAGGAACAGCATCGAGAGCCCTCCCACCACTACCGCGTTGATGATGCAAAGCATCAGGGTATGGTTCAGCACGCTCTTCGCGCCTTCAATGTCTTTTTGTCCCAAGCGGATGGACGATATGGTGGCCCCACCAGCCGCCACCAGGTTGCCGAAAGCGGCCGTCAGGTTCATCATGGGGAAGGTGATGGCCAGTCCGGCAATGGCCATGGGGCCTACCCCGTGGCCTATGAATATGCTGTCGATGATGTTGTACAACGAAACGATGACCATGCTGACAATGGCCGGTAACGAATATTGTACCAGCAACTTGCCAATCGGTTCCGTGCCAAGTGTATGTGGGTTGTTGTTCATATGGGTGTGATTTTTGCGCCGCAAAGGTAGTAATTTTGATGTAAATATTGACAATTCTTTTTTCATGCCGTTATACATTATGACAACTATCAAAGTGAAACTCCGCCCTTCTACTGTCCCGGGCAAAGCAGGAACCATCGTCTATCGTCTTATCCACCAACGCCAGGTGTGTTATGTCACCTCCGGCGTGCATGTACTTCCCTGCCATTGGGATGCGGTTTGTGGAATGTTGGCTTCCGATGCTTCGCCCGTCCTCCGGCAATATATCGCATGCGGCATGGAGCGCTTTTCCCATATCATCCATACGCTCGAACTTTCCGGAAAACCATACTCTGTCCACGATGTGGTAGCACGTTACCATGCCGGTTTTAGGAGTTGCCTGTTTACCGATTTCATGCAGGCCGAGGTGTGCAGGCTCGTCAAGGAAGGCAAGCCGGGCACGGCACACAACTACCGTAGCACCCTCCGTAGCTTCACCCTCTTTTTGTCGGGATACCCGCTGTCTTTGGAAAGTTTTACCGGCGAAGTGGCCGAGGCTTACGAAAAGTGGCTGTATGCCAAGGGCACTTCTCCTAACTCAGCCTCTTTTTACATGCGCATGCTCCGTGCTGTGTATAACAAAGCCGTAAAGCGGCGTTTGGTGGAACAGCATTTCCCTTTCAGGAATGTCTATACCGGTGTGGCTGCCACACGCAAACGGGCCGTTCCTGCCGAGGTGGTTGCCCGCCTTGCCACATTGCGTTTACCGGCCGGTACACCCCTGTCGTTGGCCCGCGACCTGTTCGTGTTCAGCTATTGCACACGGGGAATGGCTTTCGTGGACATGGCCTACCTGCAACGTGGACATATTTGCGGCGATGAACTCCGTTATTCCCGGCGGAAGACGGGACAACGGTTGCGGGTAAGGTTGGAAAAGACGGCGTCGGACATCGTGCACCGTTATTTGTCATCCGGCCATTTTGATACCCCCTATGTGTTTCCCATTCTGAAGGATATGGACGATGAAAAAGCATACAGGCAATACCGGACGGCCCTGCGTTATTACAACAAACAGTTGAAACGTTTGTCCGCCATGCTTGGGTTGAGCGTGGGACTTACGTCATACGTTGCGCGGCATTCTTGGGCCACGGCAGCCTACAAGCACCGTGTTCCGCTGTCCGTCATCAGCGCAGGCATGGGCCATACTTCCGAAAAGACGACGAGAATCTATTTGGCAACCTTGGAAAATCCCGATGTGGACGATGCCAACAGGGTATTGGTGGAGGAACTGGGAAGTATCCTTTCTTCGCAAGAAAGGGTACATTCCAAGAAATATCCTGTAAAATAGGGCTGTAGGCCGACATTGATAAAACTTTTCGTAAAACTTGTAAAACAAGAGACACAGATAGCTCAAATACATGATAGAGAGTACTCCATCATTCTCTGTCATGTTGAGTGGAGCGAAGCGGAATCGAAACATCTCCCAGAAACATACGGGAGACCCTTCGACTACGCTCAGGGTGACAAGTCATGTCATTATTCTGTCAGCCTACGTGCCCTATTCTCAGCATACAGTCCTTGCTATTCGCCTCTTGTTGTACATTGTTTTACAAATACTCCTTTTTTATTATGTCATACATACGAATGAAATAGTACCCATTCCTTGTTCATGGCATTTATATAACCATGCAAAATTTTACAAACAATGACTTGATAACCAATATATTAGTTATACTTACATAAAATATCGAAAAGAAAAAGTGTAGAGTCGATGGTTCACATTTAAATTCTTTTACTACCTTTGCCATTGGAATGTACCCTTTCTTGCGAAGAAACGGTATGTTCTAAGGTTACAGCCGGCTCTTAGGTTTAGGGGGCGGCTGATGTGCTAATTCAGATGAATAAACTGGAAATGAAGCGGATGGCCTTTGTTTGCTGCGCAGCTGGAATTTGCATTCCGGAGGCGGGGGAATAAAAGGAATATCCCTTCCTTGCGCCTAACCGAATGGAGACACACGACAGCGAATTGCATTGGTATGCGTTGAAAGTGTTTTTCAACAAGGTGTTCGATGTGGAGAAAATCCTTGGCGACGAAGGGTGGGAGAGTTACATTCCCTGCACCACCGTCATGGTAGAGCGCAATGGCGTTCGCAAGCAGGAACGTCGCACCGTCATTTCCTCATTGATGTTTGCCCGCGCCACAAAAAACTATGCCGCATCTTTGCAGGCCAATTTGCGGGGGCGCGTCATGCTTTATACGTATACCGATGGTGAGGGACGCAAGATACCTTCCATCATTTCCGACCGCGAGATGAACATGTTCCGCATGGTAGTCTCTTCCGGAGAGGACGATTTGGCATTCTTCGCCGACGATGAACGCATCTTCAACGTAGGCGAGCGGGTGCGTGTTACCGGAGGCCCTTTCGAGGGTGTGGAAGGCGTGGTAAGGCGCATCAAAGGGAAACGCAGGGTGCTGGTGGCCGTTACCGGTGTTTGTGCGGTGGCCACATCGTTCATCCCCGCGTGTTTCCTGCAAAAACTATAGTAAGGAGAGAAAAATGCAGACGTTGCAATCAGAAACGATATCCCCGGCCATGCTTTACGGCCAGGTTAGAGGCATCCGTCCCCAGGTGTCGGATACCCCGGTACGCCTGTGTGCGTTGGCACGGGTATATATGGCCATGTACCGCCTGCACTTCACGCTCGATATTCCGTCCGGAGACGGCCACAGTTTAAAAGAGTATAGCCGTAAAGCGGTGGAACTCTTTCGCGTAATGCGCTCCAAAGCATTGGCGGAAACAGAAGACTTGTCATGCCGTTGCCGCCTCGTGGTGCAACTCTACGACCTGATGAACGGCACGGACTATGTGGCCGACGCTGCCCGGCAACAGGCTTGGGAGGAGACGGCCGATGCCGTGCTTGACTATTATTTCCACCATCGGTACGCCGATGCCATGCAGGCAGAGGCTGCCCGTGCCGATGTATGCCGCTGCATACTCGACTTCTTCTATTTCTCCGCACCGGAGGAAGAAGATGGGTGGTGGATATTCCTGAAAGACACGCTGACCATGTGGGCGGAAACGTTTGTCCCGTCATCGGGATGGAAAGATACGGACTTCTACACGGCTTTGGAGCGTGTGGACGTGATGAACCGCTATTCCTACATGTACCTCGACCCTGCATTCGACAAGGTGGCGCGGCAGGCATTCGCCTTTTACGTCCCCTGTGCCGTGCAGGCGGCTGTACGGCAGCCGGAGGTATGCGGATTGCTGCACGACCTGGCCTTGGAGGGAAACGCATGGCCCGTGGATTGGACTTTGGCCGAACGCATGAAGGGATTGCTTTACCGTACCTTTATGCAGTTGCCATCAGATTGCAACGATGAAAAACTCTATGCATTGTCTTATCTCTTTCCGGTAGATTATGGACCGGAATATAATGAATTGGAGTAAAGACTGAATTTATAATCATGAAACGTTAATAGGACTGGGAGGATAATCTAATGTTTCAAGCTTTGGAAGAACACATATTGTTACTGGCATGCGCGGCTTTTGCCATCGCATTCTTATGCGTGTGCTGGATTCATCCCTATCTGGTGAAGTTGGCCTTGATGAAAGGCATTGTGGATGCGCCGAACATCCGTAAGTTGCAGCGCGTGCCTGTGCCCGTGTTGGGCGGCGTGGCCGTCTTTCTGGGCGTGGTCATGGGCCTGGGGTGCCTGTCTCCCTTTTTGAATGCCTACCGGCTGCTTTGGGGAGGTTGCCTTATGACGCTGATGCTTTATATCGGCACGCTCGACGACGTGATGGGCCTTTCGCCCCGCTTCCGTTTCTTGGTAGAGATACTTTCCGTGCTGGTGATCATGTTCGTAGGCAAGCAATCCATCGGTCATTTCCATGGTTTGTGGGGCATAGGTGAAATCCCATTGTGGGGGAGTCTCCCTCTGACGTTGTTTGCCGTGGTGGGTATCATCAACGCCATCAACCTTATCGACGGGGTCAACGGCCTTTCCTCCGGTTATTGCGTGATGGCGTCTGCCGTTTTCGCTGTTTTCTTCCATTACGCGGGCGATATCACCATGATGCTGCTGGCCACCGTTTGTGCTGGGGCGGTGATACCCTTCTTCGTGCACAACGTGTTCGGCAACAAGTCGCGCATGTTCATCGGCGACGGGGGCACGCTGCTCATGGGCATGGTGATGTCCATTTTCGTCACCCGCATCTTGTCTTCCGATTTTCATCCCGCCCATATATCCGATAGTTTCGGCCTGATACCCTTCACGCTGGCGGTACTCTCCATTCCGGTGTTCGACACCCTGCGTGTCATGTCTTCCCGGATAATTTCCGGCCGCTCACCCTTCCGGCCGGATAAGACCCATTTGCACCATCTGTTCATCGAGATAGGATTCTCCCATCCCGGCACCACGTTTTGCATCCTCACCCTCAACTTGCTGGTCATTGTGCTTTGGGGTGTGCTGGCAGCGTGCGGCGTGTCGGTAGATGTACAACTTTATGCGGTAATAGCGGCCGGCATGGCTTGCACGTTCGGACTCTATTTCGGAGTGAAAGCCCTGTCTCCCAAAGGACATGCCTACCGCTTCCTGCGCCGCGTGGCCATCGCCTCGCATGTGGAGCGCAAAGGCCTGTTCCTGTGGGTACAGGGATGGGTGGATAGGGTGTGAATTAATGAAGAACTAAAAATGAAGAATTGTGGCGCAGCCACGTTCCCAATGAGAGGTAATTCTTCATTCTTCATTTTTAGTTCTTCATTTATATTAAATTAGTTTCGTTGCATCAAAGCACGGACAGGCCTTTTGCGGGTTCAGGTCGTGGTGGCCCACGACGAGTGCTTTCGGATATTGCGCTTTCAGCTCCCGCACCAGGCGTTGTAGCGATTCCCGCTGTTGTGGTGTTCGTGTATCGCACGGGTGTCCGGCGGCATCCAGCCCGCCTTCGTAGCAGATGCCGAGCGAGTGGCGGTTGTGCCCTTGGCAATGCGCTCCCACCTGTTCCGGCGGCCTTCCTTGATGGATAATGCCGTCGCGGGTGATGTAGTAGTGATAGCCTATGTCGCGGAAGCCTCGGTGGCGGATGTGGTCCATGCGGCAAGTCTCGAAATCCAAGTTCCGCCCCTCAGGGGTGGCGGAACAATGGATGATAAGCAGGGTAATGGTTCTCATCTCCGTCAACGTGAATTAGAACTCAAACCCAACGCGCCGGCAATGGCCGACAACACCGTAGTAATGATTTTCAAAATAAGCCCCAGCTTGCTTTTGGGCTTTGGGCTTTTGGAAAGATTCGTGTTCATAAAAATTAAAGATTAGGAAGCCCCTTCCGGCCTCTCCCGAAGGGAGGAGTGCCTCTCCTCCGCCCCCTCCCCCGTAGGGAGGGGAGCAAGGTATACGGGCTTCTCCTGCCTTCTTTGTAGGAAATAAGTTCAGGGCGTTGTTAGTATTATAAATATAAGTTTATCGTTTAAATAAAGAATGAATAATGAAGAATGAAGAATTACCCGCTTCCGGTGCAGATTCTTCATTTTGCTCGAAGAGCGATTCTTCATTCTTCATTATTAGTTCTTCATTAAAGACATTTACCCCAGCGTCCCTTCTCCGCCGCCCGGTTCTTTCTCCTCGTCGTCGGTGTCCTCATTGCCGCCGGTGCCGGGGGACGAGGTACCTTTTTCCACGTTGTAGGCAGGCGCCTCGCGCAGTTGGCCCTCCAGGTTCAGCTGGGCGTTGCTCAGCTCACCGGTGGCGCGGGCGCGGAGCTTCAGCCCCTTGATGTGTTCGGACACCTTGAACTCCTGTGCGCTGGTTGCGCCGTGGTCGCTCACGATGCCCACGGAGAAGATGGCCAGGTCGTCCAGCTTCACGTTCTTGCCGTCCAGGATAAGCTCCTTGATGCAGCTTACCATGTCGGCCAGTACACCTTTGATGACACCGGGTGAGAATGGCGTGTTGTGCTTGGACATGTGGCGCGAAAGCGTGTCGATGTCGAATGTTTCACTAATCACGGGGCGGGCATACCATAACCCGCTGCACAAGTGGTTTTCGCCCGTGATTTGGACTTTTTTGTAAGTGATCATAAAACATAAAAATTAAGTGATACAAATAGGGGAATTCCTGTTGGAAGCAGCATGCTGTCTGTCGTTCCCTGTGCAAAGGTAGCAGCCGCTGTTTCGGGAAAGTTGATTATTGTAGGTTATCGTAGGTTATCGTCCGTTATGGTTGATTATTCTTCTGAAAATGCGAGGCATCTCCCTTGTTTTTCAGTAATTTTACTCCTGCAACCAGTATTAAGACGGACAAACGTATGGAACCTTTCACTATTCGTGCCTATGGGCGCACGGAACTTGCCCAATGCTATTTCCCTGCAGTCAACTCGCAGGTGGCCTACCGTAAACTGCAAACCTGGATAGACTATTATCCGCACTTGCGTGAACGGCTCGAAGCCGCCGGGGCCAATCCCCGCAGCCGCATGTACATGCCCGCGCAGGTCAGGATGATTGTGGAGGCCATAGGGGAACCGTAGGTAATGAAGAACTTTTTTTAATGAAGAATTAAGAATGAAGAATGAAGAATTTCGTTGCGGGACTTGTCATGCTGAATGTTGCTCTCCCCCGATAACGGGGGAGCTAAGAGGGGGGCGTGAGGCATCTCCCAAAGGACATGCACCTGCCGGGACAAGATGGCATATCGCATTAAATGAAGAATGGAAATGGACATTAGCCGCGTAAAGTCCATAGTTAGCACGCTAACTATGGACTTTATATAATACAATTTCCACCCCGCAAGCCAAACTCCCCTCCCTATGGGGGAGAGGCCGGGGATAGAGTGCTAAAGATGTGCCGTATCGTTTTGCTCTGTCATCCTGAACGTAGTGAAGGATCTCCCGTTTGTTTATACTTTTGGAAGATTCTTCGCTTGCGCTCAGAATGACATGCTCCTCAAGGGAAAATTCTTCATTTTTAGTTCTTCATTTAATTTACTGGAACGCCGCCATCGACGTGCGGTTGTGGTACACGCGCTCGCTGTCCAACTCGACGACGCGGTAGCCGCGCCGGTCCTTGGTACGGATGATTTCATACCCTTCCTGCTTCATGATGATGCCTATCTTCACGGGGCTGAGTTTTTGGCGTACGAAAGAGCCGATGCGGCTCAATATTTGTGCGTTGGTGGCGAATATGCCCCGCTCGCCCGGCATGGGACGGCGATAATAAGTCTGGATAAGCTCCTGTTCCAGGCAGGGAACTTCGAAGTGGCGGTTGTGCCGGTTCAGGGCACGCAGCTCGTCCGGTTCCAACCAGAAGTGGAAGCCCCCTTCGGCCAAGGCGAACGCCTGCGCGTACACCTTCTCGTAGTCCACGCGGTTCCGTTGCGGCTCGTCTATGCTCTCCACCTCGAAGGGCATCCAGCGACGGTTGCCGCTCAGGTCGGTCAGGAAATGCGTGTGGTTGCCCGTGCCGCAAAAGCTGGCTATGTGCGCACGCACCTCCTTATAGTGGGCATAGGCCGCGCGTTCGTTCACCTGGCGCATGGTGGTCAATGCCTTCAGCTGGTTCAGGTCTTTCGCGTCCATTTCGTCCAGCTCTTCAAGGCACACCAGGGCATACTCCGACAGGGTGAGCACATCGTCCTTCGTCATGTTGCGGCTGTTGCTCTTCAGGTAGAAGTAGCGGCGCAGCCGGGGCGGCAGCAGATAGTTGAGCCATGTACTCTTGTAGATGCCCTGCTTGCCTATGAGTACCAGTATCTCGTGGTTCACCGTGTCTTCGTGCAGCAGCGAGGCGGTCATGGCCACGAACCATTTGCGGAACAGCGGCACGAACAGTTCCGGGTCGTTGTCGGGATGCACATGCACTTGCGAGGCCAGCCGGGCTATGTGGTCGGTGGTTCCGTCCCAGGACGGCAGGCTGTTGAAATATTGCGTGAAGGGGTTGTACAGCTCCACGAAGTCCGACTCGAGCACGTTGCGCAGGTCTATCACACGCACCGGCTTCCCCTCCTTGGCCATGCGGCACCACAGGGAGTTGACATGCCGGTCGGTCAGGTCTTCAAAATGGTCGCTGCCGTCGGGGGCTATCTCGCACTTGCCCGTTACGGCATTCTTGCGGTAGCACCCTTGTGTGCTGAGGAAGGCTTCGATGTCGGCCACGTTTGCCGCGTTGCGCCCTTGCGCTCCTTCTGGCCTTTGTGTGGCCAGGCGGCGACTGCCGAACTCTTCCACGCGCTGGTAACACGAGCGGATGACGCTCTCCACGCTGCCGTCGTAGTCGGCAAAGCGCCCTGTGGCCCAGCTTATGGCCGAAGCCATGTCCACGCCATAGGCATTGAGCAGGTAGCCCATGCGCATCACATACTCGTTGTGATGGTGCGGCTCGTAGGCCAGGCCTTCATCTTGCAGTTGCTGTTCGGCTGCCTGTACCACGCGCTCCAGACGGCGCGCTGTGGTGCGCTTGGCTGGCCGCGTGCCGATTACCGCAGGGTTGTTTACCACGAAAGGTTCCGCTTGCGGGTTGAAATACACGCCCGGGTCATACGCCAGCCCGCTCAGGCGGGTGGGGTTCTTGCACTTCTCGTCGTAGGGGTGGCCCAGCAGGGTGGAGTAGTGTTCGTTCATCTGCGTGAAGGCCAGGGCGTGCAGCCTCTCCGGCGACAAGCTTTCGCCCACGGGGCCTTCGGCATACAGGCTGACGATGCGCAGCCCCTGCCCGCTGACGGTGGTATAGGCCAGCAGCGTGTGCGGGTCGGCGCAGGCCAGGGCGGCGCACTCCTTCAGCCGTTCGGCGGGTATGTGATCGAAGTCGGCCATACAGAGCGAGGTCCACTCGCGGATGTTGTCGCGTCCCTTGCCGCCGGCAAAGCGTACCGACACGGCGAAGCAGGGGCAGGCACGCTTCTCGCGCGAGGCGGCAGATGCCTTGCCTTGCTCCACATATTGCCGGTGACGCTCCGTGTGCCCGGCCAGGACAGCAGAAGTGCGGATGGTTTCGGCCACGAGGGCCACGCTGGTTTCTGTCGGACAAGTGTCCGTATAGCCTTTGAAAAGGCTGACTGGGAAATCTCTCATCGGGTTTTCCATGATAGAGAATTTTGTTTATTTGTTTGTTTGTTTTAAAAATCTGCCGCGAAGGTAACAGATAAAAACCGATGCTTCCAAACGCCCTTGTCTGACATGCAAGGGACAGTTTAAGGGATTGTTACCCTTTGTTAACAGATTTTTAAGAGGGCTGTTGCGCACTAAAATTTTCAATTTCAAAGTTATTAAGCTGATTATGAACAAGTACATTATCAATTTTGAGAATTTTGGAGCTTATATAGCCTATTTGCAACGCACTTGCGAGGTGGACGGCCGCCGGTTGTCCAATCAGGAGATTTGCCGCCGTGCCCATATATCCCATAACACCTATGCGGATATAAAAAAGGGCTCCATTCGCGACTGGTTGCTTACTATGCGGTAATCCACATCTTCCTGCCCGTGCTTGAAGCGCGGGACAGCGCACGGTTTCATGAGGAGCTGATAGGGTGGTACCGTAGTTTGGAACTCGACATACAAACCCGTCACCCGTGATGCGTGTTTGTAACGAGTTGTGGCTTAGGTTATTGATACGTCTAAGCGTCCGTCCCCCGTGACAAGGGTGACACATGTTTTGCAACTTTTCCATACGCGCGTGCCCATACGAGGAAAGTGTTAATGCAAATTAACTAAGGATTTTTCCTCTCCTGCGCGTACGCGTGGCACATTTAGGGAAATAGGTGCCGCC
>CALUGY010000016.1 GCA_944320295.1 uncultured Bacteroides sp.
AAAACAAGAGGGTAATATGTTGCCAATTCGTTATGTGAAGTACTGTAATACACTATATGAATTACAGTACTTCACTATACTTTGTGTGACGATTGGTATATATAAAGTATCCAACACTTAGGTCGGACTTGTGCATCCTTCGTTTCTAGAACACCGTAATGTCTGCACGAGGACAATCCTTTTCTTGTAGTAAGAGTCTTTGGGTTCACCATACATTTTGGTGTATTCTTTCTTCAATGCGAATCTTCTTTTGTTTCGGTAGGAAAGCCCCTTCAGCTGGGTAGCCGATTGTGAGCAGGCACGTGAACTCATAGCCTTCCGGGACATTGAGAATGCTCTTTATCTTCTCCACCTCATCGCCCACGGGAATGTGGAATACTGTACCTAAGCCTTCGTTTGTAGCGGCCAGTAACATGTTTTCCACCGCGCACCAAGCCGATGCAAAGTAGTTTAGAGAGCTTTGTCCCGCAGGCTGTAGTAACGGGCATGTTTGTTGGCGGAAGAAGGGTATGATGAGCACGCCGCTCTCCATGAGCATTTTCTGTTGCTTGGGCAGGGCATCGGCAAACATCGCCATCTTGTCCTTGTCACCGCTTTCGTCCACTTCGGCAACCAGATTTTTGAATGCTGCCATGTTCTTGGCAAGTGGTGCCACCACCTTGGCAATCTCCGTGTACCCGCGCACTACGATGAACTCGAACTGCCGTAGATGGTCGTTGGTCGGGGCTTTGAATACTGCACCGATGACTCGTTTGAGAATCTTGTCGCTTACTTCTTGCCTGGCGAAATCACGATAGGTTCGCCGTTTCTCTAATACATCATAAAAGTCCATAGCGTTAATTAGTTTTAGTTTGATGTTGTTGCAAAGGTAGTTTGCATTATTGCCTCTTATTTGCCATATCGTATCAAATACTTGTTGTATATTTGCATAAACTGTAATGGATGATATGGAAGAAGATGTGGCTATCCCTTATGAATTGCCGGAAGTGGAGAACCATTCGTTCTTTTTCATTGACCAGCATATAGATGTGCGGCTCGAAGCCAAACTGCATAGACATGACGCATGGGAACTATATTGCGTGATGCAAGGGCATGGCATGAGGATGGCAGGTGACACGTTACAGCCCTTTGCCGGAGGCGATGTGTTGTTGATACCTCCAGCCATGCACCATTATTGGAAGTATAACCCTTCGTCGGCAGACGAAAGTGGCCGGATCCATTATCTGATGGTTGCTTTCAAACACACCTTCGTGCAGGATAGCATGAAGACTTTCCCCGAATTGAGGAACAGGCTTCAAAGTTTGGCTTTTCCATGCGAAGCTTTGAAGTTCGGGGTGAAAACATCGCGGATTATTCGCCATGTGTTAATGTGTATGAATGGGATGGACGACTTGGGGCGGCTGTGTGAAATGTTGCGTTTGCTTTCGGTTATTTTTACGTCGAAGGATTATATGTTTGCAGGTAAGTCTGTCCGGGTAGAGCGTGATGTGCGGCGTATGCAACAGATTAGTGAATATGTCATGGCACACTATGTTCATCCAATATCGTTGGCCGATATTGCGGCGGAGGTCGGGATGAATCGTTCTGCCTTCTGTTCATACTTTAAGCGTTGCAAAGGTGTCACCTTCTCCCATTTCGTTACGCAGTACCGGCTGGACACAGCGTGCGAGTTGCTGATACATTCGAGTAAGTCTGTTTCTGAAATAGGCTATCTCGTCGGTTTTAGTGATATACCGCATTTTGTGCGGGTATTTGCAAAAGAAAAAGGTGTCTCGCCTGGGAAATACAGGAAAGTGCACGTTGTCCAAACGTGAAGCAGGTAATCTTTAGGTTTGTGGTGCGGTTTTTTCCATGGAATTTTCGTATGTTTGTACAGCCTTTAAATTAAAGTAGCAACAGAGGTATCATTCATAATGTAAAATAGCTTTTTATGTTAAAGTTTATCGATTCAGAACTCGTCTTGCTGAAGAAGCAGATAGACGAAATGTGGACTTTGGTCTATAATCAGTTGGAACGTGCCGGTGAGGCTGTGCTTACGCAAGACCGTGAGTTGGCACGCCAAGTGTTAGTGCGCGAACGCCGTGTGAATGCTTTCGAGTTGAAGATAGACAGGGATGTGGAAGACATCATTTCCCTTTATAACCCTGTGGGCATAGAGCTTCGTTTCGTGCTTGCCATGCTGAAAATCAATACGAACCTTGAGCGGTTGGGAGACTTTGCAGAAAGCATCGCTCGTTTTGTCGTCAACAATACGGAACCGTTGGATGCAGCTTTGATAGAGCAGCTTCGTCTAAACAAAATGATAGAGCAAGTACTCTCCATGCTCGAACTGGCAAAGCGTGCATTACAGGAAGAAGACCAGGATTTGGCTGCATCCGTGTTTGCCAAAGATAGCTTGTTGGATGAAATCAATGCAAATGCGACACCTCTTTTGGCTGATTACATCCTAAAGAATCCTGGAGATGCTACTGTTTGCCTGAATTTAATAGGGATATTCCGCAAATTGGAACGTTCTGGCGATCACATCACAAACATAGCTGAGGAGATAGTCTTTTTTGTTGATGCAAAGGTGCTGAAACATAGTGGACATGTAGATGAGGTTATCTCTGAGAAAGAGAAAATTTAGGATATTTTGTTGAACCCGTCTTAAATTCAACCCTAAGTTTATGTTGGAAAGCAGTTATAGTGGCGGGAAAATGCTTCCAAATGATAACAAATTTAAAAGAAAACCCCAAAAGATGTTTTATGACATATTTTTTAATTTGGTTTGTGTCATAAAAAGGGTCTATATTTGCAACGTTATCCTGAAAACAATCTTTTTACCTTAAAAAAGACTAATACCTATTGAAGACTTGAAAGCGGGGGCTTTGTGAAAAGCTTCCGTTTTTTATTGTTCTGCATTTTCATCTTTTTCATTATCTTTGTCCGAAGAATCCCGATAGTTTTCATTATAATAAAGATAATCATGTTTTCTGGAATAGTAGAAGAGTGTGCTACATTGGTAGCGATGGTAAAAGAGCAAGAGAATGTGCATTTCACCTTTAAATGCTCGTTCGTAAATGAGTTGAAAATAGACCAAAGTGTATCCCATAATGGCGTATGCCTTACTGTCGTAAACACTACGGCTGATACTTATACGGTGACAGCTATGAAAGAGACCTTGCTTCGTTCTAATTTAGGCCTGTTACAAATTGGCGATGAAGTAAACGTGGAGCGTAGCATGTTGATGAATGGGCGCTTGGATGGTCATATAGTTCAGGGACATGTAGACCAAACTGCTGTTTGTACAGCCATCAAGGATGCGGATGGGAGCTATTATTTTACTTTCCATTATGATTTTGATAAAGAGATGGCAAAACGTGGCTACATCACGGTAGATAAAGGTTCGGTCACGGTGAATGGTGTTAGCCTTACGGTATGTGCACCGTCAGATGATACGTTTCAGGTTGCTATTATTCCTTATACCTTTGAACATACCAATTTTCATGCTATCAAGGTAGGCTCTGTTGTTAATCTGGAGTTTGACATCATAGGCAAGTATATCAGTCGCATGATACAATATAAATGAGGAAATAATGGAAAGTTTTTTGCAATTAGCTGCTTCCCGGCAGAGTGACCGCTCTTATGATGTTTCCCGTACCGTGGAACCGGAAAAATTGGATCGGATATTGGAAGCTGCCCGTTTGTCTCCTTCTGCTTGCAATGCGCAACCTTGGAAGTTTGTAGTGGTTACAAACTCTCAACTTGCACGCGAAGTAGGTAAAGCAACTGCGGGTTTGGGCATGAACAAATTTGCCAAAGATGCCCCCGTGCATATATTGGTGGTGGAGGAATCAATGAATATTACTTCCTTTCTGGGAGCTAAAATTAAGGACAAGTATTTTCCTTTAATCGACATTGGCATTGCTGCTGCACATATCACGTTGGCTGCAGAAAGTGAAGGACTGGGCTCGTGCATTTTAGGCTGGTTCGATGAAAAAGAAATAAAGAAGTTAGTCGGTATTCCCATGGGAAAACGTTTGTTGCTCGATATCGTTATTGGTTATCCGGCAAAGGACAAAAGGAGAAAGTCAAGGAAACCGAAAGAGAAAGTAGTGTCTTACAATCATTATTGAAACGGAGGCGCTGATAGGCATGCAGAAGAAAAAAAAGAAGAACGTCTGGGATAAGAAGGTAAAAGTACAAGAAAACTCATATTACTGGAAAGACGAACCTATAGTAAGTAAAGGAGAGGCTTATGAAGGAGAGGCACCGGTAGTCGTAGAATTATTTTGCGGATGTGGAGGAACGTCGTTGGGGTTTGAGATGGCTGGCTACCATATTGCATTGGGGTGTGATATTCATAAACCATCGATTGATACTTTTAAGTTTAACCATAAGACAGCCTCTACCATCTTGGGTGACATCAAAAAGGTTACTCCTCAGATGATAATGGATTTGCTTGACAATCGTAGGGTAAATGTATTGATAGGAGGAGTACCTTGCCAAGGATTTTCTTTGAACAACCGGAAGAGGTATAAGAATGATGAGCGTAACTTCTTATATAAGGAGTTCTTGCGTTTTGCACAAGATTTAAAGCCGGATGCTATCCTTTTAGAGAATGTGCTGGGTATGCAAAGCACAGGAAATTTTGTCAGAAACATAGAAAGAGGACTAAGTCGGGCCGGACAGATGAAAGTGAAAAGTCAGTTATTGTTTGCGCCCGATTATGGTGTTCCTCAAGCTCGTTCGAGGCTTGTATTTGTTGGGGTTAGGGGGAAAAAGAAGTTTGATTTCTCTCGAATTCAAAAGACAAATGGCCCTAGTACAAGGCATCCTTATAATACAGTACGTGATGCCCTCGCTGATTTGCCGCGTTTGGCATCTAATGGGGAAGCCACGGCTTATGACAAAGCCGCTACAACAGTTTATCAAAGGATAATGCGTTGGAGAGTAGCTTCTGATGCTTTGACAAATCATAAGGCGCCTAATCATCCGGCAGATGTGATAAGTATGATTAGGGATACCCCTCCAGGTCAACCTATGTACGAAAAATACAAACAGCGTATCAGATTGGCTTGGGATATGCAAAGTCCTACTCAAGTTTCTGGAGGAATAAGACCGCAATTCCAGTTCGGCCATCCGGAAGATAACCGTGGCTTGACTATCAGGGAGCGTTGCCGTATCCAGAGTTTCCCCGATTCTTTTTATGTTACAGGAGGCATTGTTCAAGGTAGGGTACAGACTGGTAATGCCGTACCACCGCTGTTAGCAAAGGCTGTGGCTTTGGCTATTAGAGAATATCTTGATACCGAGGACTGATACTCCATTTGTCTTTTGCTAATAAATTCTTCCACGTTTTATAATTATTGCTTATGGGTTACAGAGTATGGTATAGTACGGAGAGTTTCGCTGATTATGTCATAGATAATACAGTACTGAAACAAAAGCCGTTGGTAAAAAGGAAAATATATGAGAGTGATGCCAATAATCCAGTAAAGTTTCATACATTACCGGACCATATAAAGCGTATTCTCTACTTGGATGCACCGGATATTATCGTGGAATATGATATGGAACCCATATTTTCAATTGAGGTTTCCACCGAAGCGGGGACAGGACATAATGTATTTCAACGTTTTGCCCGCTTGGCGGCTTCCGTGGAAAACAATGTACCGGCTTTTTATATCTATCCGGAAGCGATAATCGTCAGCCGGAAAGATAGTGGGGCGAAGTGGGACAGTATTAATCCGCTAATCTTTAAATCTTTGGATGACATAATGAACATCTATAAGATTCCTGCTTTGTTGTACTATTTCCCAACGGATTATCATTCATGCAGTACTGTTCCTTCGGAAAGCACTCATTTGAGGAATAAGGGTATAAGATATGAGCAAAACTTGAAGTATGCGGGGTGCCCCGATACGAAAGCTACAGAGATGCAAAACCTCTTTGCCGCAATCAATAGGGTTATTTATACGGTGGAGCAGCATGGCATTATATCCGGTCGTGAAAAGCTTTTGTCCGATTCTTGTATCATGGAGCGGCGGCGTTTCATGAATGCAGAATATAATGCCAAAGCGGGGAATTCGGAAATGTCCCCATTGTCTGCCACTCGTATTATTCCTACGGCGTGTCTCTTGAATTATCTTAGCCGCTATGAAACTAAAGACTATCGGGTGGGTGAATTGTTAAGAAGCCGTGAACAAACGCTAGTGTATCAGGTAGATGCGGCATTTCGTGGAGACCCTTATGCCGGAGCCTTGGCAGCCATAGACTATTTGAAGTGCAGAACGGGGAAAACCTTTGAAGAACGGCGTTATAACTTAGTGCTTTGTTGGGGAAAACTGCAAGTAGACGAAGAGCAGGGAATATGTACCGTTGTAAGCAAGAAGTGTTCTGTCAACGACTTCATGCATACGGTGCAAGCTTCTGAAAGTAAGAATTTGCTGTCCAAGGGATACGGAGAATTGTCCAGCGAACAGATTCCGCGCTACTATATGCAGGTGAGGTACGGTTCTACTTATTCTAAAGTGAAGCACATTCGGGTATATTCATATTTTGCAGACGCTATTTTGTTTGCCGACGGTGCATTATGGAGAGACGCTTGACGGAAGAACAGGTCACGAAAACCATTATGGCATGGTTGTCTGCTACGGGTTGGGAGATTGTTTGCTTTGATTTCCCGCAGAGCGGCACGGGTACGGTTCTGCATCTGAACCGTGAATTAAGCGCGTCGAAAAACAAAGGGAGCGTCATTCCCGACATCGTAGCTTATAAGGAGCAACGCGTCGTGTTCTTCGAGAACAAGGACCGCTTTGTGTACGATGACTTTGTGAAGGTCAATCATCTTAGGACGACTGCGGATTATTCCGATGCGATAGCCGAATTGCTGGTCGGTTATGAATATGACCGGATAGCTTACGGGGTTGGTCTTCCTCAAACCAAGGGCGTATTGAAGAAACTGAAGGAACACGAAGCCTGCATAGATTTTGCTTTGCTTGTGGACAAAGACCAGCGTGTGGAGGTCTGCTTGGACAAGGAAAGCGTGTTCGTTTCCGTCTTATAAGTCTTTCAACAGCACTTGGCTTGAACTTTTGTAATACTCCTCCTTGGCCTTTATCAGCACTTCCCATTCATCGCTGAACGTTTTCTCTTTGTCTATCTTGAAGTCTTCTGAACCTTGCGTATCCAGTCGGTCGAGCAGGATGGCTACGTTGAGGCGGTTTATGTCCATGGAGGGCTGATAGGCTATATCCTCGCTTTTCGCATCGTCCATCACTTCGTGTATGAGCTTCACCTCTTGCAGCTCGTAGAGGGTGCGGTGTACCAGTTGAATGGGAATCTGGCATTCTTCGGAGATGTCCTCTGCCGTGTAGGGGGCTTCCCCTTTTGCGAAACGTTTAGTGATGAGCGACATGACGAGTATGGATACAAACTCGCGGTAACGATGGCTGATGTTGCGCGTATCTTTGTCGAAGCTGAAGTTGCGTATGTTCTGGGTGGCGTAGGTAAGTTGCGCGCCGAAAAGGCAAATGGTCCACGACACTTGGAGCCATAGCAGGAAAAGGGGCAGGGCGGCGAAACTACCGTAGATGGCGTTGTATCGTGATACCCAAAGCTGGCCGCTGATGTAGAGGTACTGGAATGCCTGGTGTGCCGTGCCTGCCAGTATGCCGGCTACCAGCGCGTGCTTCAGCTTGACCTTGGTGTTTGGCAGGAATATATAAAGCCCTGTAAACATGAGCCACGTAAGTACAAAGGGAATAAGACGAATCAAGAATTTGCTGAGGGGGGCCAGCAACGTGAACTCCTCGGCATGCTTCAACGCGGTAGACATGTAGATGGACAGACCGCCGGAGACTACGAGCAACAGGGGGATGAGCAAGAGCATGGATGAGTAGTCCGTAATCTTACGGTACATGCTGCGTGCCTTCTTCACTTGCCAGATTCGGTTGAAGGTAATCTCCATGTTGTTTATCAGGTTGAGCACCGTCCAGAACAGGAGGAGCACGCCCACGCCGATGAACACGCCGCCTTTGCTTTGCGAAAGGTAAGAGTCCGCGAAGTTGGAGAGGAGCTGAAGTGCCTCAGAGTTGCCGCCGAAACTTTCGGCCATTTGCTGGTGAACAAGTTGGTCGAAACCGAAGCCGCGCGCTATGGCAAACACGATGGCCAGTATGGGCACGATGGCCAGCAGCGTGCTGTATGTCAATGCTGAGGCTTTACTGACAAGGCGGTCTTTCGTGAAGCGGTTTATGCAGAGGTAGATGCTCTTTATCACGTTGTAGGCGGAGTAGGTGGTCTTTGTCACTTCGTCTTCGGTGATGCGCCAGATGCCGTCTGTAAGGAAATTCCAAAGGTACAAGATGTGCTTCTTCATGACGGTGAGGTATTGATGTGTGATAGTAAAAGGAACAGCCGGCCTGTAAGCCGGGTTCTGTGTCCCGCCGTTTCCCATGAGGGGCGGCGGGATGCCTGCCATTTATCTGAGCCGCATGTTGCCATGACGGCTTTAGCGGTCCACCCTCCGGCATCGGGCGGGCAGCCCTCTTAGCGCCGGTTTACGCGACCTTGCAACACCCAAGACGCACAGCCCTTACGTCGCCGCAAGGCTGGTAGGCTCTTACCCTACCTTCTCACCCTTGCCACCCGGCGTGCCGGGGGCGGTTGTTTTCTTCTGCGTGGCTCTGCCCTTGCGGACAGCTTTCTGTTAGGAAGTGGGTCGCCCTGTGTTGCCCGGACTTTCCTCATGCGCCGGGGCGCAAGCGGCAAGCCGGCCGACTGTTTCCGCTTGCAAAGATACGAAGAAACCGTGACATTCGTCCACGGCGGGGCAAGAATATGCCCGCCCGTCAGAACTCGCTGCTAAAATAAACGTCGTGCGTGATGGGCACAACCGTCTTGCCGTTCTGATCTATGGCACCACATTTGCCGTCCTTCCATACTACGAAGTGGCCTCTGTCTTCGTTGTACTCAATGCTGTCGAAGACGAAATCCGTCAGGCGGTGCCCTTGCCGGTCGAACAGGGCATTCTTACTGTTCCGATTGGCTACAAAATTGTTAGGCCCCTCAGAATATATATAGTCGCATTCGAAAGGTATCAGCTCTTGATTCTGTGCGTTGATGGCTCCCCATTTGCCGCCGCGCATCGCGATCACCATGCCCGTGTCGTGTAGCCATCCTATGTTGAGATTTTCATATTGGGGCGGGATGATGGCATTTCCTTCCCGGTCTATCACTCCCCATAGCATGTTCTTTCTGACCAAGGAATATTTGTTGTCCGAGAAGAAATCGTACACCTCGTCGTAAGGTAATGTGTAAGGAAGCACTATGATGCCGAAGCTGTCGCAAAGCCCCCACTTCCCGAAGCGCTTTATGGCAATACGATCCGCTTCATACGTATCGCCGGAAGGCCCGGAGACGACGGTCCGACGTGTATATCCCGTTCCTGGGGACAAAACCTTGTAGCTGCTGTTGAAGAGCAGCAAATAGCACAGGTACATCAACGGCAGATGGCAAAGGCCAGCCAGCCACTTGCCCCATTTCTTTTTGAAGAACAACAGGGAACAGGCGAATGTGGCCACGAAAAGCAAAAGGCACACGATGCAATACGTGGTGTGGGGGAAGAACGGGTTTTGCCAAGTATGATAATCACCGCGTGCATAGGCGATGAGGCCCACCTCCAAAACTATCAGGAGCGCCAGTATGACGGCCGCCAGCTTCCGCTTGCGCTCCATGAAGTTACGTAGCAGTTGCAGGAAGCCCCGCTTTTCCCCCGGTTTTCCGGGAGCAGGCTGTTGGCTCCGGCCGTCGGGCACGGGGAGCGGCACGGTAATGTCCACTATTGTTTCGTCCGTCTGCGTGGGTGCATCGAGCAGCCGGAGGAAATCATCTATGCTCTGCGGGCGGTCGGCGCGGCGGGGCTGCATGGCCTGGGTGATGGCATTGGCCACGTTCGGCGGCATGATGGCAGTCAGCACGGGCAATCCCTTCTCATACACTTCCTGCGCCTCTGGAGGCTGGTGGCCGGTAAGCAGGTAGTATAACGTGGCACCCAGCGAGTAGATGTCCGTGGCGGGCGAGAACTCGCGCACACCGCCCTCCTGGTATTGCTCCAACGGGGCGTATCCCTTGCTGCGGCCCACGGGTGTGTTGCTCGTTTCGTGGTCATTGCGGTCGTAGTGTTTTGAGATGCCGAAGTCTATCAGCACCGCGTCGCCGCCGGGGCGGAGCATGATGTTGCCAGGCTTCACGTCCAGGTGCATCACACGGCGTTCGTGCAGGTAGCGCAGCGCGTCGGCCACCTGGCGGATGCAGCGCAGGGCATCGTTTTCGAACCGCAGGGCGTCGCTTTTCACCGAACCGAGCAGCGAACCGCCGGCTATGTACTCCATCACGTAGTAGGCCGTGCCGTTTTCCTCGAAGATGTCATATATGCGCACGATGTTCCTATGGTCCAGCGCCGCGATGGTGCGCGCCTCTTTTAGGAATTTTTGTTTGTAGTTTTCCACTAACCCACGCCCGCCTTCGGACAGGACGCTGACGTGCGACGTGTCTGCATCGCGGTTGCAATAGTCTTTCATGAAGAATTCCTTGACGGCCACCCGGCGGTCCAAATCCACCTGCGTGCCAAGGTATGTCACGCCGAAGCCTCCTTGCCCCAGCGTGTGCTCTATGCGGTATTTGCCCCCTTGCAGGAGCGTGCCCTGTCGTAGTTCCATGATATTCCGGTTGTTGTTAGTTTGCAACAAAAGTAGGGATTTTTTATGAAAATAATAGGATAAAACGCAGAATAAAGCGAATTTGAGCATTCTCACTGACGGTCAGAGGGTTTGGCTTCGGGTGGCACGGAATGACATAAGGGCGGAAAAACGGATTTGGGCGGATTACAGC